>CAMDPX010000123.1 GCA_945905295.1 Planctomyces sp. SH-PL62 | reverse complement strand
GTGACTCGGAACAACTCGGACTGAGCGCCTCGGCCGCCGATGGTGAAGTACAAGGCTCCGTCCTTCCCGACGGTGCAGTCGGTCAGCGGCAGCGGCGTGCGCGAGACGAACTCTTCCTTCGTCGCTTTGTAGCTGGAGCCGGACGGCTCCATGTGGATGGCGTGCATCGTGCCGTAGGTCCAATCGCAGATGTAGAGCGCCTGCTGATACTTGGCGGGGAACTTGGTGCCGTAACCGAACTCGACGCCGACGGGCGAGCCGGGGCCGATGTTGATCAGCTCCGGCAGGCTGTCGATGTAGTAGCTGGGCCACTTGCCGGTGCCGCTGCGCCAACCGAACTCGCTGCCGCTGGTCGCGTGGACGACCCGCGTCGGACGATGCCACGGCGAACCAAAGTCGTATTCCATGTCGGCGTCGTAGGCGAACATCTCGCCATCCGCGTTGAACGCGAAGTCGAACTGGTTGCGATAGCCCGACGAGAACACGTCCCACGTCTTGCCGTCCGGGTCGATCTTGCAAATCCAACCGCCCGGCGCGAGCACCCCCGCGGCATGTCCACTGGGATCCCAATAACGGGGCAACAACACATCTTCGTCCCAGTTGGGCATCAACCGCGACGAAAAACCTTCCGGCAGAGTCGCTCGCAGTTGCTCGGTGCGCTGCCCGCCCATCAACTGCGGGTCGGACTTGCGAGTGACCTCAAACGGCAACTTCGTGTGATTGCCCGCCGCGACGAACAGCGATTTTCCATCGGGCGAGAGCCGAATTGCGTGCGGCCCGTGCTCACCGCCGCCGGGGATGTCTTTGAGCTTTTCCACTTTGTCGAACTGATCGTCGCCGTCGGTGTCCTTGCAGCGATACAGCCCGCTCCCCGGCCCGCCGTTGCAGACGACGTACAAGCTGTCGAACGCCCAGAGCAAACCTTGCGCGCCGGACATCTGTTTGCCGTCGATCTTGATGTCGAGATGTTCGACCTTCGTTTGATCGTTGCTGCCGATCGCTGGTGGAGTGACTCGGCAGAAGCCGAGGTTCCCTTGATCGCTGACAATCAGCCGACCTTTCGGATCGGTCGTCATGTTGACCCACGAGCCGAGTTTTTCTTTCGGCACCGTGAAGAGCTTCTCGACCTGAAAGCCGGGGAGCAGATTGAACGTGTCGCGTGGCGTGCTGGTCTCACCGCTGGCGGCGGCGAAGACATCGCCCCACGGTTGAGCTCCGTACTTCAAGACGACTTTCGCCTTGCTCCACTCCTTTGCATCGCGAGTCTCCGCGACCTCCCACGAGTCGTCCGTCACCACGAACCGATCCTTGCCATCTCGGCCGAGCAGCGCAATCTTCGCCACGAATCCCGCCGGACCGCCCACGTTCGCAATCTCCGCTTCGATGAGGTTGTCGCCCGGCTTGAGTCGCGACTTGATGTCCGCTTCGGCTGGCTCGTTCCAGGTTTCGCTGGCGGCGACTTTCTCGCCGTTGACCCACACGGTCATCACGTTGTCGCACGATGCCTTGAGGAACGCGAACTGCGACGTCCCCTTCAACGTCTTGCGAACGAAATACTTCTTGTTCTGATCGGCTCCCCAAATCCAACTCGGAGCCGGCCCGTCCGCAAAGACGTTGGGCTTCGGTTTCTCGGCCGGTTCCTCGATCACCTTGCCGGCTGACGGAGCGATCTCCGGCTTCTGCGTGAAGATTTTTCCGTCGGCGGATTCTTGTCCGAACGCCAACGTGGTCGAGAGGCACCAGACGGCCGCGCAGAGCGACCACACAGCAAGGCGGGACTGAGAGGCGGGCATCGAATTGGATCCTTTCGCAGAGGAGTCTCGTGAAGCCGTGTTCGGCGTTAGTTCGTATCGTTTTTGGCGAGCGGGGCGGCGTCAGCCCCCCGGTGCATTCACTGCAAGACTGGGGGCTGACTCCGCCCAGCTCGCCTGTCGAATTCGTGGCCGCGCGAGGTATCGCTGAGCAGTCAGGATGATGAAACGAGCGCAGATAGTCGAGCGAACGGGGTGGCAACCACAGAACTTCGCACACGGATGCGAGAGGCGCACACGGATGAAGGCGGCGCAAAAGATTCATTGATCCGTGTGTGCCTCTCGCACCCGTGTGCGAGGGAGCCATGTTTGGTCGCCACGTCTTTGTTGACAGTCCATTGCCTCGGTGTTGCACTTCCGCCCTTCATTCTGGCGTAAGCCAATCGACGTTGCGTTCAACGGACGAGGGACAGCATGAAAATCTTGGTGGTGTGGGATCAGCCGTTACAAGTTGATCTATTGGAAGTGTACCTGGGGCTGGGCGATCACGAAGTTTCTTGGGCGAACACGCCGGATGAGTTGCTGGCCCTGGCGGAAGCTCAGCCTTGGGACATCGTGCTAATGCCGATCACGCTGCCGGACGTGGACCGCGGCTTTCAGACATTCACGCAACTGCGGAGTCTGCAGCCGGACACTCCGGTGGTCGGTGTCTGCGAACCGCAAGAGGTCTTCCGCATTGTCCGGTTCATGACGAACGGCATGTCGGCGTACATGATTCGCGATCCCAACAGCGACTACCTCTTCATGCTGCTCAACGTGCTCGAGGCCACGGTCGAAGCGGCGCACGCGGCTCGCGAACAAGAGATCGTGAAGCGTTTGCGTGAAGAAATCGACGCCGTCCGCAAGCTGCAAGAGACGATGATCCCGCCGCTCATCGACGCCCCGCGCGGCTACCAGATGTGTGCCCGGTATGAGCCGTCGCAACTACGTGTCATGGGGGGCCGCCCCGTGACGATGGCCGGCGGCGATTACTACGACGTCTTCCATCTCGATGACAACAGCATTGTGTTTCTGGTCGGCGACGCTTCGGGACACGGCATGAAGGCGGCCATGTCGATCATGATCATGCACACGCTCGTCCGCATGATCCGCACGCAAAGTTACAAGGACACCGCCGCGTTTGTCGCTGCGATCAACAACCAGCTCGTGGAACAGACGATCGTCAACGAGGAAGGAGGCTTCATCACGCTGCTGTATGCGATCCTGCGGTTGGACACGCATGAAATCCAATGGACCTCCGCCGGGCATCCGCTGCCGCTGTTGCAAAACCTCGACACGGGGGAAATTCGCCCGATCGTCGACGGCGATCCCAGCGGCCTGCCGCTCGCGGTCGTCCCCGGTGCCGAATACGAAACCGTCACCTCGCTGCTGCCGCCGCGCTGCCGAATCTTGCTGTACACCGACGGACTCGCGGAAGCCTTTCCCGAAGGGGGCGACGATGGGGTCCACCAATTCGGCGAAACGGGGATCATTCGCGTGCTTCGCGAGACGACCGACTTGTCCGTTACCGGCACGATGGAACGGCTGTTTCACGACTCCAACGAGTTCACTCAAGGGTGCGGTCGGCACGACGACACCTCCGTTGTTCTCGTCGAACGCTTGAAGGTCTGAGAAACCCAGCCATAGACTCGCCCCCGTTCTCCCGAAACCCCGCGTTTGGGATTTCGGAAAAGTCGCCACCGACCTTGTGTCGGTGGTTCCCGCGCTTCTGCACTACCACCGAATCGAGACCGACTGGCGTAGTGCAAAAGCGCGGGAACCACCGAGATGAACTCGGTGGCGTGAAGCCCACATTCACCCGCCCAACCAGGAGCCTCGCCATGTCTCTCCAGAAACTTTCGCGTCGTGAAATGCTCGAACGTTCGATGTTCGCGACAGCCGCAGCCCTTGCCGCGCGTCACGTGATCGAACCGGTCGCGCACGCTCAAGAGTCCAGCGCTCCCAGCAACACGATCCGCGTCGCGATCACCGGAGTGAATGGCCGAGGTGGCTCGCACATCTCCGAACTGAAGAAGCGCAAAGGGGCCGAGATCGCCGCGATCATCGACGTCGACGAAGCGGTCGGACAACGCAACTGCGACGCGCTCGAAAAGGAACTCGGCAAGCGGCCGGCGTTCTTCACCGATATCCGCAAGGCCCTCGAAGACAAATCCATTGATGCGGTGAGCGTCGCGACGCCGAACCACTGGCACTCGCTGGCGGCGATCTGGTCCATGCAAGCTGGCAAGGACGTGTATGTCGAGAAACCCGTCAGCCACAACGTCAGCGAAGGCCGACGCTGCGTGCAAGTCGCTCGCAAGCACAAGAAGATCTGCCAAACCGGAACGCAGAGCCGCTCCGAGCAAGGCATGCGCGATGCGATCGCGTTCATTCACGCGGGAGGCATTGGTGACGTCAAGCTGGCTCGCGGATTGTGCTACAAGCGACGCGGCTCGATCGGTCCGCGCGGAGTTTACGAGCCGCCGAAGACCGTCGATTACGACATCTGGTCCGGTCCCGCTCCGCTCAAGCCGGTGACTCGGCCAAAGTTCCATTACGACTGGCACTGGCAGTGGGACTACGGCAACGGCGATCTCGGCAATCAAGGGATCCATCAAATGGATATCGCTCGCTGGGGCTTACAGGTCAGCGATCTCGGCGAAGGTGTGCTCAGTTATGGGGGACGCTTCGGCTATGAAGACGCCGGCGAGACCGCGAACACGCAGGTCAACATCCACAAGTACGGCGACAAGCGGCTGGTCTTCGAGGTCCGTGGCCTGCCGACTCCGAATTACAAAGGAGCGACAATTCTCGAAACCGACGAGAACAAGGGAGCCGGCGTCGGTGTGATTTTTTACGGCACCGAAGGCTATGTGATCATGCCGAGCTACTCGTCCGGCATCGTCTTCGACAAGGACGGAAAAGTGGTGAAGGAGTTCAAAGGTGGCGGCGATCACTTCGGCAACTTCCTGGCCGCCTGCCGCAGCCGCAAGCACGAAGACCTCAACGCGGACATTCTCGAAGGGCATCTGTCGAGCGCGCTGTGTCACCTCGGCAACATCTCCTATCGCCTCGGCGAGCAGATGCCCGTCGCAGCCATCAAAGACCGATTGGCCAACGATGTCGAAGCACTCGGCACGTTCACTCGCTTCTCGGAACACCTCGCCGAGAACAAAGTCGATGTCGCCGACACGAAGGCCTACTTCGGCCTCGACCTGACGCTCGACGGCAAGAAGGAAATCTTCACCGGCTCACACGCTGACGCCGCCAACCCGATGCTCACCCGCGAGTATCGCAAGCCGTTCGTCGTGCCGGCCGAGAAAGACGTATAGCGAATCAGAAAGCTTTGCGATGGTAACTTCGCACACGGATGCAAGAGGCACACACGGATCGTCGATTCGTCCGCCCCACCTTCATCCGTGTGCGCCTCTCGCATCCATGTGCGAAGTTCCGCATGTTCAATTCCGCCAAAATTTGACCCAGCAACAACGTTCAAGCCTCAAAGATAAAAGCCCGGCTGCCACCAGCAACCGGGCTTTCTCATTTCTCCTTTCGCGAGGTATCCAGATGAAAACGCATCGGCTCACTCTAGCGTTCCTCCTGATCTGCTCGATGTCCGCGATCGCCGAGGATCAACTCGCACCACGTAGTTATTCCAATCGATTGACGCTCCTCAAAGACCCGCCACCATTGCTGGCCGACTATCCGGAGTTCGTCGAACAAGTTCGCGAACAGCGCCGCTTTGAAGCACCAATCCTCGTCAACGAACCGGACGCCAATCTCTCCGTCCGAGCGTGGCGGTTCTCGTACAACGCACGCGGCATTGTCGAGATGCCGAACCGTCTGCAAGCCAAAGCCACCGCCGTCATCATGGTCCACCCCTGGGGCATCGACGACGGCCAAGGCTGGAACACCCCCGAACCCGCCGGAGTCTGCGACTTCTGCACGCCCGACAAAAACCATCTCGCCGCGAGGCACACGCACGAGGTCATCAATCCGTTCTTAAAAGCCGCACGGAGCAAAGTCCCGCTCGTGATGTACAGCCTCCCCGGCAGCGAAGACCCAATCCGCAAGAAGCTGTACCGCTCGCTGCGAGCCAAGCCGAGCGACTCTGACCGCCAACAAGGTGCGAAGGAACTCACTGCCAAGCTGAAGAGCTTCGAATACAAAGGCCAACCGCTCGTCGAAACAATTTCGCTGTCGGCCGAGAACCCAGTCCGAGATTACTTCCGCCAGTTCCCCGGTCTCGACGCCAGCGCGAAGTACAACAACGAAGGCTTCTGGCAACAGCCGATCCCGGTCACGAAAGACATTGACGTCGCTCCGAATGACGTCGTGATCTACGACTCCGAAGGCTACGAGCCGCTTAAGAAATTCCTGAAAGCGAACGGCATCCGCCACGTCCTGTTGACCGGCTACGCCACTGACATGTGCTTCTGCAAGACGACCGCCGGCTACGAGAATCTGTCGAAAGACTTCAACGTGTTCCTCGTCGGCGACGCTTCGCTGGCGACGTTTCCGGCGAACAACACGCCACGCTTCGCAACCAACGCTCACTTGTCCTTCGCGTCGCTCAACCAGTTGGTGACGCAGATCTCTTGGATCAAGTTCGAGTAACTCACTCAAACTGAGCGGTTTTGTTTTTGTCCCGACAGGGACACTCGAAAATAGCCCAGCACGTCAGTGCTGGGATGACCGGTCGGCGTGCCTCTTGAGTCCCGTCAGGGACGACAGAGCAGGATCGTTTTCTGTCGTCCCTAGCGGGACTTTGTGAGGATTGTCGCCACGAAATCCAGCACTGACGTGCTGGGCTATTCTCGATACGTCCCTAGCGGGACTCAAAAATCGCTCAGTTCGAGTAACTCAAACGCCGCTGGTTTGCAGTTAAGTCGGCGCTACACTTCTACCGCCAAGTTTGCTTGTTTCACGAGTGCCAGGATCAACTCATGCTGACCACCGCCGTTCGCTTCGGTCCAAAGAGCCACGGCCGACTCGTCACCGACGAAGAACTGGAACGCGCCGAGTATTGTTCCGGTTACGACTATGAGGTCATCTTCGGGAGGCTGTTTGTTTCCCCCGCACCGAATCCTGAGCACGACGTCGTTGAGAAACACATTTATCACCAACTCGCACGCTACCGCGACGAGCATCCAGAAATCGTGGGCTGTGTGACTGATCGTGCTCGCGTGTTTGTGCCGGTGATCGAGTTGACGACCGCTCCGGAACCGGACATCGCCGTGTATGCCGAGGATCTTGATGAATGGCGTGAAGCCGAACCGTTCATCGTTGGCGAAGTCCTGCGTAGGACCGACGTCAACAAAGATTTCTTTTGCAATGTTGTGTTGTACCTACGAGTCCCGACCATTCAGGAGTATTGGGTCTTCGATATCCGCGAAGAGCCTCGCCGTCCGAAGCTGTGGGTCTGTCGCCGCGTCCGCGACGACTGGGACATCCACGAGTATCCCCCCGACACGATCTACGAAACGCCGCTCCTGCCAGGATTGAAACTCCGCGTTTCGCCCCCACCTCGCCCCACCACGAAGCGGCGTCGTACAAAACGCTGAGCGATTCAAAGATCAGGGGTCAGGCACCGCAGAATTCAGAATTGGCGGAGGGGTGGCACGCCCTGAGTCATCGAAGGGCGTGGGGACAGGGAACTCATCCGCTACTTCCGCAGCTTCCAGAACGTAGTGCCGTCATGCACGGCTGGTGAAATCCGTTGCCGTTGGCCGGGAGCGGTGCCGTGGCGCATGAGGTCATGGATGTCGTGCAGCAGCGCCTCGGCCTGTGCGAAATACGCATGGCCCAGCAGATCGAGATCGAAGTCCGGCACCGCCACCGTGTCCACGCCGGGAGCCACGGTGTAGGGCTGGAAGTAGCCGGCTCGCGGAGCCTCGTGCAACTTCGCAGAGAGATGCACCGGCAGGTCGCCATCGGAGGCGTACAGCGTCGTCCGCTCGGCGTGGTCCGGGTAGAGCCGTGCGAGATCGAGGAACAGATCGCGGTCCACATCCGGCGCGGCGAGGAACACCTGGCCGAACTTCACTCGGCCTTGAGTCTGCGCATTCGCCGCGATCCGCTGGAGTGATCGCAACAGACCGCGATTGCCCATGCTGTGAGCGATGACGTGCACCTTCTCCGCGCCGCAGTGCGTGGTGAAGTCGATGAGGAACTCGGTGGTCGCCCGCTCGCTGGCTTCGATGCTGGCCTCGTCGGCGGGATAGGCCGCGACGCTGCCGCGCGAGGGCCAACTGAAGAACGCCGTCGCCCCCGGCACCTTCAGGTCAAAGCCAATCTGAGCCGCGCGGATCGCCGCTTCCTCGAAGCTCACGTTGAACCCGTGCAGAAAGAACAGCGCGTGCGGCGACTCGCCAGACTCGCGAGCAAATTGCAGGGCGTTGCGAATTTCGGCGAAGAAGGGGTCACGGTCCTGCCGCTCGACGTGCTGCACTCGGAGCGAGTCGTCGCGCAGGTCGAACCGTTTGAGTTTCTGCCAGAAGGACGAACCTGTCTCGCCGAAGCGGTGAGCCTCCGGCACATAGACCTCAACGCGGCCGCGCGTCACGCTGTGGTGCCGCTGTCCGGTGAAGCCGTCGCCGTGCGCGTTCGGCTGCCGGTTGGTCCCGAACCAGACGGGATAGACGACGCCGTCTTGCTCCGCCGGCACGATCGCGCGTTCGATGTGCGCGGAGCGTGTGCCGAACGTGAGCATTCGCGTCGCGGGCCGATCCAGTTCCGCGAGCAGTTCGCGAACACGGCGTTCGAGAGCGGCTTGAGCGTACTGATCGCGAACCAGTTGTTGTTGGATTTGCCGAGCCAGCTCGAACGCCCGAACACGGTCGCCGGCGCGGACAGCCGTTTCGAGTTGGGTGAGAAGTGCCCTTCGGCCCTTCGGAGCGAAATTCCCGACTCAAAACGCTTTCTTCATGCTTTAACTGGTCGGCGTGCCTGCTTAGTCTGTTGGGGCCGGATGAACACAGCCGAGGTGCAGCATGGCCGACGAATTCGCGTTCGATGTTTTTCTGAGCCACAGTTCGCGGGACAAAGACGTCATTCGCGAGTTGGCGGAGCGATTGAAGCGGGACGGCTTGCGGGTGTGGTTCGATCAATGGGAGATCCAGCCGGGGGACAGCATCCCGTCGAAGATCGAGGAAGGGCTGGAGCTCTCCCGCGTGCTCGTGCTCTGCATGTCGGCGTATGCGTTCGGCTCGGACTGGTCGCAGTTGGAGTCCGCCACGTTCCGGTTTCGCGACCCGCTGAACAAGGACCGCCGCTTCATTCCCTGTAGGTGGTCCAGGTCAGGAACCAGTCGCGATCAACAACTCTTGAATGCGCATTGATCGAGCCGCGGCGAAATGCCGGCGCAGGTTCAACTCTCGACAACGGAAACAAGCGGATGACGACCGAACGATACACGTTGATCCGCGAAGTGGGCGAAGGCGGACTGGGAAAGGTTTGGCTCGCTCGTGACAACGACTTGGCGCGCGAAGTGGCGATCAAGGAGATCAAGCCGGGGACGGAGTCGAGCCAAGCCGCGCGGCGATTGATTCGCGAGGCACAGATCACCGGGCAACTCCAGCATCCCAACATTGTGCCGGTGTACGAAGTGAATCGCGGCGGGCGACCGTTCTATGCGATGAAATTGGTGAAGGGCGAAACGCTGTCCGAGGCGATTCAGCGGCATCACGCCCAGCGTCGAGCCGGTCAGGCCGATCCGCTGTCGTTGCCGCGTCTGCTCAACGCCTTCGTCAGTATTTGCGAAGCGTTGGCCTACGCGCACTCGCGAGGCGTGATTCACCGCGACCTCAAGCCGCAGAACATCGTCTTGGGCGAGTATGGCGAAGTGATCGTGCTCGATTGGGGACTGGCGAAGGTCATCGGCGAGCCAGACGATGAAGCCGCGCCGATCGCCCTGTCGCCCGATGCCCAAGCGGATCGCACGCGAGACGGAGCCACCCTCGGCACGCCCGCGTACATGGCTCCCGAACAGGCCGCCGGGCGTCTTGATCTGATCGACGCTCGCACCGACATCTACGGCCTGGGAGCGATCCTCTTCGAGATTCTAACCGACCAACCGCCATTCTTCGGCGGAGAGATCACCGAGCTTCTGAACCGCATCATCGCAGGTGAGACACCGCGCGCCCGGCAGGTGGCTGCATTGCGCGGCGAGACGAATTCTCGACGCCCGAATCACACCCAGCCAGTTCCGTCGGTGCTCGACGCCGTCTGCGCAAAGGCAATGGCCAAGCGTCGCAGTGATCGCTACTCGAAAGCCACCGAATTGGCTCGTGACGTACAACTTTGGCTGACCGAGTCATCCGAAGAAACCGCGCGAATGAGACGACTGCTCTATGTCGCTCACATGAATCTGGCCCAAACCGCTTGGGAGAACAATCAAGTCGGCAGAGTTCGCGAACTGCTGGAAACGTATCAGCCAAGAGAGGACCAAGAGGACTTGCGAGGCTTTGAGTGGTACTACTGGAAGCGGCTCTGCAACGCCGCATTACTTACGCTGACCGGGCACGGCTCGATCCGCAAAGTTGCGTTTAGCCCTGATGGAACACGATTGGCTTCGGCGAGTTGGCAGAAAACGATAAAGATATGGAATTCATCAACGGGTCAGGAGTTGCTCACACTACGAGGACATACGCAGTGCGTTACCGGAGTTGCGTTTAGTCCCGACGGAATGTGGCTCGTTTCATCAAGTGACGACCAAACTGTCAAAGTTTGGGAGGTTTCTTCGGGACGTGAGACAAATACTCTGCATGGCCACACCGACGTAGTCAAAAGCGTAGTGTTCAGCCCCAATGGAAGGTGTTTGGCATCAGCGAGCAATGACCGAACGATCAAAATATGGGACGCTGCGACGGGTGAAGAGTTGTTTTCCTTGAAAGGACATACTTTTTTCGTCGCGGATGTAGCATTCAGCCCGAATGGAGAGTGCCTCGCCTCCGCGAGTTTCGACAAGACAATTCGACTTTGGGATACTGCGACCGGCCAGGAACTGCGGACGATGAAAGGCCATACAAACGCGGTCAAGAGTGTGGCGTTTAGCCCCGATGGAAGTCATTTAGCTTCGGCCAGTCTCGATCATACGATCAAAATGTGGAACTTGGAGACGGGTGAGGCACCGCTAACGCTGACAGGCCATTCGCACATTGTTGAATGCGTGGCGTTTAGCCCTGACGGAAACCGGTTGGCGTCAGCTAGCCATGATACGACGATCAAGCTCTGGGACGTCATCACGGGCCATCACTGGCAAACACTTTATGGACATACCGACTGCGTTGATAGCATCGTTTTTAGTCCCGATGGGCAGCGTCTAGCATCGGGGAGTGATGACAAGGCGGTGAAGGTTTGGGACGCAGTGTCGTTTATCAAATCGCATACGCTCAATGGTCACGGCGGCAGGGTCGAAAGCGTGGCCTTCAGTGGTGATGGTAGTCGCCTAGTTACCGCGAGTAGCGACATGACTGTTAAGGTGTGGGACGCCTTCACATTTGACGAGATCCTAACGCTGCGAGGTCACACAAGCGGCGTCGGAAGTGTCGCATTTAGTCCAGACGGGCAGCGCGTTGCATCGGCCAGTGACGACATGACTGCCAAGATCTGGAGCATTGACACAGGCGATGCGTTGCTCACCCTGAAGGGGCACTCCCATAGGCTGTTGTGTGTTGCGTTTAGTCCTGACGGGACACGCCTCGCTTCATCCAGCGTCGATGGGCATGTCAAGATTTGGGACGCGGGCAATGGGAAAGAGTTGCTCAGTTTGAAAGTCTGCGACGGACGTGTCTTCGGAGTGGCATTCAGTGCTGACGGGAAACGATTGGCCTCAGCGAGCGATGGAGCACAGGTCCGAATTTGGGACACGACCACCGGTGCCGAGTTGCTGACTCTCAAAGGCCACGCGAGTGTGGTGTATGCCGTAGCATTCAGTAGCGATGGACTGCGACTTGCTTCGTCAAGTTTCGATGGAACCGTCAAGATGTGGGAGGCGGCTACAGGCCGAGAGTTAGTCACGCTAAAAGGACATGCCGCCCACGTCTTTTCCGTAGCATTCAGTCTGAATGGAACTCGAATCGCGTCGGCGAGCATGGACACGACGGTCAAGGTGTGGGATGTCGCTACAGGGCATGAAGTGCTCACGCTTAAAGGACACACCAAGTCAGTCTCAAGCGTAGCATTTAGTCCGGATGGGCGACGACTGGCTTCTGCAAGTGAAGACAATACGGTCAAGATTTGGGATGCGACACCGACGAATCGAGGCACATGATGTCGGGGCATTGTTGTCGGCGAGTGTTGATTCTCGGAGCCGGATTCTCAAAGGCTGCTGTCAGCCACGAAAGCGACGATTCAAGT
This sequence comes from Planctomyces sp. SH-PL62, assembly GCA_945905295.1. Taxonomy (GTDB): domain Bacteria; phylum Planctomycetota; class Planctomycetia; order Planctomycetales; family Planctomycetaceae; genus SXKJ01. The sequence continues at coordinate 11,255 of CAMDPX010000123.1, read as the reverse complement.
CCATTGGCAAGCCGCTATTGATTCACGAGAGGTCCCGGATGTCTGCTATAGTGCCAGCAAAGTTGTACAAGTACCGTGACACTGGGACGAACTCGGAATCCATTTTCACAAAACAAGAGCTTTATTTCGCCAACCCTATGGAGTTCAACGATCCCTTTGATTGTGGCTTCCACATTCTTTGCCAAGGCGAGCACAACCAGCGAGTCATTGCGGCAAGCGCATTCAAGACCGCTCGGACTGTCCATCCCGAATGGAGCCTCGAACAGGCACATGAAGCCGCCGAGCAGGCAGGTGCCGTCATCACCACCGATCACTTGGGCAAAGTGACGTCGATCTTTAAGAGCAAGCTATCTTCCGATACCAACCAAAGAGCAGGAATCTTGTCCTTGGCGGAACGGTGCGACGACATTCTCATGTGGTCGCACTACGCTGACTGCCATAAAGGGATTTGCGTTGAGTTCCGAACGGATGGGGACTCAAGCATGTTCTCAGGTGCAAAACCCGTGGTTTACAGTGACGACTATCCGCATCTTGATCTGCGGGATATCGTCGAGAGCAAGAAGACGCGAGCGGCTGCCGCCTGGATGTTGACGAAGTCGAGCCAATGGTCCTACGAAAAGGAATGGCGAGTACTGGACTTCGAGGTTGGGCCTGGCGTTCACACGTTTCCGGCCAATTCCCTATCCAGCGTTATCCTCGGGTGCCGCATCCCCGACGTGGAGCGAGAAAAGGTATTGAAGTGGACCGAGTCCTTCTCGCATCCAGTAGCCGTGCTTCAAGCCAAGCAGTCGGCCTCACAGTTCCGGTTAGAGATGGAAACCGTTCGTTGATCGGGATCGGCAGCACCTGTGAAGATCGGCCTTTCATTCATGGAATTAGCGGGCTTATCATCTTCATCCATGAGCACCGTCATTGACGAAATCCTGGACCCGGTGGCTGACTGCCTGACGCCTGACGTCGCGAAGCGACTGACGGAATTGCGTCTGAATCCGACGACGCAACCTCGCATCGACGAGTTGGCTGGTCAGGCCAACGAAGGGTTGCTGACCCCCGATGAGCGTGCTGAATACGCCGAAATCGTTGAAGGTCAGTAACCGACCGACGTGATGGTGGCGTTGGTGCAACCGATCTGAACCAGGAATTGACGAAACTCAATTTCCAAATGCGCGTCGCAATTGGTGACCAAGAACTCAACATCCTCAATCACTTTGAGGGCAGAGCCGTGACTGCCGATCGGCTGCGGTGAGACTCGCGGACGGTCGCACGAGTGGATGCAATCATGGCGACGCTGAAAAACTTTGTGAAAGCGGCGTTCCAAAACCTGCCGTGCGCTCTTGATCGCCGCTTCGCGTGGTTGGGCTGGAGTTGCCGGCAAAGCCAGGAACTGCTTCGCCGTAATTCCAAACAGGCGTTTCTTGGCGGTCGGCGCTTGAATCCAGGTTGGCAACAGGTCTTGGAAAAAATGCTGCTTGTTCGCCAGGAATTTGTTGAAGAGGTCTTGGATCGTCTTCAGGCTCAACACGTTTTCGCGTTCCATCAACTTCCGAGCGGCCATGCGCCACCGCCAATTGGTGTTGGCGGAATAGTGTTGCAAGACGGCGCGCACGGGCACACGAATGTTGAGGAAGAAATCTGGCAACGTTACGGCAGGGGCGGGTTGGCGTTGCTGGGCGTTGATGGTGGTGGCGACCAAATCCGTGTAGGCATCGCAAAAATACGCATCGAGCGCGCCGACGGCGAACATCCACGCCGACCGCAACACATCGTCTCGCAACAACCGCTCCGCGTCGGACGGACAGGCCAAATCAGCCGCGTGCCGGACCAAAGCCCGCGCACGTTGGATGTCCTCTTGAAAATGTCGCAGCGCGGTCTGAGGCATGATGCGTTTGGCTAGGCGACTGCGGCGGGATTCGTTTTGTACTTGAGTACGTCGGAGTCCGCGTCGAACTCCACGCGTCGATGTTCCGGGAATACCACGGACCAGACTTCCTCAACCGTGACGCCGTCTAACTGATCCACGAGTTCGCTCAAAACCTGATTCTTCAAACCCTCTGGATCGCGTTCGAGTGTCGTTCGATCCGTTCCATCTTCGGGAGAGAGTTCGCGATGGACCTCAATCACATCGTCCGTCGAAAGCACTGTTTCTACCCGCTCGCGTAATTGGCGAATCGCCTCAAGCCGACTGATCGTATTCATCTTCGTCTCCGTGTTCTCCAATGGTCGCGCCATTGGCATCGCACATTAACATAACTCGGCGCTCAACGTGTTGCCATTGCGGTGGGTGCGAGGAAGAACTGCGTTTCACGACCGTCGGATTCAATTCGCGGAGACGGGCCAGAGACGCTCTTGTTCGCTGGCGATGCCGGAACTCAGGGAATCGCCGGTGAAGAGATCGAGCAAGCCGTCGCCGGAGAGACGGTCGCTGGCTCCGCCGGGTTTGGCGAGTTCGAGCAGGTTCAGGTGCCCGTGCCCGCTCCAGTGGACGATGTGATAGCCGCCGTTCTCTTCGATCTGTGACTTCAGCCGCTCGCGCGTGACGCCGTGCGTCAGGAAGTCGGCGACGATGCGGCGCTGCGGGTAGATTTCCTTCTCAAAGAGTTGCCGCAACTCGCGCCGCTCCTGCCGCGCTGCCAGCGGTCGCGAACCGCGTGCCTCGGCAAAGACGAACAGCACGCGCAAGCACTCGTCTTGTCCGAGATCGAGCGTCTGTGTGGCCGGTGCGTGCATGTCGTGAACGACGCGGACCAGCAGGTTTCGCTCGCCGAGCGTCGGCTGTTCCGCTGCCGGGCGGGCGATCTCCCACGGCACGCGGGCCAGTGCGGCGGCGAGATGATTTTCTTCCTCAGTCGCGCCGGGCAATTGGATGCGCAACGTCCGCTGCGACTCGGACTCCCACAGCTTGAGGAAGATTTCTTCGCCCAGCACCTGTTCGGCAATGCAGACGCCGATCTCCGCGACGCTGGCCGCTTCACGCCCCGGCTCGACGTATTGCCGCAGGTAGTTCCGCAGATCGAACAGACCTTGCTGACGTGACGCGGCGATGTCTTTGAAATCCGTCTGCCGAAACGCGAGTTGCGAACCATGCGCATCGAGCAGCCGCAGCTCCGCCGTGCGGTTCGGGGAATCGGCCGTGATGATGAGGTCGAAGTGCGAGGGCATGTGCGTGATCCCGTCTGCGAGTTCTCGTAATGCTCCGCGATTATGAAACGAATCACCGCTTCTGTGCAAATCAGCAGGCTCCGACACGAGCGGGCGGAGGAATTTCTTCGAGACTTCTCGCTGAAGCCGACAATTGGCCCAGCCTCATCAGCCGGAACGCGCTAGCGTCCGGTTTTCGAGCCAGAACCGGACGCTAGCGCGTTCCGGCTGATGAGGCTGTCGGTTTCAGTGAGAAGTGACGTTTCTTCCGTCTTCATTTTCGGCCCTCCATTTTTTGCCAGCCTCTCGATGAACGTCGCGCACTGCATCACTTGAAGACCCCATCCGGCTTGCCCGGATGGTGAAAACGATGGTGGGCTAACTCGCAAAGAACTACTCACTCACCCCCAACTCTCCCGTTCCTCCGCCTGCGGCGGAGGAACGGGAGAGTTGGGGGTGAGTGGGAACGTCACCGACTAGCCCACCATCGGCTTCACCAACGGCACGAGGCCGTTGGGGTCGAAAGTAAGACAGTCGAACTTGGAAGCTGGTACGAGTTGCCTCGTTCCTCACGCTGGCACGCCGGTGTTCGATAAGATCGCGAGCCGATCCACCGTGTGTTCCTACCCAGTTCAGTCTCACCGAAACGATTACCGCGCGAACTCTATGCCCGCTTTCACGCATCATCTGTTTGTCTGTGGCAATCAACGTGCTCCCGGTCACGCGCGCGGGTGCTGCGATCCCGAAGGGGCGGAAGCGTTGCGGAACGCCTTCAAAGCGGAAGTCAAAACGCGTGGACTCGGCCCGCTGGTCCGAGCCAACTCCGCCGGCTGTCTCGATCAATGCGAGCATGGGCCGTGTGTCGCGATTTACCCGCAAGGGATTTTCTACGGTCACGTCAAAATCGAAGATGTTCCGCGCATCATTGAAGAAACGGTCTTGCACAATCGAGTTCTGGACGATTTGCTGATCAGCCCTGACTGCCTCAATAACCCGAATTGCGAGCACCGCCGCTTGTGACCGCGCTCGTAGTGACCGCATTCATGCGGTCGAATCCCAGCCAGCCGTTAGAGTCCCCGCCAATCGCACTGAGACCCGATGAATCGGGTCACTACAAGCGCCTGCCAGGAGATTACCGATGGGTTGCTCGCACACGAATCACGGTTCGCATCCGGTGTTCTCTCGTCGGGCTGCTCTGCAAGCCGGTTCGCTCGGCCTGATGGGTTTGGGGTTGGCCGATGTGCTGCGACTGCGCGGCATCGCGGCCGGGCCTCAAGTGGTGACGCCGGTGAAGTCGGTTTTGTTTGTGTTTTTGACCGGAGGCTTATCGCACCAGGATAGCTGGGATTTGAAGCCGGACGCTCCGGCGGAAGTGCGTGGTGAATTCAATCCGATTCCCACGCGCACTCCCGGCTACTTTGTCTGCGAACATCTGCCGAAGCTGGCTCAGCGAACCGACCAGTACGCGATTATTCGGTCGATCAGCACCGACAGCAGCGGGCATGGCGAAGCGTGTCACGCGCTGCTGGCCGGTCGGCTCGATATACCGCCGGGGTTCAACATCAACGTCGTGCCGAGTCCGCTCGAATGGCCGTCGATCCCTTCGCAGGTCATGCACGCGACGCGACCGCGCAACAATGTTCCGGCGGCGGTCGTGCTGCCTCAGCCGAGCGTCAACGAAGCCAACAGTGTGCGGCCCGGCCAGTATGCCGGACGGCTTGGTTCCAAGTGGGAGTCGTGGCACATCGACATCGCTGCTCCGTGCGCGTTGGGCAACGGCGCGTGTCCGCACTGTTTTCGATTTGATACCGAGGATTATCAGCACGCCTCGCCGACGATTTTTGATACACCGATGCTGACGCTCCCCGAAGGTGGCTCGCTGCGATTGAACGATCGAGTCGGTTTGTTGGCCGAGATCGAACGCCAGCAGCGCAATCTCGAAAAGACGGCCGACGCCGATCGCATCGACCGGCAACGGCAGCAGGCGCTATCGGTGCTCGCCGAACCGAAGACGCGCTCGGCGTTTGATGTCGAGCAGGCCGATCCCGCGATCATCGCTAAGTATGGCAAGAACAAATTTGGCCTCTCGTTGTTGATGGCTCGGCGATTGATCGAGGCAGGCGTCGGACTCGTGCAGGTCAACCTCGGCAAGAACTCGACATGGGACACGCACCGCCGCAATTTCCTCAACCTGCGCGACAACCTGCTGCCGTACTTCGATCAATCCATCTCCGCGCTGTTGGATGATCTCGCCGAGACTGGATTGTTGAAAACGACGCTCGTGATCGTGATGGGCGAGTTCGGTCGCACACCGAAGATCAACAAGGACGCCGGACGCGATCACTGGAACCCGGCGAACTCGGCGCTGTTCGCCGGAGCCGGCGTGCGCGGCGGCAACGTCATCGGGGCGACGGACAAACTCGCCGCGTATCCGATCGCCGACAAGATGACTCCGGAGAACGTCGCGGCGACGATCTACAACACGCTCGGCATCCCGCGCAACGCCGACTGGCACGACATCGACGGCCGCCCGTTTGAGCTGTATCGCGCCGAGCCGATCTTCGAGCTGTTTTAGTCCTGCAGCGTTCGACTCGTAGCCTGACTCTCCGAGTCGGGTCGCAACGCCACAGATGCTCCCGACTCGGAGAGTCAGGCTACGGCCAAGCGGCGTTCGGCCGGACAAGTACGCACGGATGACGGCTGGCGGTGATCTTGTCACGATGCGATCCCCCGCAATCGAGGATCTCCCATGCGTGCGAACTTCGCAGTCTGCTGTTTGTGTTTCGCGATCGCTGGCATCTCCAATGCCGCCGAGCCTGATCCCGCCGCGGTTCAGCGATTCGGTGCGGCTTGGAAGTATCCGCAAGCTGGTTGGCTGGTGCTGCACATCGAAGGCTCGCCGTATGACCGTGGCGTGCAGCACGGGCGGCTGATGGCTCGCGAGATCGTCGAATACATCAAGGCGTTGGCGAGGACTCGCAGCCACAAGGATCCCGAAGCGGCGTGGAAGAGTTTGCGATTGCTGACCGACACCGCGTTCCTCCGGAAGTACGACGTCGAGTGCCTCGAAGAGATGAAGGGGATCGCCGACGGAGCCGCTGCGGCCGGTGCGAAGTACGACGGACGGCGGCTCGATCTGCTCGACATCGTCACGCTCAACTCGGATGTGGAAGTTGGTTTCCTGGAACTCGCGTTGCAGGCGACGCCGACCGGTCTCGACTCGAAGAAATTCGGTCGACAGCAAGCCTCGCCGCCGCTGGTCAATCGCCGCGAGATGTGCAGCGCATTCGTGGCCACGACTCCCGCGACCGACAAGTCCACCGGCGGAGTGATGCTGGGACACATCACGATGTCATCACTCAGTTGGGTGTATCACATCAACGTCTGGCTGGACGTGACGCCAACCAACGGACATCGCTTCGTCTGCCAGACCTTCCCTGGCGGCATCCAAAGCGGCATGGACTACTACATCTCGGCGAGTGGTTTACTGATCGCCGAGACGACGATCGACCAATCGTCGTTCGATCCGACCGGAGAAACCGAATCGTCGCGTATTCGCCGAGCGGTGCAGTACGCCAACAACATCGACGAGGCGGTCGCGATCCTCGGCACCAGAAACAACGGCCTCTACACGAACGAGTGGCTGATCGCCGACACGAAGACCAACGAGATCGCGATGTACGAACTCGGCACGCGGCACACGAAGCTGTATCGCAGCAGCCGCGACGAATGGCCGGGCGGCACGAAAGGTTTTTACTGGGGCTGCAACAACACGAAGGACCGCGACGTGCTGAGCGACACGGTCGCCGATCCGCGCGGCAAACCGGGCAATCTCGTGTTGCATCCCGGCCGGCGCGATGTCGCATGGCTGAAGCTGTTCGATAAACACAAAGAGCGCGGCGGGCTGAGCGAAGCGTTCGGCTTTGAGGCTTACAGCACGGCACCGATCGTCGGCTATCCGTCGTGCGATGCTAAGTTCACGACGTCGGCTCTCGCGAAAGACTTGTCGAGTTGGGCGATCTTCGGACCTCCGCTGGGCAAGGCGTGGCGAGCGTCGAGAGACGAATTGGAAACCGATCCCGAAGTGCAACCGCTGGTCGCGAACGATTGGACGTTGTTAAGCACTCGGCGAGCGGGGGGCGTCAGCCCCCCGGTGGCTGCGCGTGATCCTGGGGCGACAGGACTCTCAAACTCAACCGGGGGGCTGACGCCCCCGGCTCGCCAAGACGTGACGGCCGTCGATCGCGATCCGTTCCCTGACGAGGCGCACGAGGCGAAGCTGAAATTCGAGCAGCGGCACCCATTCGCGTGGCGCGGCACGTTGCGACCGAAGACTCCTGCCGACAAAGGACTCGCCGCTGCGTTCGCGGAATTTGAAAAGGTCGTCGCGTTTGAAGACGCATTGCGAGCCGACGCGAAAGACCACAAGCTCGATCATGCGACTCAAGGACTGGTTGACTCGGCGCTCTTCACCCATCAATCGAATTGGTGGGCCGCTCGGCAACGCTTGGGCCGCGATGTGGCGTTGTCGAAAACGCAACCGGATTCGCGGTCGCTCGATTGGTATCCGATCGCCCTCGGACAAGGAGTGATGTTGCTGGCTGAGTTGCGGCAGACGCTCGGAGCGGATCGCTTTGCCGAGTTGATGGACGAATTCGGAACCGCTCACGCCGACCAGGAGATCACGACCGCGCAGTTCCGGGCGTTCGTCGATCAGCGTGGCGGGAAAGAGGCATCCGCCGTCTTGGCCAAGTGGCTGGATCGCGAGGTCGCGGCGAAGGATCACGTCGCCCGATGCTGGTCGATTCATTCGTTCGAAGTGGAGCCGGAACGAGCCCTGATCGTGTTCGGCACCGGTGAACGAGCCGCTCGCGAGGCCACCGCGAATCGCGAAATCGCCGAACGCCTGCAATATGCCGTCGCGCGCCGATTCGGCAACTTTCACATCCCGCTCAAAACTGACCGCGAAGTGACCGACGCGGATTTGAAATCAAATCACTTGCTCGTCGTCGGCGAGCCGTTGACGAATTCACTGCTCCGCCGAGCGGCGGAGAAATCGCCGGTGCGATTCAGCACGCAATCGTTCGTCGTCCGCGGCGAGACCTACGCCGATCATGACAGCGCGGTGATTGCGGCCAGCGAGAATCCCTGGACCCCGCGTTTCAGCGTCGTGACCTTCGCGGGGCTGAGCGCACGTGCGACGCACCGCATCGTCGATTCGTTGTCACCCGATGATGAAACGTCGCCGCAAGTCGTCCTCTTTCCGGCTCACCGAACGGTGCAGAGATTTGTGGATCGTTGAGAGGCAGCCGTCATTTGTTTGCCTTCCATTTTTTGCCAGCCCCGCGCAATACCGAAAGAAGCTGGCGGAAAATGAGGGGCGAGAAAAGAGCGAACTGGGATGATCCCACTTCGAGACGCGCGGCGATCCCGCGATTCAACGACACTTGCCGATCGCGCAAGTCAGCCACTTGTTCCTGGCCCGCGAGACTCAACGGCTGCGGGGGGAATCCGGAGGTGACCTTGCCCAAGTCCACACCGCGACCAACGCGCTGATCGAAAGCCTGCCGCGGCCTTCTTACGCTCGTCGCTGTTGGCGGCAACACACCGCCGACGCTCAGCCTTCGGTGACGTATGACCGCGCTCGATCGGAAATGTCTTTGCGACACCAGCCACCTTGCCAGCGGACGCACTTCACGGCTTGGTAGGCGTTGAGCTTGGCCTCGGCGAAGTCCGCCCCCAGCGCGGTGACGCCGAGCACTCGGCCACCATCGGTCACGACGTCGTCCCCTTTGCGAGCAGTTCCTGCGTGGAAGACTTTCGCATCGGCTAACTCAGCCGCGTCACCAAGGCCGCGGATCACGGCCCCCTTCTTCACGGTTCCGGGATAACCTTCGGCTGCCATCACGACGCAGACAGCCGGACGCGGATCCCATTCGGCCGGACCGAACTCCGCCAGCTTGCCATCCGCGGCCGCCTTGAGCAGTTCGCCCAAGTCCGACTTGAGCCGCATCAGCACCGGTTGCGTTTCCGGGTCGCCAAAGCGGACGTTGAACTCCAGCACTTTCGGGCCTTGATTCGTCACCATGATGCCGGCGTAGAGGCAACCTTTGAACGGTCGCTCTTCGACGTTCATGAAGTGGATCGTCGGCACCAGTACCTTTTCGACGATCAGATCCATCAGCTCGTCGGTGATCAATGGCGTCGGACAGTACGCGCCCATGCCTCCGGTATTCGGGCCAACGTCGCCGTCTTGCGCGCGTTTGTGGTCCTGCGATGCTTCCAGCGTCAGGATCGTGTTGCCGTCGACGATGGCGAGAATGCTCGCCTCATGACCCTGCAGGCATTCTTCGATGATGATCTTGCTTCCCGACGCACCGAAGGCTTGATCGACCATGATCTGCTTCACAGCAGCCAAAGCCTCTTGCCGGTCTTTGCAGACGAAGACCCCTTTGCCCGATGCGAGTCCATCCGCCTTTACGACCAGCGGAATGTCCTCTCGCTCTTCGAGATACATGACCGCATCTTGAAAGCGAGAGAACGACCGGAACTCGGCGGTCGGCACATTGGCTTTCCGCATGAGTTCCTTCGAGAAGAGTTTGCTCCCTTCCAACTCGGCGGCCTTCTTTGTGGGGCCGAAGATTCGCAGTCCTTCCGCTTGGAAGGCATCGACCACGCCCGCCACGAGCGAGGCTTCTGGACCGACGACGGTCAGATCAATCCGCTCTGACTTCGCGAATTGCACCAACCGCTCAATGTCCGTGGCAGAAATCTCTACGTTCGTCGCTTCCAATGCGGTGCCGGCATTCCCCGGAGCACAATAGACTCGCTCGACCGACGGCGAATTCTTCAGCTTCCAGCACAGCGCGTGCTCTCGGCCCCCTTGGCCGATGACCAAAACCTTCATCACAAATCTCCCAATCCCAATTCACTCAATCCAGACGGCGAGCCAGCGTGGCTCAAAGCGGCGGATGATAGCGGCTGACTGCGAAGCGACCGAGTCTGTGAAGCCGATCAGGGGTCAGGTCTTCAAATTTCATTTTTGGCCTCGCGATTGAGGCGCGATGTGACTTGGAATGGCGATGTGGGATTTCAGCAGGGGATGGTTTGGGTGGCCAAAAATGAAATTTGAAGACCTGACCCCGGCTCGCGTGCCAAGTGCCGCGTGCGCATCTGAAGGCTGGAAAGCGTCCACGGCTCTTGATCGACTGGTGCGGACTCACTACTCAATACGCACTTCGTTCCATTGAACTCGTTGGCTACCGATGACGCCCGATCAACTTGCTCAATTGGTGTTGCTGGCCTACGCGGCGATCGCGGTCGGGCTGCTCTTGGCATCGAAGCGGCGCTGCCGGGACGGCTGGAAGGTCTGGCTGCTGTTTTTGGTCGAGCGGCTCTACGTCGCGTTTATGTTTCACTGGCGAGCGAGCGGTCGCTGTCCGTATCCCGAATCGAGCGGCGCGATCATCTTGTCGAATCATCGCAGCCCCATCGACCCGATGGTGGCGTGGATGAACTCGCACTTGCGAAACGAAGAACACGCGCGGTCGATCCGCGTGATCGGGTATTTGATGGCTCGTGAATACTTCGAACAGCCGGGCGTGACCGGCTGGATCAGCCGGGCGATGCAGTCGATCCCGGTCGATCGAAACGGCCACGATGTGGGACCAACTCGCGAGGCGGTGCGGCGATTGGAGAGGGGCGATTTGATCGGCATTTTTCCCGAAGGGGGCATCAATACCGGTGACGGTCTGCGAGCCGCAAATTCCGGAATCGCCTTCCTCGCGTTGAAGGCAAAGGTGCCGATCATCCCGGTCTACATTCATGGCGTGCCCGACACCGAAAGCATGGTCACGCCGTTCTATACCCCCAGCCGCGTGCGCGTGACCTACGGCACGCCGATCGACATCAGCCCCTGGCAAGGCCAACGTAAGACGCAAGAGTTGCTGCAAGCTCTCACCGACGAACTAATGCGCAAACTCGCCGACTTGGGCGGAGTGACGTACAACGGCTCGACGAACAACGCGAGCGACAAATCGCAGAGCCAGGGATAAACCAGGCGAGCGGGGCGGCGTCAGCCCCCCGGTCTCGTGTCGAATGCACCGGGGGGCTGACGC
>CAMDPX010000122.1 GCA_945905295.1 Planctomyces sp. SH-PL62 | reverse complement strand
ACACCGTTTGCAGAAGCCACCCCGTACGCGACCCGCAACCACAACCAACTCAGTGATCTGTCACCCAAATTCGTGAGGACCAAAACTTCCAAAATTCCTCACCGCGTTCGCGGTGCGCTCTGTTGACAGAGTGGGGCCATATAGATGTTCGGCTCGTTGGTTGCGGGACTTCACTTTTTGATCCAGCCGAGATCAACGAGGAAAGCGTCGGCTTCGGCTATTGTTTTTCTTAGATACTCCGGTCTGTTGAAGAAGGCGTGGTCTGCACCTTCGTAGCCAACAAGCTTGCAGGGGCGTTTTGCCTTCGTCATTTCTTTATCAAAAGCGACGACACTGCTGTAGGGAACTGTCTCGTCTTTTGTCCCATGAAGAAGCAGGGCCGGTGGCGTGTGTGGGCCAATGTGATGCGCTGGAGAGATAACCTGCCCCTTCACACCCAATCGGTCTATGCCGGGTTCCATCTTGGGATCTGCAAATTTCCAATCCCCGATCGGAGCGAGCGTGGTGGCGGCGTTGAAAAGGATCATGGCGTTCGGTCGTTCGTCGCTGCCAAGACCAGTGATTGTGCCAGTACAGGCTGCGAGGTGACCACCGGCGGAGCCTCCGGAGGCGGCAATCTTCTTCGGATCAATGCCGAGACGCTCGGCATTTTCCCTGACCCAGGCGATGGCGGCTTTGGCGTCTTTCACGCATTCCACTGCTAAAACACCATGCCGGGATTTCACGCGATACTCAGCGAGAATGGCGATCATGCCACGCTTTGCAAAATATCGTGCATGAGCCGCGAATTGATCCGGTGTTCCTGAATTCCAACCACCACCGTGGAAGAACACAATCGCTGGCTTCGGCGCCTTGGGATCCGATTCCCCAATGATCCACAGCTTCAGTTCCGTGGAGCCGACCTTGCGGTAAGTCTCGACGCGGGCGTCCTTGAAGGTCGGTGGATTGGATGACTGAGCGAACAGCGGGGCGGCAAGAAGGCAAAGAAACAGAAACACACGGGTCATGAATTGCATTGGGGCGAGTGGATTGACCATCGAGGGGTTCCTTATTGCCGAACAGTTAAGTGACCCGCGCGCGATCTATCACCGATCGAAGATTCGCGACGCACTCCAGACTGATATCAGAGTGGCGTTGTTTCTCCGTGAAAACAAGCGGTGAGCGAGGGAAGTTCGTCAAGACGCTCCCGTGATCGATCGCGCGCGGCCTATCCAGGTTTCGGCTGCGCGCGGTCTAGTCCGTCTCCTTGGGGGACTGTCATGGACGAACTCGATTCTCAGGTCGCGACATGCCAGACGTGGTGACTCCGCAGGCCGTCGCCCAATGGCACTCGCTTCTATCGTCCTGCATCTCTCGCTTCGTCTCCTCCCAGCAGCGCCGCTGTTACGCGCTCCAGCTCATCGGAGTCCAGAAGCCGGTCTGCCACCGGTCCTTGGTTTGATATTCGCGGACCAGCAGTTTGCCGCCGCGCGACTCGACGTAGAAGAACGCCTGGGCGTCGCTGGCGAAGTGGCTGGCGTTGTCGGTGTTGAAGACGCGGATGCCGGCGTTGTCCTTCGTCGATCGTCCATCCCACTGGAAGACCGATCGAGCATGCGTGTGGCCGTAGAAGATGCCAACGATGTTGTAGTCCTTGATCGCTTTGTGAAACGCCTGCACGTCGCACGGATCCCACTCTTTGCTATCGGGGGCCGCTTGCGGATCGCAGGCCACCGAGTAGCGAGCGATATCGACATGATGCGTCAGGACGACAGGCCGCCCACTCTCGCCAGCATGAATGACTCCCGCCGGAGCCAGCACCTTGCCGCCCCCCGCCGCTTCCGGAATCTCGGTTCCCGCCAATTGATTGAGCGTTTCCACCAGCCGCCCGCAAACGTCAGCCGATTTAGCGTCGATCTCCGAGGGCCGTTCGCGGTTGGCGAGATAATGCGTATCACCGACGACGAAGAAGGCTACCTCCGAAGTTGACGCCTCGTCAGCAAACGCAACGGGCAATGTTCGCAATCCGACGGCGGACACGGTCGCTCCAGCGGCGGCTTGCTGCAAGAAGGCACGTCGTGTGAGCCGTCGCGTCGAATAGTTCAGAGTCATGTTCAATGGTGCCTTCTTGAGGTGATGATCTTCTATCAGCCGGAACTCGCTAGCGCTGAAAGAGAATTTGGGACTGCGGCAGCCTGCTGCCGCTTTGGCCTCAGCAGCCTGCTGCTGAGGGACTTGAATGGTCATCGGAGTACCCGTCCAACAGCGGGCTGTTGGACGGAAAGCGGCAGCAGGCTGCCGCAGTCCAAGGCTAGCGCGTCTGCTGATGCGTCAGCAGCCAGTCGCGGAGTGCTTCGACGCTGCCGGTTTCCCACAACGATTTGGCGGTGGGGTCGTCGGGTTTGGCTCGTTCGCGGACCATGCGGGCGAGGTTGGCGTGTTGGACGGCTTCGCGGATCGATTCCCAGGCGGGGGTGGCGACGGGGCCGTGACGCGACGGGAGTACGAAGACCGAGACGTCTTTGATGTGCTCGTAGGCCGTGTCCCACGGGTCGCGCCAGGGGTAGTACGGAGCGAAGAACGCGGTGCCTCGGCAGTCGGCCGGTTGACGCAGCACCGAGCGAATCTGCTCGTACATCTCGGCGGCGATGCCGGGCGTTTTGTCCTGGTAACAGGGCGTCGTGTACCAGATCCACGGCTTCTTCAAGTAGTCGCGGCCGCTCGGGCCATACGACAGATGCAGCTTGTACGGGTTCCACACATCGACCAGCGGTTGCAGGATCTGGAACGTCGCGGCGTTGGCGGCCTCGCCGGGATTCATCGTGATCTTGAGCTGCGGGTCGATCTCGCGGATCAGCTTGCCGATTGCCAAGTAGTCGGCCAACTCGGCGGGCGTCTTGCCGGTCGGTTCGTCGTTCACCGACATCATCCAATCGTCGTGACCCAAGCCCTTCGCCTTCGCTTGGGCGATGGTGTCTCGGATCTGCTTCGCGTCCCCGCCGCGCTGGCACCAGATCTGTTGCTGGAGTCCGTACTTCGTCATCTCGGCCTTCGAGAAGAACGGCCCTTGCCACACGTTGAAGCGTTTGAACCAGTCGACAAGGTACTGCTCGCCCGGCGGCGGGTTCACCCAACCGTGAACGAGGATCGGTTGCTGCGGCTCGATGCGCAGGTCGGCAATGCTGACGCTCGTCGCGATGGTGCGCATCGGGAAGCGAGTCTTCCCCGCGAGGTCCGTCGCCTCGATGCGGATCGCGGCGGAGTATTCACCGGGCGGAACGCCGGTCGAGTCGAACGTCAGCCACGCTTGAGCCGCACTGCGCGGCGGGATGATCAGAAACGGACGACGTAGCAGAAAGAACGGCGTCCATTCTTCGCGGCCGTCGCCGTACGGAGCGAAGCCGACCGCTCGCCAACGAATGCGATCGGCGAAGGTTTGCTGGCCGCTGGTCAGTGACTCAGGCGTGATGCGCAGCACGAGCGGTTCGTTGCGGACGTTGCGAAAGAACAGACTTGCGGAGCGCGTCGTGTCGCGAACCAGCGGCATGGCGAGCGTCGGCCGAGCGGGCTCGGGACCGGGCATCCACGTTTGCGTGATCGAGCCGATGCCGGGCGACAGGTTCATCACGTAGCCGGTTTCGTGCGTTCCGCCGGCGGCTCGCAGTTGCGATTCGTAACGAGCGAGGCTCGGCTTGGGCAGCAGGTTTCCTTCGGGCTTGTAGTCGGCATCGTCGGTGATGAAGAGCCGATAGACGCCGCGGTACGTGCGCGGGTTGATGTACTTGTTGATGAGAATCGCGATGTTGATTTCGCGCTGCATCGTCAGTCCGTCGTCGAGGTTTCCGGTCGCCGAGAACGAATGGATGCGGAGCGTGTTCTTGCCGGTGCGAAAGCCAAAGCGGCGATTCGGCTGATCGACCAGCTTCGCGTTCCCCGCGTCTTTGCCGTTGACGCGTATCGAAAGCGACGCACCTTCGCGAGCGATCTCCAGATCGAACGGCTCGTTCGCGCGGATGTGCTCGTGCAGATTCTGCTTCGCCCCCGGCTCGAACGACGGGCCGACGATCGTGCCGTCGAAGTCGATGAAGTTGTCGCGCAGGCCGATCTGATCACGGAAAAAGAAGCCGCTGCCGGGACCAGGCTTCTCGGTCAATGTGAGCCGCGCGCGAATATGAAAATCTTCGCCGGCCTTCAGTCCGCTCGACGCCCACAGGAACGACGTCGGCGCGGTGTTGGTAAAGGTCTGCCCGTCCTGTTTCCAATCGCCGACGCGACTCACGAACACGGGCTCGCCGTTGTCGATGAAGACCCCCTTCGCGGCCTTCGCTTGATGAGCGGCGACTTGCTGCGGAGTCATCTCCGGAATGTCGACCGCACCGACCTTGGCCCACGCCGCGCGACCGCCCGGATAGAGCCGCTCGGTCCGTTCCCAAGTGGCTCGCTGTCCCGTCTCGGTGCTGGCGTGAATCGAGTAGTACTCGAAGTAATTGATGTTCTTGAACTGCACCCAGAGATGCCATTTGCCGGGCCGCGCGACCGTGTAGCGACCGATCGCCGCCGCGTTCGTCGCCGCGTGATCCGCCGAGAGACCGCCCCCTTCGCGAATCCATTGGCCCGTCACGACGGGAAAATGGCCGGGGTAGATCCAATCGAAAACGGCATCCTTCGCGGCCGGGTCGGTGTTGATGTCGCTCTGCAAGACGGCGGCTTGCTGCCGGATGCGGAACGGATTGCCGACCATGTTCCAGATCGGATCGAAGATCACCTGCCGGCGCGGGTCGCGGTAATCGGCGATGCCAGCTCGCACCGGATCGAGCGGCGGGGCCGTGTAGTTCTGACCGGCGATGCTCGCGATGTCTTCGCGCCAGAACGAATAGCTGAGCCGAAACAACGGCTCGTTGTCCCGCGCGGTTTCCCAGTGGCTCGGCCGTACCTGCCACAACCGCCACGCGTCTTGATCGGCCTTCGTCAGCGAGGGCCGAGCGTTGCATTGCAGGTCGGGGGACGACTCGCGCAGCGCGGCCAGCACATCCTCCGCCGGAGCCGCCGCCCAGAGTTCATCGGTAAGATACAAGCAATCGACCTTGTGTTCCAAGAACGGCACGTTGGTCGGAGTGTGGTAGTACCGCACGACATGCCCGAGCGCGACCGTGTACTCCCCCGCCGCCAGCTCCGTCAGCAAGTCATGCCAGCGCGGCCCATCCTCAGCCGCGAACTGCGTGTTGAACTCTTCATAGAGCACCGGTGCTCCGGCCTCTTCCCCTTTGCGATAAAGCGTCAAGCTCGTGACGGCGGTGCCCTTCGCATGTCCCTGATGCCGAATCCACAACCGATACATCCCCGCGCGATCCATCTTCAGCGGCAACCGCGCCTCCGGCCCGCGATGCCCCGGCAGACTGACGATCGCCTCCTTCGTCGCTCGCCAGCCACAATTCGGCGAGCGTTCCGGTTCGATCAACACGCGCCGCGCATCGGCCGGCGTTTTCAAACCCTGCGGCAGCAAACTGCCCGGCTCAACCCCCTTCGTCTTCAACCACTGATGAAACGCCGCAATCCGCCCCGCACTGCGCCCCTGATGCCACATCGTCCGCCCGAGCGAATGAAACGCGCTCTCCGGCTCATCGACTTCGGTACTCGGCCCCCACGCCGCCACCGGCGGCAACTCCACCATCTCCGCAGCGAAGCCCGCCGCGTGCGTCGCCAAGACGATCAGACAAATCAACAGTGAGATCGAACTCTGTCGTAAGTGCGTCATGCTTCTACCTGCGGATGACATTGCTGGCTCTGTGCAAATCGTGTTGGTGTCTGTGAGCGGCAAGGCGCTAGCCGCCGGTGCTTGGACTCGTGCAAAACCCGCGGCTAGCGCCTTGCGGCTCGCACGCATTCATGGGCGCGGCAGGGAGACGATGGCCAGTCCTCCGCCCGTCACAGCCGCAATGATCTCCTGCCGGCCGTCGCCATCCAAGTCGCCAGACGCAGCCATAGTCATCTTCTGCGGAAGCCGAATGCGGTGGCACGACTCAAGGCTATCGACGGTCAACGGCTTGTTCTGCTTTTGATACCACAGTGTGAGGTCCTTCTCGTTCGTCGCCAAGAACGCCATGTCGCAGCGTTTGTCCCCGTCCAAATCGCTGACGAGCAGCGGAGTGGCGTCTTTCAGGATCAAGTCGGGTTCCGCATTTTCACTAAAACCGGTGGGGCTGTTCTGAAGATACACCAGAGTCTGTCCGGGGGCCGGGACGACCAGATCGCGTTGGTCGTCGTCGTTCAAATCTCCCACCAGCACTTGGCCGAGCAGCGGTTGATCGCGGTCCGTGAACGGCGAGTTCAACGTCACCACTTGGGCCGCGTCGGCGGGCTGTAGAATCTGCATCTTCAGAAATGGCCCGTAGTAAATGCGGATGCGGTTGTTCGCAGGTTTGGCCAGCTTGCCAGACCAGTACGTCGTGAAGACGACATCATCCGTGCCGTCGCGATCCAGGTCGGCCAGGGTGGAACGCCAGTTGTCATTTCGCTCGACACCGGCGAAGTATGCCTCGCCGAATCGTCCGTTGCCTTGCCACTGTCGCCAGGCCGCACCGGTGAGGAAATCCGTTCGTCCGCTCTTGTTGACGTGGCCGATGGACAGTCCGCCTGCGCCCGAGTCGTTGGCGTATTTCGACGAATGCTCTTTCTCAAAGCGTTCGGAACCGAGAAAGACGGAAAGCGTTCGCGTCCCTCGGAGAGAGACGGCGAGGTCGTTGCGGCCGTCTCCGTCGAAGTCGCCGATGGCCAAGCTGGCGGCCGCGGTCGCCGATGGCGCTGTCACACCCAACGCAATAGTCCGATCCGCCGGCATCGAGAACTTGCCGTCTTTCTGAAAGAGCAGATGCAGGCGGAACACCGGAGTCTGTGCCTGACTCTTCTGCGAGGGCGCTTCGACGATCGCAATATCCGCACGCCCGTCGCCATTGAGATCACCCACCGCGATGGCCGACGCCACAGGCGTGTCCGGTATCGTGATGACCTCCTGCTTCGCTTGGCCGAGCGCGGCAACAGCCATCGCCCCCACAAGCAGGAGCACGCAGCAGATGGCACTCAAGAGTGGATTAAGACGCATGTTGTTTCTCAGGTTGAATTCACTCACTTCGCGGGCCTTAGAACCGCGTAGCTCAGCATGAACCAGGGCGCGCCGGTCATGCTGTCGGAGTCTTCGAGGTTGTCGATCCGCAACACGTTGGGCACGCCGTCGCGCAGCATCGCTCCCTTCACGGAAAAGCTCTTGGTGCTCCAGCGATCCGATGCGAAGGGATTCGCTCCTTCGAAGATCGTGTTGCCGTTCATCTGGATGCGGATTCGGCAGGCGGCCGGGGCGTTGTCGTCGAGGCCGGCGATGATCAACTCGGAATCGCCCTTGAGCGGATAGCCCAACTGAAACGTTGTTTGCAGCGACGGTGCCTTCGACCGAGCGCCGTTAATCCAGACCACATGGCGGCGAGGGACTTCGCGCCAACTGTAAAACCTGGCCTCGCGGCCGGCGGTGAACTGGTTTGGCGTCAGGACAACACTGGCCTTGGCGTCGGTCTCCGTTTCCTTCAGCGCCAACTCCTGGACGCGGGCATCTACCTCGGTCGCTTCCTTCAGGTTCGGGTTCTTGAGCAGCGCCTGTAGATATTTCTGCCGGTATCCCACGAACGTCCCCAGCATCAGCCAGCGGCTCTTCAACGCGGGCGGTGCCTTGCTGTAGAGCGCGGTCAGTTCCTCGGTCTGTTGGCGGACGCGTTCGACATTCCGCGCGGCGAGAGCAGTTGGCTCAAACCAGCCGTAGTCGTCCATCGCTTCGAGCGCTTTGAACGCCTCGACGAGCTTGGGGAAGTTCTCAGAGCCGGCGAGCTTCTTTGCCGCCATCTCGCCCGATGCCGCCGGGTCATAGGCGCGGCGATTCCACAGGGCGTCGGACAGCGTCAGGTTGATGTAGGGGTCCTCGCCGTTGTAAGCGTAGAAGGCGATGCCCCGCAAAAATGCGTCGTCGTACCAGTCGCGCCAGGCTTTCATCGGTTCGCCGGGATAGGCGTAGTACGGGCTGCCGTGATAGGTGCCGCAGGCGTTCTGCCAAAAGACCGGCTTGCGCTGGACGAGTCCCGCGAACCACGCGAGCTGTTCCGCCGACACCTGAGTGGACTTCACTCGCGGGCCGCTCCAGTAGATGTCGATCGCTTTCGGCAGCTTGCCGATGGCGGCGAGATACGCGTCTCGGGATTCGCCGTAGGTGGTCGTGTCGTCCGGCCCTCCCGCACCAAAGTAGAAAGGCGGGCAGAAGAGCAGGCGAAACTTCGGATACTTCGCCGAGATGGCCGCATAGACCTTGTTCAAGAAATACACGTCCGCCTCGCGCGCACTGCCAAAATCTCGAACGTCCTCGGGACTGAGAAAGAAGCGGTAGTCGTCATACAGCAGACACAGATTGCCCCCGGCCTCGGCCAGCGCCAGTCCCGCTTTGACTACGAGTTGAAAATCCTCTTCAGACTTGGACCGCACTTGCCCCAACCCAACGTGACCACTGAAGGGCAAGATCGAGTCGTACCAAGCGATCTGCAATGGTGTGAGCTGCGTGCCGATCTTCTGAATGCGGGCCTTCCAGTCGTTGAACTGCGTCTCGTCGCGTAGCGGCAGTCGCCAGTCCGCCGGTTTGCGAAGCTGGCGATAGATGACCACGTTCGAACGAAGAACATTGACTCCAAACCACGCCGCCGTGGCCTGGTCATCATCTTTGAACGGCGTATAGCCGCGAATGCCTGGGAACTCGGGGTAATCATGAATGGTGGCCGCACGCGCCACGGGTCGCTCATTCTGCGTCGTGATGAGTTGGTTGAAGGACGTGATAGCCCACAGCAGCCCGTGAAAGTCATGGCCCTTCAAGAACACGATGTTCTGCGTTCCGTTCTTGGCGCAGTGCAGCAGGTAGGCTTCGGGCTTGTCTGGAACAGACCGTTTCCCGAGCAGTGTCTGATGCGTGCCAGTATCCCCGACGAGGATCAATGTCTCACTGCGATCGTCCGCCGACGCAACAAACCGCGGCTGAGCACCGTGTCGCTTGAGACGCTCAACAAGCACGGCGACCCGCGCGTCTGCCTCGGCAATGTCCCTTCCCAAGAGCAGCCCGACGCGAGTCAGCGGCAAGAACTCTTCGCGATACTGCGCCTGCTGCGGCGTGGGATAAACCGTGCCGGTGTAGTAAGGAATGTCCCGATCATCAGGCATCACGTCCGCCGCGGAGCCCCAATTCGGTACGTACGAGAGCGCCAAGAAACCCATCAGCAGTAAAGCTCGTGGCACGGTCACGCTCCTGTTCTCATGTAGCTTCTCGGCTGGAAATCGTTCTACAGAGCAGCGTGCCATCCGGCAGTTGCACGAGGCAATTCTAGCGAAACACGCCGGGCACGAGCACACGGGAGACGTGCCTTGTCTTGCCTTCATCGCGACTGAGGCCGACCGGGATCGCTGGTGATGCCGCGCAGACCCTCGACATGCACCGGACCAATGAACCCGGTGCCAACCACAGCCGCTGTGAGATTCTCGATTCGTGAATTCATCGCAGTGTGCCTCGCGCGGGAGTCGCGGATTGGATGGGACCGAGACGGCTTTGGAATTCGTACTGGTCGCCGCGATAGAGCGTCCGCTCCCACCAGAGCGGAGAGTCGTCTTCGAGATAGCCGACAGAGACGACTTCCAATGCCGGAGACTTGGCGGTTGTCTGCAGGTGCTTGGCTTCGCTCGCTGACAGCAGCACCGCGCGGATGACTTCGTTCGCGCCGCCGATCTTGAGACCGTGCGTCTCGGTCCAAGTGCGATACAGCGAGCCTTCTGCTTGTGACTTCGTCAGCTTCGGACAGTGTCGCTGCACGACGTAACGATGCTCGAATATCACCGGCACGCCGTCGGCTAAGCGGATGCGATCCAGTTCCCACAACTCGTCGGATGGCTCGACGGCTAAGGCGGCGTGTAACGATTCATCCACTTCCGCGGCCGTCAGCTTGCCGAACGTGAGCAGCTCGGTGCTCGGCTTCTTTCCGGCCGCGCGGGCTTTCTCTGTGAAGCTCACGAGCGAGCGGACGTCGTAGTCGATGACGTCGCGACGCACGAAGGTGCCTATTCCTTTGCGGAATTCGAGGAAGCCTTCGGACACGAGACTGGCGAGCGACTTGTTGGCCGTCGCTCGGCTGACTTGAAACTTCTCGGCGACTTCACGCTCGGTGAGAAACTGATCGCCCGAGCGATACTCCGTCGCCAGCGCCGTGCGCAGTCGCTGGTTGAGCTGCTGATAGACCGGACTGCGGACGAGTGACGTATCCATGCGAAGTGGGGACAAAAGGGGTCAGCGAGATGATGACTTTGATGTGCTCACGTCATCGCCATCACGCCTCGGCCGTATTACGCACCCGCCTCCGTCGACAGTTCCGCCTGCTTGAGCACAAGCTGCGTCGCATCTTCCGACAGGTCCGGCGGATACCCATACATCGCGAGCAACCTCCGGACCTTGCGACGCAGGTCCGCCCGGACCGATTCCCGCTGCGTCCAGTCGAGCTTGGGCATCTGCTTGACCATCTCTGCCAGCTCACGAACCATCAGGCGGAGTTGGTCGGACTGCATCACTTCTTTCGCCGATCCGTTCTCCGCCAGTGCGTCGTAAAACGCGACTTCCTCCGTGCTCAGCCCCAGGTCCTGCCCGTGCTGCTTCGCCTCCCGGACCCACTTCGCCAGCTCCAGCAGCTTGGCGATCATCTCGGCAGTGGAGATCTGCTTGTTCGTGTAGCCGAGCATCGCCTTCTCCAGCGCCTCGCGAAACTTCTGCGCCTGTACGAGGTTCGTCCGCTCGCTGATCTTGATCTGGTCGGTGAGCAGTTTCCGCAGCGTCTCCAGCGCCAGGTTCTTTTGCTCCAAGGCGCTGACTCGATTGAGAAAATCTTCGCTGAGGATATCCAGCCGTGCCGCGTCCAAGCCCGCCGCCGCGAAGAGGTCGATCACCTCGCCCGCATCCACCGCGTCGCCGATGACCTGCCGCACGGCGGCATCAATGTGTCGCGATCTGCCGCCGCCCGGCGTCGGCCCGGCGTCATCCGCCAGCCGTTTGCGGATCATCGCCGCGATCCGCTGGAAGAACGCCAGGTGCGGCGTGATCTCCTGCGTCTCCTCGCGCGGCACCGCCAGCGCGAACGCCGTCGAGAGTCGCTTCACCATCCCGCGGAACCGCTTCCAGCCCGTCTCTTCGCCGACCGTCTGCCCGACGTCCAGCACATGGTCTTGAGCTCTTCTTCCCCTTCGGTGATTTCCTCGATCTCGGAATCGACCTTGGGCAATTCGGCTTCGTTCAGGCTCAGCTTGGTGATGCGGCTTTCGTAGTAGATCGGCACCGTGGCCTTGTCGATGACGGCTTGCTGGATGTCGTAGACCGAGGCAATCTGCAGCGGTTAGCGACCTCGCTGCACACGAACTTGCTCGGCGACTTGAATCTGAATCTTCAAAGCTTGGTAGAGTCGGACCTTTTGATTCGAGTGCTCCAGAGACAGCACGACGGCGTAATTCTGTGGGATGTCAGTTTCATCCACATCAAAGCGATGCTTGCACCCGACGAGAAGATGCCACGATTGGCGGTTCTGCGCGTCGTCGTCTGGCGAAACGAAATTGCTTTTGTTGGTGCTCTCGCTGATTTGGGACTGCAGAGTTGACCATTCGAAGAGTTGCGGATGAAACCGCTTGGCTCGCGCGGGCAATGCAATATTGGTGGCTTCGCCGTCGAGTTTGGCCAGCGCAGTACAGATTTCGTCCGTCGAGACTCCTCGAATCAACTGCATCGTCATGGCCCGCGACTGATACTCCAGTCGCGTACCACGCACTGGCGGATCGAATGCCAATGTGGCGCGGATGAGCCGATGGCCGCCTTCTGCGATGAACTCGCTGGGCATCTCCAGTTGGTAGAGATGAAACCTGCGCTCGGCAATTTGATCTTCCGCATAAAGTAAGACGCGATTTTCGGTGGAGTAACAGGATCGGCTTGGATCAGGGCGTCCGTAGCCAACGGCTCGCAACCGACGGTTGATCGCTTCTGACTTCGATTGCCCATCGCTCAGCCAACGCGCAGCTTCCGGCGGCACGATGGCACTGTGTGCGACAAGGGCTCGGATCAGATTTGCCGACACGGGCTGATTGCCGTTGAGTTGGCGTAACCGATGCTCGGTGATCGAACAGACGTGTGTCACATACGGAGCGGCGATACTTGTGCCCGAACTGTATCGCAGCAGTCGCTGAGTGTGGTTGAAGTTCAGTACCGGTTCTGCGAGAGCGAAGTCGAGTTGGTTCCACCGGCCATCAGTAGTCAACGAATAGTTGCCACCGAAGGAAACGAGTTCCGGTTTGACCGTTCGACACGTTCCACTTCCGTTCGATCTCAGCAGTCCAGTTCGAGTGAATGGGGACGGACCATTCTTCGGAGAGGCCACGAGGTCCGGTCGATTCTCGCTGGGATCGCGTTGGTGCGGAACTTCATGACGTGCCAACGATCCAACGGTCAGCACGTTGATCGCACTGGCTGGATCAATTAGTGCGTGCGCATCGCCGAGAATCTGCTCGCGGATGGCCTTCTGGAAATCTTCGGCAGATGAAGGTGAAGGGATTTCGGGCCAGGCGTTTCCCGCCGCGACAACGATCACGATATCGAGCTTGCGAGCCAGGTCATCAAGCATCATGGCCCACGGAAGCTGATGACCGCGATTGAGTAGGAAGTCCTCGTTGCCAAGTGACAGGTTGAAGACTCGGCATCGTCGATCTGGGTCAGTCGCAAATCTCGTGATCGCGTCTGCGATCTGAGTCTCTGCTCGCTCTTCGTCGGCGAACGTCGCTCGAAGGTTGCCTGGCCAGTTTCGGTCGGCCTTCATCACCTTCGCGTTGATGAGTCGCACCTTCGGCACCCACGAGTTGCCCGATTCGAGACACGCTCGCAGGTCTCCGTAGGCCACGACCCCGGCGACTTCGGTTCCGTGCCCAGCGAGATCAACGGGCGTGTCTTCGCCCGAATCAAAGTCTTCTTCATCCACGATCAGATCGCGCAACAGTGGATGTCCCGAAACGATGCCAGAATCAACAACGCACGCCACGGGACCATCGTTTGGAATCTGAACCGGGTCAGCCATGACGGGCGAGTGCAGAAAGATCGTCGTCGGAGCCATCTCAATGACCGGTGGCAAGTCGATGCGGCTGACTCGGTCATACGTCAGCATTTCATCCAGGAGCAGCCGACTTCCGCGAACTCGCGCGATCATCAACGTCCGCAAAATGGGCCGCACCATGCCCGTCACTCTGCCGCCGAATCTCTCGACGAGAGCCCTAAATTGAGCTTCGGCTTCGCGAGCCAACTCCGCAGTGCCAGGATGCCACAAATCCACATCCAGCACGAGTTCGCCGTCAACAGGAACACCTTCACGGATCAGCCGACCGCCGCGCCGCTGATCAGGTCCAATGTTCGAGACGGACTCCAACGCATCAAACAAAACGGCTCGTTCACGCGGCGTAAGACAGTGAGCGTCAGGGTCACGACTCCGATTTGCCTGAATCTCACGAAAGAAGCGGTCCTTTGCTTGCTGGTCTCGGAATTGAATGGTGGCGAGTTCGGTTGTCGTTTCTCGGACGGCCTTCACCTTTTGCTTCGCTGAACCGCGAACCGTAAACGGAACCGGTATCCCACCGCGATCAGGTTCACAGGACCGTTTCGCGACGTCACGATCCAAGAACTGTAAAACGTTACGTACTGGATGAATTGTTCCACCAGAACCAAGCTCTGATTGAATTCCGGCAATTCCGAAGCTCGACAAGTTGGGCCAATGTCGAAGTGCCTCAGCCGCCGCCGCGTTTGGAAACTCAACCTGAACCTCGAAGATCGGTGCTGCAAGTGGCGTTCGCTCCTCGCGTTCATCAAGAATTTGCAGGCCAAGCTTGGCAAGCAATTCGCGTTGCGTGGCATCGAGAAACCTCATTCGCAAGACAAGCAGCCGATCCGGGGAAATCCCTTGGCGTTGTCGACTTTGGCGAGCCGCATCGAAAGCCGAAGTAGATTCTGAATCCAACTTCTGCGCATGCTCGCCGCGATTCAATCTGGCTCGCAGAGAATAACGCGGTTGAATCGGTCTCAGAACGCTCTCAATCTCAAGGCGAGTCCAGCGTAGATGGTCGAGTTCACCGGGCATGATTAGTCGCGATCAACATGAGGCAATTGGTCAGTTCGTTGTGACTCGACGATCTGGTCCCGTTGCTGGTGCCTGTCAATTGCCCAGTCCCAGTGTTCAGCCAGCAGCACTCGCTTACCTTCCAGCACGGCCCGCTTCACCGTATCGAGGCAAACTCGCTCGACTTCTGCGTGACTACTTCCTTCCAACTCGCGGATCACTGATTCGAGCGCAGCATTCTTGGGAAGCCAACTGGCACAGCGCATCCGCACCAATCGCTCGACTTCAACGAGGCTGGGCTTCTCGAATCGCAGGACTTCATCGAAGCGCCGCCAGAGTGCCGGGTCCAGTGACTGCTCAAAGTTCGTGGCGGCAATCACGATGGATCTACCTACGAAACGATCGAGCATCTGCAGGAACGAATTCACGACTCGCTTGAGTTCGCCGTGTTCGGTCGCGTCGTCGCGCGATCGACCGACCGCATCGAATTCGTCAAACAGGACAACCCACGCCCCCTTCGCCGAAAACTCAAACACTTTCCTCAAGTTTGCGGCCGTTTCGCCAAGCAGGCTCGAAACAACCGAGTCGAACCGAACATAGAGCAACGGCAGTCCGACGCGGCTGGCGATGGCCTCAGCCGTCACCGTTTTGCCACAACCGGGTGGACCGCAGAACAGCAGGCGAGTCGATGCTCGCAAACCGTTCGCCGCCAGCACGTCCCATTGTTGGTATTGCTCGCAAACCGAGTTCAAAGTTCCCAACTGGCGACTACTTAACACGAGATCTTCGAAGAACCGCTGAGGTTGAATCACCTCGACGAGTTCCGTTCCTCGTTCGTTGTCCTTGGGGATCTGTTCCAGCCGCAGAGATGGAATGCCGGCGGACGCGCTCACACCGTCGAGAATCTCCGTCAACTCGCGAGCCAACACGCCGTGTTGCTTCCGACGCTCGTCATCAACGACTTCGCGTGCCGCGTCCAAGAAACCGGCACGATCGTCTCGCTGATGCGCGCGGAACAGTCGTTTGAGAAGGTCGGAGCGAGCCATTTCGAATCATCTCGTTCGGGAATCTGCCAGAACTGATCGAGTCGCATCTCGCGACTCTTACTTCAACCGCACGAGTTACGCCATTTGTGGCCTCCGAGTATAGCCGAGTTGCCGATCGTCGTGTGAGCGTCCTCTTTCCTTTCACATGCTGCAGGTGGCCAGCACGAAGCCCGCGAAGCCGTTTGGCGACAGGTGGTGGATGAAGTGCTGGATCCAGGCGTAGTTGGCATTGCCGACGGGCGGATCGCCGAAGGTCCAGCGTTTGTCGCCGCGCATGAGTGGGCCGGAGTCATCGGAAACATTGAACGGCGGATTGGCGAGGACGAAGTCGGCCTTGAGATCGGGATGGGCGTCGCGCAGGAACGTGTCGGCGGGCGCGGGACCGAGGTTCGCCTCAATGCTGTGGATGGCGAGGTTCATGTGGGCCAATCGCCAGGTGGTCGGGTTGGACTCCTGGCCGAAGATGGAGACGTCTGTCTTGTTGCCGCCGTGGGCCTCGGCGAACTTTTCGGACTGCACGAACATGCCGCCGGAGCCACAGGCGGGGTCGTAGACGCGGCCGGCGTACGGTTCGAGCATCTCGACCAGCACGCGGACGACGGAGCGCGGCGTATAGAACTCGCCGCCGAGCTTGCCTTCGGCAGCGGCGAACTTGCCCAGAAAATATTCGTAGACCCGGCCAAGCGTGTCGCGGGCCTTATCGCGCGAGCCTTTGAAACCGATGCCAGCGATGAGATTGATGAGCCCGGCCATCTTCACCGGGTCGATGCCGCGGCGGGCGTAGTCGCGCGGGAGTTTGGATTTGAGGTTCGGGTTGTCGCGCTCGACGGCGAGGATGGCGTCGTCGATGAGCGTGGCGATGTCGGGGCAGGTGGCCTGGTTCTGCAGGTTGGGCCAGCGCGACTCGGGCGGAACCCAGAAGACGCGCTCGGCGGTATACTCGTCGCGGGATTCGAGGAGCTTTTCGAGTTGCTTGCCCTTGATGCCGTCCCTGGTCAGCTCGGCTTCCAGTTCGTCGCGACGCGATTGAAAGCTATCGGAGATGTACTTGAGAAAGAGTAGCCCGAGGACGACATGCTTGTACTCGGCGGCATCGACCTGCCCGCGCAGAGCGTCGGCGGCTTTCCAGAGGGTGTCGGCGTAGGAGAGGTCGGAGACGTTTTCGTTGGTCATGCTTGGATCAACTGCTCTTCAAGTTGGCGTTCGGGAGTGGTCATGTCGATCATTAGATTCGTTTTACCGAGGTTTTGCGATGCGGGGACGACAGGTCCATTGAGTCGTCGCTGAATGTGATCTTGGGCTTCGCGATCGTCGGTCAGTTCGACACCGAGCCTCGCGCCGCCACACCGATTCACGCCGAGAACCGCCTCGGCAAAGAGGACTAGGCGAAGCTCGACTCGCGTCGGCGTCGTCCCGCGCGAGGAGATTGTGAAGCTGATGCAGATGAAATGAGTGTGATCCTTCGGGCGAATAAGTACGGTGGAAACTACTTCCACGACTCTTGTTGCTAACGTCACACATGGCTGAAAGGCAGGATGTAATGACCAGTTTCACGACTCAAGCAGTCACTGACTCGTTCCTTGCAACGGCTCCGGGGGAAGTCATCACAGCTGAGTACGGAAAGCATGACGAGGCGACCTATCGCCGAGTCAGCGTTGATCTGTCGGCAGGCACGATCACCTTCTTTCGATGTCACACCGCGAGTCGATTCATGGCGACCGGTCCCGACGCAGAATGCTCCTGCCGGCTGGATGAAGTCCGAGGGATCGGTTCGGCTTGGGTCCGCCCTCGCACTGTCGGTCCGGTACTCGAAGTGGTCACGCCGACCGGGCGAGCTCGGCTGCCTCATTCGATGAGTGACTTCAATGCCGTCCGCGAGGTCATCGAGCAAGCCGTCGCGAAGTCGGGCAGCCGTCTCAGGTGGCACGAAACTGCGGCAGCTCAAGCGGTATTAGTTATTACTTGTGGAGCGACATTGGCGGCGGGCGTGATTTGGGCTTTGCCTGAAATGCCCCGCTGGGCCATTGCCGCGTCCATCTGGACGATGGTGTTAGTGCTGCTCGGCGTCTGCATCCTGTATTCGCGGAGCAAACGCACGTGGTGGTAAGGCCGTTTCAAATGCGTGGGACTCAAGCGACCTGAGAGGTGATGTGATGAAAAACGACAGGCTGGAAGCCTATCCCACGATGTCGCGGCGAGCGGCTTTGAGCGCGGTGGCAGCAGCAATGGGGTCGGTAGCTTTTGCGACAGAGACGCCACAACGCAGCCGCTTGGGATTGGTCGCCTACAACTGCGCGATCCGGCGTAAATGGTTGCAGCAGCGCGATCCGAAGTTCGATCTGTTCGAGCCACTGACGTTTCTCAAGCACTGCCGCGACGTGGGCGCGGGCGGGATGCAAACGTCGCTCGGAGTGCTCGATGCGGCACGCGTGAAATCGCTGCGAGACTTCGCCGACGAACAAAAACTCTTCATCGACGGCATCGTCAATCCACCGAAGGACGACGGGGATCTCGCGCGGTTCGAAGCCGAGATTCGCACGGCGGCGGAAGTCGGAGTGCAGGCTGTTCGCACGGTCGTGATGCCGGGGCGGCGGTATGAGCAATTCAAGTCGCTGGCCGAAGTGCGCGAGGCCGAAGCGAAAGCCGTGAAGATGCTCGAACTCGCCGCGCCGATCGTCACGAAGCATCGCGTGAAGCTGGCCGTCGAGAACCACAAAGACCAGCGTCTCGACGAGCGGCTCGCGCTCTACAAGCACCTCAGTTGCGAGTTCATCGGCGCGACAGTCGATACCGGCAACAGCTTTGCGTTGCTCGACGATCCATATGGCGCGATCGAGGCGTTGGCTCCGTATGCCTTCACAGTCCACTTCAAGGATCAAGCGCTGCGCGAGTACGAGCACGGCTTCTTGCTCGCCGATATCCCGCTCGGACAAGGCAGCTTCGACATGCAGCGCATCACCGCGATCCTCAAACGCGCGAAGCCCGACATTCGCATGCTGCTGGAACTCATCACTCGCGACCCGCTCAAGGTGCCGTGCTTGACCGATAGCTACTGGGCGACGATGCCGAGTGTGGTTGGCAGCGATCTCGCTCGCACGCTGCGTTTCGTGCGCGAACATCCGGCAAAGACGCTGCAAGAAGTCGGTTCGTGGTCGCTTGAAAAGCAGGTCGAACTCGAAGACGCGAACATCTCAGCCAGCCTGAAATTCGCCCGCGAGGTATTGGCGATGTGACCTTTGGACTGTGCCCTTTGGACTGCGGCAGCCTGCTGCCGCTTTGGCTTCAGCAGCCTGCTGCTGAAGGATTCGTTACGGCCGTTTGGTTTTCGAGAGTCGTCCCACAGCAGGCTGTGGGACGGAAAGCGGCAGCAGGCTGCCGCAGTCCAAAAAATCTGCCACTTGGCCAACATCGCGCGAGAACTGAATCGCCCCTTGCGCTGGGATCCAATTCGTGAACAGTTCTCTGAAGACGCCGCCGCCAATGAATCGCTGACGCGCCCGCGTCGGAATGGCTTTAACTTGCCTTGATCCCCTGCGACGACGAGATCGACTCGCCGGCAACCTCGACCCCTTCGTCATCGTTCCTTGGCTTCATGCCGGGGGCTGAGTGGTGGCGAGGACGTCTTTGAAGGTCTTGAGCAAGCTCACTCATTCATCACTTGCCTCCCGCCGCCTCGCCCTCGACTCCAATCATCTTGCGGAGGTCGGGCAGGTCGTAGTGCTGCAACACGCCATGCACGGTGTTCACGGATTGATCGACCGACTCCGTCGCGCTCACGAGCGATTCCCACGAGGGGATCATCTCCCCAAGGGTGGTGGATTTGTAGGCGGCACGATCCAGCGCGGCGGCGTGCAGCGCGGGGATGGCGGCTTCGCCGATGGCGAGGAGATGCACTTCATCGGCCATCGTTTTCAACACGCGGGTCCAACGTCCGACATCGTCGGTGCGCATGCCGACGTAGCTCTTGCCCATCAAATGCGCGGTGAGGATTTCGAGATTGTCTCGGCCAAAGCGGCCCGCGCCGAAGGCCTTTCGGCGGAGTCCCGTTTCGGTCTCGCCGATGCCGCGCAGTTCGGCGGCCAGGACGGTGTGGCCTTGTTGCACAAGTTGCTCAATTGGCCCGCCGGGCGCGGCGTCGGTCTTCATGCTGGTCCCGTGAAGATAGAGCGTGGCTTTGCGCCCGGGCTTCTTCGGCACAAAGAGCAGCGCGGGAAGCTTGAAGCCCTCTTCGGAGGCGATGGCCACCTTGGTGATCGTGCAGGAGTCGCGCTCGATGACTCCGAGTTTCTCGACGGCGGGCACTGTGTCATCCGCTCGCGCCCCGATCGTCTCGCGGATGATTTTCCGCTTCGCGACATCGTCCATGCTGTGCCAAACTTGCTCGCGGGATTTGCGGAGCGCGGTGGCGATCTCCGCATTGATCTCAAACACGGAGCGTTCGCCCTTCATGAGTAGCACCTGGCCGCGCGGCGTGCATTGGAGTTGCTCGGGGATCCAGTCGGGCCGGCTGAGCGCCCGCAGTTCGTCGTCGGTGAAGGAGTCCGGTAGTTCCGCGATCTCGCGCACGGCGACATCCTTGCCGAGCAGCCAGCGGCTCATGAAACGCGCGACGGCCTCACGCAATTGGAGCGTGAAACCATGCGGTGAGTCGGGCGCGGCCATGTCGATCGTCTCCGGGGAACCGAGGCGTGAATAGAAGCGCTTCGCATCACGAAACACCTCCCACGTGCCGCCGAAGTCAAAGGTCGCATCGCGTGTGGCCGCGCAGATCAGTGTGGGCTTCGGGGCGCGC
Source organism: Planctomyces sp. SH-PL62 (assembly GCA_945905295.1). Classification (GTDB taxonomy): domain Bacteria; phylum Planctomycetota; class Planctomycetia; order Planctomycetales; family Planctomycetaceae; genus SXKJ01. Next base: position 3,450 of record CAMDPX010000122.1, on the reverse strand, counting down.
ATGATGCAGTAGTCCGCCTCGTCCATGCCGAAGGCGATCTGGCCGAAGATGTTCTGCTCGCCGTCTTGCGGGCCCAGTGTCTCGATGAGTCTGCGGAACGTCGTGAGGTAGCAACCCGGTGCCGCAGCGACGATGCGATCGTCGAGCGCCATGAGATACGCGGTCTCCGTGCCGCCGCCGCTGTTGCCGGTGCAGCCGATCTTGTCGGCGAGGATGTCCTTGCGGCTTTGCAGGTAGTCGATGACTCGCATGCCGTCCCAGATGCGGAACTGCGCCACATTCGCCCCGATCAGCGCGCTGCTGAGGCCGGTCGCCGTATGCTCCGTGGTACACATCAGCCGCACGTTGGGATGCGGCACCTTCACATGCGGCGCATCGTCGAAGACGGTGCGCTCCCGCGTCGTGTCGAGCATCTGATATCGCTCGCCCTGCCCGATGGGGTCGTAGCAAATCGCCGCCATGCCGTGACGCGCCAGCAACATGCAGATGAGCTGATACTGACCCGCCGCCTTCCCTTCATGACTGTGCCCGCATGGCACCAGCACCGCAGGCCACGGCGGCGAAGTCTCGGGGAGATAAAGATTGGCCGTGAGATGAAACGCAGGCCGCGTCTCAAGGACGATCTTCTCCACGCGATAGCCTTTGCCCTTCAGCGTGCCCGTGATTTGCGGATTCAGCGGCGTCCGCTCCGGCAGCCCGCCGATGCGTTCGAGGAAAAACTTTCGCCGCTGCTCCTGCCAATCGCGACAAGCGGCGGCGCTCTTGAGCATCTTCTCAAAGGCCGCGCTACGCTGCTCGGTCATCGCCACGAACTCGCGCGTGAGCCACCGTTCAAAGGCCCGCTCCGCCGTCACGCCATCGGCCGCGGGCTTGAGCACGGCGAGGTCTTCAGCACCAAGCGGGATCGTCTGGGCGTTGAGCGCCGAAGCAAGGGCAAGAACAGTCGAGACGAACAGCAGGGCAAGGCATCGAAGTTTGATCATGAAATCTCTCGCGGGACTGGCTCGTGAACGCGGTTCAGAAGAAAAGGCTCTCCGCCAATGTATCAATGTCAGTGAGTGGCAAGGCGCGAGCCGCCGGTGCCTGCGCCAGTACTCGGTGTGTTCCTCAGCGTACTTTCTTGGAGATCGCGGCAAGCAGAGTTTCGGCAATCAGCTTCATTCCCGTGTCACTGGGGTGCCCGCCGCCGGTCGGTATTCGTTCGGAACCCTCGGCTAGCGCCCAATGGCACTCGCTTTGGAAAGTAGTAGGCACATTCCATGTGCCGTCAGCCTGAGAATTGCGGACGGCACATGGAATGTGCCTGCTACTTTGTCGGGAAAGCGAGTGCCATTGGGTTAGCGCCTTGCCGCTCACGATTCAATGCCGCAATTCGAATACTCGAACCGGACGCTCGCGCGTTCCGGCTTATGGCTTGAAATTCGGATGTGCTGAATTACCCAGCGATTCGAGGTAGGCCAGCAAGTCCAAGATCTCTTCTTTGGTGAGCGTGTTGAGCAATCCGGCTGGCATCGGTGAGACCTTGGAAAGCGAACGTGACTCGATCTCCGACTTCTTGATCGTGACGGTTTCAGGCTCCAGCGGATTCTTGCGAAGGACGACCTTATCGGGAGTCTCCTCAACGATTCGTCCGATGAGTACCTTGCCGTCGGCCGTTTCGATCGCGGCATTCATGTATTGTTCGGAGAGGACTTTGGAAGGCTCGGTGGACGATTCCAAAATGTCTTGTCGCTTGAAGCGCGTGGAGACCGCCGTCAGGTCGGGACCGATCATGCCGCCTCGATCACCATAGCGATGACAGGCCGCGCATTGCGCTTCAACATACAGATCGCGGCCACGGGAAAAGTTGCGACCCTTGCTCACTTGAGTCAGCAGCGGTTGCAGATCGGCCGTCGTCCACTCTTGGACCACTTTGCGCGGCGGGCCTTTGGGCAGCAGCGGCTTGTTCGACTGCGACGCGGTGTACTGCGACAAGACATCGTTGAGCGCCAGAATCTCTTCCGGCGACATCGTGAATTTGGCCGCTTCGTGAGCCTGCGACATGAAGTTTGCGAAGCTGGCACCGTTGTTGAAGCGAATGCCCGCGTCTTCAAACCACTTCACGACGTGCGCGGGATGCTCGGTCGAGCGACCGGCGTTCCACCACGACAGGTATGTCTTGCGAAGATCGACGCTCCATCCCGCTTTGATATTTCGCAGGTACATGGCGTAGGCCACTTGCTCTTCTTGGGTCGGCGCAGCCTTCATGAGTGCGACAGTCTTGGCAACAGCAGTCGGTGCATTCAGGGCGAGCAGAACCTGGGACAACTCACGATTCAGAGATTCGCTCTTGGCCGGATACTGCGGATCGAGGTCTGCGATGACTTGCTTCGCGACGTCGCCGGTCGGAACTCCCTGCCGTGCGATCGAGACTTCCATCACGCGCAACTTGGCGAGCGTTTGTTCCTCCGTGAGCTTGGCGAATGGGATCGCCGCCAATGATTTCAGAATCGCCGGTTGAGTCTCAGCAGCCCCTAGGCGGGCGAGTGCCAGCAGTGCGGTGAATGCAGCATGCGGCTGCTTCTCGGCCAGCGCTTTCGCCTGCCATTCGGCCACGGGATTGCGTTCGATCGCCAGACGCGCCGCGTACCGAATCGAACGATCCGCGTGATTCAAATGAGGCCACGCGAACTCGACCGTTGCGGGATCGGCATTGATATTCAACGACTCCAGCTTGCGGCGCAGCTCTCGCAGTTCGCGGCCGGCTTTGTCTTGGAGGCCAGTTGAGGCGAGCGGTGTCGCAGGCTCGGTGCCGGTGTAGGTCACTCGGAACAAACTCGCCTGAGTCCCCCGACCGCCGATCGTGAAATACATCGCACCGTCGTCGCCGATGACGACGTCGGTCAGATTCAGCGGTGTCTTGCCACCCGTCCCTTTGAGCGATTTGGGAGCGACGAAATTCTCAAACGTGCCCGAGTAGCTGGCACCGCTGGGAGTCAGATGCACGGCGATGAGTCGGCCGTAGGTCCAATCGCAAATGTAAAACGCCTTCTGATACTTCGCCGGGAACTTCGAGCCGGTGCCGAAGGTAACTCCCGTCGGACAACCGATGCCGATCGTCGTCGCGTGAGGGAGGCCGTCGGAGTAATACTCAGGCCACTTGGCGCTCCCTTCTCGGAAGCCGTTGTCGCCACCGCGGACGGAATGGAAGACATGCACCGGACGATACCAGGGGGCACCCCAGTCCCATTCCATGTCGCTGTCGAAGCCAAATAATTCCCCATCGGCATTGAACCCGATGTCATAGGCATTCCGCTGGCCCGCGGAAAACAACTCGGCGTTCTTCCCGTCCAAGTCCATCCGCGCCACGAACCCACCCGGCGGCTGCCGACCGGCTCCGAAACCGTTTCCGTCTTCCGCACGCTTCAGCGCCAGATCGTCTCCGTAGACGCGATGCGGAGAAGTCGGTGC
>CAMDPX010000121.1 GCA_945905295.1 Planctomyces sp. SH-PL62 | reverse complement strand
ACCGCTCGAACCGCCCACGCCACTCCGAAATCTTCCGCCCATTCGCTCGACGTGACATGACGCCTCCAAGTTGAAAAGGTTGTGAATCAACAACCCCGCCAACTTACTCGACGCGTCAAGATTGGTGCGGATGGGCGCTCACCGGACATAATGACGCCATCTCCTCAGCGTCGTGACGCCTTTACTGATAGCGGCCTGAAGTTCTTGAGAGACTTTCGCAACGGTCGAGGGCAGTACGATTCGAGCCGCTTCACGAGGCTCAAGCTTTAGCATCCCACCGCCAAGTGGGTGCCCCTCGATTTCGCAACTTAATTCAACAAAAGGATGCGTCCACCGCTTCCGAAGTTCTGACGACGACAACCCGTTCGTGAGATGGATCGCATGAATCGAATTCGTGCATGCGCAACTCGCGTTATTAAGAACGAGCCGTGGACCAAGACCACTCATGTATGCCAGAAAAGCATCCGGGACGGTGACATCTGGAACCGTATACCACGGGTTTCGGTTCCGGCACTTGTATCCCAACCGAGCCTGCTGTGCCGATGCGGTATCGAGATACTTCATGACGCAGTCTGGTAATCGGCCTTTCTGCGGCAAATGAAGCAAAAGGACCGGCTCGTCGCGCTGAAGCCAGCCTTCCACTATGGCTGGCGTGATCGTGCCCCGACGAAGAAACCCCGCGCGCCGAACGGTCGGGCGCAGGAATTCGTTTGGAATTCCAAGCTGTCGGGCTTCAGAAGGTCGAAGATGGAATAAATCATTGGCCCCGCTGACGTACCCAATGCCGACACGTGCGATTTCTCCGAGACGCACGCTGTCCGATCGTTCGGAGATTTCTCGGTAGGCATCACGAACGTCGGGCGAAATGAGGAACGACCGCAAACGCTCGCCCCACTTCTCCCATTCGTGACGTGAGACATGTAGGCCCTTATTGGGTCGCGCGGCTTTTCGCGGAAACTCGTCCCATTGAGAAAACGTGATTCTGTCGCTCTCGCCACCGAAACCATCGGCATAAAGGAACCACACATCTTCGGAGAGGTCTGGAAAGACCTTTTCTCGCACAGCAATCACGCTGACCTGATGAAACCGGGACAAGAGATAACGAAGAACCGGTTTTGCATAAGGCGCATGTCCAATTTCCGCCGGAACGACGAATGCCAATCGGCCCCCCGGCTTCAGCAATGACGCAGCCGCCACGACGAACGGAGCCCAAGAAGAGGTCAACGAACTAAATTTCACTCCGACGCGGTCACAGACTTCGAGAGCGCTTCGCCTCACATCGCCTGAAAATCTTTGATAGCGGATGAATGGTGGATTGCCCACAACGCATTCAAACCGATCCCGCGTGTGCATGGCCCAATCAAAGAAGTCCGCCGCATAGACTCTCGCATGTGGCAGTTCCTTGGCCACGGTCGCAATAGCCGCCGGATCAAGATCAACGCCAACAACATTCCGATGGGACGCAAGGAATCGTCCGTCGCCACATGACGGATCAAGCAGTCGATCATTCGGAGATCGAACGACCCAGTTCACCAACGTCTCAGCGACATGCTCTGGCGTATAGAACGAGCCTAGCGCTTTGCGTCTCGACGGTGCTTTTTCCAAAACAAAAGCCAAGGTGATTCCTTTCACGGTCGGTACGATTCGATGCATCAATTGCGGCATCGCCACTGAAATGTGATGCTACAAGAAAAGCATCGCGACAGGGAGAGTTCAATCACTTTCAAGCGATCTTGGAAGTGATTCGATGTCTGGTTCGAGGCTAGGGCAAAAATGTCAAAGCATGAACGATCGAAACTTTTAGTTACAACGGAAGCCGACACCCTTGCCTTTCATGCGGCACTCCGAGTCGAGCGAAACCGTCGAAGGGAGCCATTCCTCGCACAGGCGCGAGCGCTCAAATCAGCCGCATCAAGAGCGAAGAGTCCGTTTGAACTATTGAGAATGTCCGACATTCGCACGGCCTTGACGACTGCCGCCGGTGTTGCGGATTCCGGTGCGAAACTTCTTGATGACTTCGCCAAACACAAAGCCGTACGTCAATTCGTTCGTCAGATCGCAGATCAGAAACTGAACTTTGTTGACGAGTTGGCTTCGCGGTTTCTGGTTGTGTGCGATGCCTGGCTCGATCGAGAAATGCGTGACGCACCCAATCAACTGGCGCAGCGTAGATTGACGCGGTCGATACTCGCACACCTTCGGAATTCTGGCCTGAGTTATCGCTGGCGTTCATCCGCGAATGGCGAGTGGTCAGAGATGTCGGACGACGAGGCCGCGATTGAACTGGATTTGAATGGCCTCTCGTGGACCGTTGACGGAAAACCTCGGTCGCTCGTTTACAACCTGACCGTTCCGGTCGTTCGCAACAACGTCGATTTGTGTCTGTTTGATTGCGGTGCAGACGATTTAACGAAAGAGATGCGAACGAATCCTGCCGTCTATTTGGCGTTGGGAGAACTCAAGGGTGGGATCGATCCAGCCGGAGCAGACGAGCATTGGAAGACGGCAGACAGCGCCTTGGTGCGAATCAAGTCTGCGTTTGCCAAGCACAAAGCCAAGCCTAAGATGTTTTTCGTCGGTGCAGCCGTCGCCACAAAGACGGCTGCGGAGATTTGGGCGATGCTCAAGAAAGGTGACTTGGATAACGCGGCGAATCTGACGGACGATAACCAACTCGCCGCCATCACTCGTTGGTTGTGTTGCCTTTGACACTGAGATTGAATGACTCCCCATGCGTTCTTCCTGTCACAGCTTTGAACCTGTCATCTCGCGACGCGACATGCTGCGCGCGTCGGCATGTGGGTTTGGAACGCTCGCGCTGGCGGACTTGTTGAAGGCAGACGCGACTCACACGGCGAATCCGCTCGCGCCGAAGGCTCCGCCGTTGGTGGCGAAGGCGAAGCGGGTTTTGTTCCTGTTTATGCACGGTGGTCCTTCGCAAGTCGACACGTTCGATTACAAGCCGCTGCTCGAACGGGATCATGCGAAGCCGTTGCCGTTTTCCAAGCCGCGAGTCTTTTCCTCGGGGACCGGCAACCTGTTGAAATCGCCGTGGAAGTTTCGGCAGTACGGCCAGAGCGGGGCGTGGGTCAGCGATTTGTTTCCGCATGTCGCGAAGCACGTCGATGACTTGTGCATGATCAATTCGATGTGGGGGTCGAACTCGCGGCACGGCGGAGCGTTGCTCGAACTGCACACCGGCAGCGACACGTTCGTCCGGCCGAGCATGGGGTCGTGGATCACCTACGGACTCGGCACCGAGAACCAAGACCTGCCCGGTTACATCACCATCTGCCCGACGCTGACGCATGGCGGAGTCAACGCCTACAGCTCGGCGTTCATGCCGGCCATCTATCACGGCACGCCGCTGGGCAACGCCGGCATCTCGTCGGATCAGGCGAAGATCCCGTTCATCGAAAACGCCGACAAGCTGCCGCGCTCGTTGCAGTCGCTGGAAGTCGGCCTCTTGCGGCAGATGAATGAAGAGCACCTCGCCGCGTCCGGCCCCGACACCGCGCTCGAAGGCCGCATCAATTCGTTTGAACTCGCCTTCCGAATGCAGTCCGCCGCGCCGGAACTGCAAAACCTCAGCAGCGAATCCGAGGCGACTCAAAAACTGTACGGTCTCGACAATCCACGCACCGCGAACTTCGGCCGGCAATGCCTGATGGCTCGCCGATTCGCCGAGCGGGGCGTGCGGTTCATTCAATGCACTCACAGTTACAAGTGGGACCAGCACGGCAACCTGAAAGTCGATCACGCTCGCAACGCCGAGGAAGTCGATCAACCGATCGCCGCGCTGCTGACCGATCTGAAATCGCGAGGCTTGCTCGACGACACGCTGATCCTGTGGGGCGGTGAGTTCGGCCGCACCCCGGTCGCTCAAGGGGACGACGGCCGAGACCACAACCCGCAGGGCTACACGATGTGGCTGGCTGGCGGCGGCGTGAAGGCCGGCATCCGCTACGGCGAGACCGACGACTACGGCTACTACGCCGTCAAAGACAAAGTCCACCTGCACGATTTGCATGCCACGATGCTGCACCTGCTGGGCTTCGATCACACGAAGCTGACCTACCGCTACGCCGGCCGCGATTTCCGTTTGACCGACGTGCATGGCGAAGTGGTGCATGGCATACTGGCTTGAACACGACGAGCGGGGATTTACCGTTCGCAATTCGTGTGCGAAGATCGCGACTTGAACGGGGAAGACTTTTATCGTCGTGAGGAACGCAGCCATGCAGATGCTCAAAGCACGCCCGAAGTCGCGTACACGGCGCGAACCACTGGCGGATCATCTGCTGTCGATGGAGTTGTCTAGCGGCGATCGGCTATCGCAGCCGGAGTTTCATCGCCGATACGCGGCCTATCCCAAGCACATCAAGTTCGAGTTGGTCCAAGGAGTCGTGTACATGGCCTCGCCGATGCGCCGTCCTCATGCGCTGGATCAAGTGAAGCTTTCTTATGTACTTGAAAGCTATTCCGCCGCGACGCCTGGCACGGAAGTACTCGATAATTCCACGGCGATCCTCGACGAGGACAGTGAACCGCAGCCGGACCTGTGCTTGTGCATTCAGGCCGAATATGGCGGGCAGACATCCGAAGATGCCGATGGATATATGGTGGGTGCGCCGGAATTGATCGCCGAGATCGCTCACAGCAGCCGGGCCATCGATCTGTTTGAAAAGCGCGATGACTACCGCAAGGCGGGCGTTCGAGAGTACCTCGTGCTGTGCGTCGCCGAGCGTGAGCTGCATTGGTTCCATTTCCCTTCGGGTGAAACGATCCGACCGGATCGCGAGGGTCTTAGCCGCTCGCGGGAATTCCCAGGTCTGTGGATCGACGTTGCGGCGCTGTTGGCTCGCGATACGAATCGGCTTCGGACCGCACTGGAACGTGGTCTGGCCCGGCGCGAGCACGCCACTTTCGTGCGCCGCTTGGGAGCGGCACGGCGTAAGAACTCTTGAAACTCGTCAAGGCGTTCGGAGAACAAGGATCGGCTTGAGGTGAATCGTCGTCACGTTTCGTCGGCGTAGTTGATCAAGCTCAGCACGTCGTACTTGGCGAGTTTCTCCCGGCCTTGCAGGAAGCCGAGTTCCACGACAAACGCGCAGCCGGTGATGGTAGCTTGCAGGTGCTCGACGAGGTTGATGCAGGCCAGCATCGTGCCGCCGGTGGCGAGCAGGTCATCGACGATCAGCACTCGGTCGCGGGAGCTGAGCGCGTCGACGTGCATGTGCAGTTCGTCGGTGCCGTATTCCAAGTCGTATGAGAACGCTTTGGTTTCAAACGGCAGCTTGCCCGGTTTGCGGACGGGGATGAATGCGGCGTTGAGTGCTAATGCGAGCGGAGCGGCGAAGATGAAGCCGCGAGCTTCGGCGGCGACGATGGCGGTGACGCCGTGGTCGCGGAAGTGCATGGCGAAGCGGTCGATCACGTTTTGGAACGCGGGGGGGTGAGCCAGCAGCGGGGTGATGTCCCGAAACATGATCCCCGGCTTGGGGAAGTCCGGAATGCTGCGAATGTGTTGTTTGAGATTGAGGTCAGTCATTGGGTTTCGTCTTTCGAGGGAGCATCGGCTTCGGCGGGCGTGGAATCCTGGGTCGTGTTGTTGGTCGTTGCTGAGGACGCTTCCAGGCTTTGTCGAGCGCGGGCCACGGTTGCCGCAGCATCCGGATCGCTCGAATAGAGATTGACGATGGATTGCCAAATCTCAATCGCGTCCGAGTTCTTCCCCTCGTCTTGCAACTTGTCGGCGCGGCGCAGCGCGGTGGCCAGCCAGTTGGACGAGGTTTGCTGGCCCCGCTCATCGAGCAGCGTATTCAGTAACTCGCGTGTGTTCGCATGAATTTCCTTGAACTCCGCTTGGTCCGCCGTCAAAGCGATCAATGCTCGCAGGAGTCGTTCGGCCTGAGCGTAATCACCGATCAGCCAATAATGCCGCGCCAGCTTCTGGAGCCGTTTCGGTTCGGAAGTCGTCACGACATCTTTCGTGCGTCCGCGGCGCATGTTGTTCCGCATTTCATGCACGTTGAGACGGTCCAACAACGGTTCCGCTTCTTTCTCCCACAAAGCGTGATCCTGTTTGTCGACTTTTTGTAAATGCTCGCGCGCCTCACCAATTTCCGAAGCACTCGGATCTGGTTTGGCGGCGATCTCTTTCGCTTTGTTGACGCGATCTTGGGCCGGCATGTCGTGCGTGCGAAACCACCAGACGCCAATGATCAGTAGGATCAAGGCGGTGACCTGAGCCCAAGTCTTGTCGAATACACGGCTGATGACTCCGCCTTCTTGCTGTTCGGTGATCACCTTGCGCATCAGGTTGCGCATGATCGTGCCGGGGCCTTGGCTCTGGCCGACAAGGTGCCGAGTGGCATCGGACTCCCGTCCCGAACGCTGTCCCGATGGGGAGGTGAGAGTGGCTCCCAATGCGGGGGCAAAGTCCGACATCACCGGAGCGGCCGGAGTCGGAATGGTCGCACCCTGCGGAACCTGCTGACTGAACGCATCAGGAATGATCACCGTCGGCGAGAGCGGCACGCCCTCTGCCGCGCGTGCGCGGTTGCCGGCTTCGGTCGCATCGCCAAAATCCATGATGGGTGTCGCCGCAGATCCGGAAGGGGCGGCCTCAGCCGCTTTCTGAGCGGCTTGCCAGGCGAAACGCTTCTGGACTTCAGCGAGCCGTAGCGACAGCACATAGGAATCGGGATAGCGCTTCTCGGGATCTTTTTCGAGCAGCTTGCAGACGATCTCTTCCAACTGCCGAGGCATGTCGGTGGCGATCAGGCCGGGTCGGTCGAACACTCCGAACTGATGCTTGTGAATCACATCCAGCGACGACTTACCGCTGAACGGCGGGCGGCCGGTCAGCATCACATACATGACCGCACCCAGCGAATACAGATCGCTCTGCTTGGTGGCTCGCTGGCCTTTGGCTTGTTCGGGAGACATGTACTCGGCGGTGCCGACGATGCCGCCGGTGATCGTCAGCTTCTGCGAGGCGAAAACCTGCGCGACTCCGAAGTCGGCCAGTTTGATGGTGCCGTCACTGGCGAGCATCAGGTTCGACGGCTTGAGGTCACGATGGATGATGCCGGTGTTGTGGGCCGCCTTGAGTGCTCGGCAGATTTGCAGGCTGTAGTCGATGACCTCCTGCCACGGAATGCGTTTGTCGCGCTTCAACCGAGAGGTCAGCGTTTCACCTTCGACGTACTCCATCGAGTAGTAGTACGTTTCTCCGTCGTTGCCGCTCTCATAGAACTCGACGATGTGCGGACTCTTGAGCTTTTCCATCGAAGCGATTTCGCGTTTGAAGCGCTCGACGAAACCCTCTTCGCGAGCCAACGAGGCCGGCAACACCTTGATGGCCGCCTGCTGCCCGGTCTCGCGGTGCGTTCCGAGATACACAGTCCCCATTCCGCCGGCACCCAGCTTGCGGCCGATGTCCCAGTCGGCGATTTGCGTGATGTCCATGAGGTGATCCCAGAAGTGCCGCGAACCGCTTGAGTCTTTCGCGTCGGAGCGTATTCTCCGCATCTTGCCGAAGCAACGAGCGCTCGTAGTGACCCGATTTATCGGGTCATATCACACGCTCGACTCCATAAATGGGGTCACTACGAGCGCGACCCCCTTGGCCCCCGAAAGACCACCCATGCTGATTGCCGGCCGACTTGTCAGTCCCGAACGCATCGTCTCCGGCCAAGTCCGGATCGAGGGAGATCGCATTGTCGAGGTCGGCTCGCGTCTGGGCGTCGCCGACAAAACGTTCTCAGACGATTGCCTGATCTTCGCCGGCTTTGGCGACATCCACATTCATGCGCGCGATGACGTCAGCGGCCACGAATGCCACAAGGAAGATTTCTCGACCGCCTCACGAGCGGCCGTTCATGGCGGCGTCGTGCATGTCGCCGACATGCCGAACAATCATGTGCCGCCGATCGACGATGCCTCCTACGCCGCCAAGCAAGAGGTCGTGCGACAGCGCGACGTGCCGATTCACATCACACTTTACGCCGGCATCGGACCGGGGACTCAGCCGTTGACGACATCGGTGCCGTACAAGGTCTACATGGGGCCGAGCGTTGGCGAATTGTTCTTTCGCAAGCTCAGCGATCTCGATGCCACGCTGGCGGCGTATCGCGGGCAAGCGGTCAGCTTCCATTGCGAAGACCCGGAGCTGATGGACCTGCACCAATCCGCGCCGACTCACGAGCAACGCCGGCCGCCGGAGTGCGAAGTCTCCGCCACGTCGTTCGCGCTGCAGATGATCGAGAAGTACGACCTCACCGGAAAGCTCTGTCATTACTCAGTCGGAGCCGGAATTCCCTTGATTCGCGCGGCGAAGGCGCGCGGCCTGCGGGTCACCGCCGAGGTCACGCCGCATCATCTCTACTACGACGAGTCCGATATCACCGACGCCAATCGTGGCCTGATGCAAATGAACCCGCCGCTGCGAGCCGTCGACGATCGACTGGCGATGCTCGACGCGCTGCGCGCAGGGACGCTCGACTACCTCGCGACCGATCACGCGCCGCATACGCTTGAAGAGAAGAAGAAAGGGGTCTCCGGTCAGCCGCACTTGGACACCTACGGCGCGTTCGTGACCTGGCTGATCGTGAAACAAGGCTTCTCTCCGGAGCAAGTCGCCACGTTCTGCTCGGCCAAGCCGGGCGAGTTTGTGAATCCGTACTGTGCGCCGCTCCGCTTTGGCCGCATTGAACCCGGCTATACCGCCTCGCTGACGGTGCTGAATCTCGCGCGGCCTCAGACCATTCGCCGCGAAGAGCTCTTCACCAAATGCGGCTGGTCTCCGTTCGAGGGAGTCACGTTCCCCGGCTCCGTCGAAGCGATCCTACTCCGTGGCACATTCGCGAAAACCTAAGCCACGATTTCTTCAAATCTGCAGTTGTCTCGTAGCGTTGCCCCCTTTTGTTTCTGCCCCCCTTTTTTCTGTCAGAATTACCGACAGAAAAAAGGGGGCAGAAAAAATGAGCTCCAACCACGAGGTGACCTTCCGGTGATTTCGCCCTTCGTTTCCGCGAGCTTCCCCTTGAAGTTCAAACTTTTCAGGATTTGCGCGACACCTCGCGACGTCTCTCGGCAATTCCTCTCTGACCGCACGACCTCACGCACGAGACATCCACTTGTTGGACGAGCCGGACCAACTTGCCGTCATCCGCGGTTTGCGGGACGGCAGCCGAGATGCTTGGACTGCGCTGTATGACGGATACAGCGCGGATATCTGGCGCTATGTCGGTCGGTTGATCGGCGGCCAATCGTCCGAGATTGCGGATGTCGTGCAAGAAACGTTTCTGGCGGCAGCTCGCGGGGCGCGTCAGTTTGATTCCACTCGCGGAACATTGTGGAGTTGGCTGGCAGGGATCGCTCATCACCAGGCGGCGGCACATCGGCGACGAAGCGGAAAGATCGAACGAGTCCGTGAGCTCGCGGAAGCGGGAGCCATCGAACTGCGGCAGTGGTGGGAAGGGACCGCATCGGCGGAAGCGTTATGCGAGCAGCGCGAACTGGCGGAACTCGTGCGCGGCATCTTGTCCGAGTTACCGACCGATTACGCGGCCTTGCTGACAGCGAAGTATCTCGACGACCAAAGCTTGGACGAAATGGCTCACCGGTATGGCGGGTCGATCGAAGCGATCAAATCCAAACTGGCCCGCGCCCGGCGGGAGTTCCGGGAGAAGTTTGAATCACTGGCCGCTCGTAGTGACCCGATTCATCGGGTCGGGAATACGACTGCGTAGTTCACGACCGCATAAATGCGGTCACTACGAGCGCGGAACTCGAAGACATGACACAAAACAATTCCCACGACCGTGACGAAGAACGGCTCGCGCAATTGCTGCGAACCGTGGACGCCGACGTTCCCGCGCCGGATCGCGAGCGGCTCAATGCGCTGCGTGAGCAATCGGCCGCGCTCTTCACGAACCAGGCGAGCGGGGTCCGCGACGGCGGATCAGCCCCCCGGTTGATCGTTGCCACGCCACTCCACCGGGGGGCTGACGCCGCCCCGCTCGCCAAGCCTTCTGTGCAACGGAGTTCCCCCATGCTCACCCTCGCGATGCGCGGTCTGGCCGGCTTGACCGCATCGGCATTGTCTTTGGTTCTCGTCGTGTGGCTGATGACGTCAGCCCCAACTCCGGTCAGCGGAGCGGTCGCGTTCTCCGAAGTGCTCGCCGAGCTGCGCGGCGCGGAGACGTTGCAGTTCCGTCTCTTCAAATCCGAAGGTTTGCGAGCGGACGTTTGGATTCGCGCACCCGGTTTGGTTCGCAAAGAAGAATCGCCACAGCAGTATGAGATCGCGGCTGGTTCGCGTTTGTGGCGCGTCGACGAAACGGCCAATACCGTGACCGAAGGTGACTCGCCTTGGTTCCTGAGGCATGACAAACAGATCGACTTGGTGGGGCTGCTCGGCGTTGACGTAACTGACTCCTCGGGCCTGCTGACAGCGAAGCCTGTGACACGGCAATTGGGCGCTCATGGCGACGAATTCGTTTACTTGGTGACAGTGCCGACCAAGCACGGAGTGGTCACGATCGAAGCTGTTGCCGATGCTTCGACGAAGCGACTCACTCATATGTCGGTGTGGGAAGGCGTGCGGGACTTCAAGCAATGGAAATGGCTTCGTGACAATGAGGAACGCCTTGAACTGATGCCGCCACTCGCCGATCTGACGCTCGTCGCGGTGAATGTCCCGGTCGCCGATGACAAATTCGTCGTCGCGAAATCGCTGACCGAAGATGGTCGCATCGGCAAGGTGAGTGAAGCCCAAGGGATCGTCGTTCTGCGGCCGATGCTGGCGAAACGTTGGACGCCGGTCTGTCGCGAGATGTTGCTCAAGCCGGGCGATTGGGTGCGTACCGAACTGCGCGGAGCGAACGCCATCAAGGTCACGCTGTCGTCCGAGGTCGAGCTGACGCTCGGCCCCGGAACGCAGATCGAGTGCATGTCGCCGACGAAGGCTCGGCTGCACACCGGGCAGGTGCAAGTCGTGGGGCACGTTTCCAACGTGCCCGTGAAGGGCAGGGACGGGCACGTTGAAAACGTGCCCCACGGCGAATTTACTTTGCTCGCCCCGCGCGACGGGAGCCGCGTCTTCAAGCCGAACAAAAAGAAACTGGTCCGAGTCGATCGCGATGAGAAGCTCGTCGATGTCGAGAAAACGCCACTCTGGCTCGCCGGCTTCGAGGGGACATCGAATAACGAATCGCTCGGCTCGCTGATCGTCAATCTGCCGGACGGTCGCAACGAACCGCTGACGGTCGGGTATCACAAAGTCAGCGTCGAGATTCGGGATCAGATCGCTCGGACGACGATCGAAGAGTCGTTCGTCAATCACACGCCGTCGCGGCTGGAAGGGGTGTTTCATTTCCCGTTGCCTCAAGAGGCTTCGATCAGCGGGTTCGGAATGTGGATCGGCAACGATCTTGTCGAGGCCGACGTTGTCGAGAAGCAGCGTGCTCGCGAGATCTACGAGACGATCCTGCGCGAGAAGCGCGATCCGGGGTTGCTCGAATGGACTGGTGGGAACATCTTCAAAGCTCGCGTGTTTCCGATCGAGGCGCATTCTGAGAAGCGGATCAAGATCGTCTACACCCAAGTGCTGCCGCTGCGAGCGAACCGGTATCGGTACTCGTATGGCCTGCGCAGCGAGTTGCTGCGCACGAAGCCGCTGCGAGAGTTGTCGTTGAGCGTGACGGTGAACTCCGCGTTGCCGTTGAAGAGCGTGACCTGTCCGACGCATGCAACAAAAATTGCAACTGGCGAGCCGGTGGGCGTTAGCCCCCGGACGTCTGAAATTTCTGATCTGAAATCTCAAATCTCAAATGGTCCGGGGGCTGACGCCCTCCGGCTCACCTATCATTCGGCGCAGGTCGAGTTCGCGGCGCAGGAATACACGCCGACGCGCGACTTCGAGGTTGTCTGTGAGATCGACGGCCGGCAATCCGATGTCGTCGTTGTGCCGCATCGCCGAGGGGCTGATGGTTACTTGCTCGTGCAGTTGTCTCCTCCGGCAGCGGAAGGGAATTGGCAGCGCGAAGTGTTGTCGGATGGGAAGCCGCTCAATGTTGTGTTGCTCTGTGATACGTCGGCCTCGATGGATTCGGAGAAGCGGAAGCAGCAGACGGAATTTGTTGCGACGGTGTTGGCGTCGCTCGGTGAGGCGGATCGTTTTCAGTTGGCTGCGGCTGATGTCGGAACGGTGTGGGCGTTTGCTGAACCGGTGGCTGCGAATGCCGAGAACGTTGCGAAGGCGCGAGCGTTTCTCGATGAGCGGCTGTCGCTCGGTTGGACGAATTTGGATCGGGCGTTTCAGGATGTGTTGAAGAAAGCGCCGGCGGATGCGCACGTCATTTACATCGGAGACGGCGTTGTGTCATCCGGCGACACCGATCCGGCGGCGTTTGTGAAACGGTTGGGTAGCCTCGTGGGGCACGTTTTCAACGTGCCCGTGAATCCGAAGGCCGGGCACGTTGGAAACGTGCCCCACGTTCACGCGATCTCTGTCGGCAATTCGTTTGAGTCGGTCGTGCTCAAGGGGATCGCGGCGGTGGGTGGCGGGGCGGTGCGGAACATTGGGGGTGAGCAGACTCCGCAGGTCGTGGCGAATGAATTGCTCAATGAGATTGCTCAGCCGGGGCTGCGTGATCTGAATGTTGAGTTCCGTGGGTTGCGAGTCGCGGCGGCTTACCCCGAACGGTTGCCGAACGTCGCGGCGGGGACGCAGCAGATTCTGGTGGGGCGGTATCTGCCTGACGGCAAGGATCAGTTCGGTGAGATCGTCGTCACCGGCATGCGCGGCAGCGAAAAGGTGCGGTACGCGGCGCGAGTCAATCTCAAGGACGCCGAGAGGGGGAACTCGTTCATTCCGCGATTGTGGGCGCGGGCGCATCTCGATCAGTTGTTGGCTCAGGGGCAGAGCCAGGCGATTCGGGACGAGATCATTCGGTTGTCGGAAGAGTTCCACATCATCACGCCGTTCACGTCGCTGTTGGTGTTGGAGACCGATGCCGATCGCGAGCGGTTCGGCGTGCAGCGTCGCTACGAGATGCGTGACGGCGAGCGATTCTTCGCCGAGGGTCGCGACAACGCGAACTACGAACTGCTGCAACAGCAGATGAAGCGGGCAGGCGATTGGCGGCTCGGTCTGCGACGGGACGTGCTGCGGAGCCTGGCCAGGCTGGGCCGGAATCCGCGGGTCTTCCAGCAGCAAGCGCAGGTCTTTGACCGACGGAAGGCGGGCTTTGCAGGGCGCAATTTCAGCGGACCGGTCTCTTGGAATATGAGGAGCATGCTCGGCGAATCCGACGGCCGATCCTCGACGTACCTCTACAGCGAGAACAGATCGGGAGGATTCCTCGGACGCTTGTCCAATGAAGAGTTTGATTTTGAGCGACTCGGCGACGTGAGGCAAGAATTGCTGCATGCGTATGACGAACCGTTCGATGCACGAGTAGCGTTGTCGCTTCAAGGTTTGGACGACGACAGCAAATCGGTCGAACACCTGAGCCTTGGCCTGCAAGACTCCCAAGACTCCGAGGTCGACCACCAGAGCCTACGCAATCTCATCGTCTTGTCTGACAGTGCGCAGCCGGACGGCTCGCGGGATGAGTTGTTGGGAGCCGACGTCTTCGATCCGATGGAAAAGCAGGTTGCGGGAACGCTCGGTCGGCTGCCGAGATTGGCGGCGGCCGACCGAGCGGAAGTTTTCTCAATGCCGCTGCCGAATCGCATCTCGTCTAAGTGGCTCGGCTACAGCAAGGCCTACTGGAACGGCGGCATCACTGGTTCGGACTTATTTGCTTTTCCCGGACACCACGGATCTCAGCCGGACTACACGAGCTGGCTCCACACGCTGTTCCCGGGAGTCAATCCCGCTCCGAGCAAAACGGTACCGGCGAAGGTGACTCAGACATGGTCTCCCGAAGCGATCGCGTTGTCGAAAAGCCTGCAACGAACCGAGTCGTTGCTGAAGATGGACGGCGGCATTGAACTGCGGCGCGTCACCGAGCACTTCGATCCACGCTGGAAACGACGATTGTCGCGAGACAGCGATCTGACGTTGTACTCGCCGAGTGCCTGGCTGCGGCGGACGCTCGACCTGACGGACCAGACGCAGATTGATTTCTGCGATGCCAAAGAGCGCGGTGCCTATTCGCTGTCGTTCTTGCTGGGACAAGTTCGTGCCTCGGTCGAACAGGAATTGAAGACGCTGCCGATCGACGACCTCGCTGATTACTCGCTCTCACCCGCGCTGCATGAATCGAGCGGCGACCGCCCGGTTCGTTTGGAGCCCGCCGGCGAGAACCAAGTCCGCATGATCATCGTCAGCTACCTTCCGGGTCACGAAACGCACTTCACGATCGACACCGCGAAGCATGTGGTCCTCAATTCGGAGTGGTTCGAGGACGGCAAACTCGTGGGCGCGAGAACCTTCTCGGACTTTGTCGAGGTGGCCGGTTCGTGGTGGGGGACGCAGTCGGTCGCCACCGACGCCAAGGGACGCACGACTTCGGAAACCAAGCTCGTGATTCAGTCGCACGGCAAAGAGCCGCACGCTCAACGCATCGCCGCCGAACTGGCCGCGCGACCGACCGTGCAGTTTCTGCATCGGCCGTTCGTGAAGCTCAAGGTCGCTCGGCAAAAGGTGGCGGATGGTTCGGCCAGCTTCGATGACCGAATGGCGATGATCCTGCACTTCATGGCGATCCAACAGTGGGACGAGATGTGGAAGCAGGTCGAAGCCGCCGAAAAGTTTTCGTTAGCCGACAAGCCGGGCGTGCGCTGGCTGCGAACCATCCTGCTGGGGACGGCCGGACGTCGTGAGGAAGCGCGGCAACGGCTGTTGGTCGAAGCCAAACAAGTCGCCGCGAAGCCGCAACAAGACGAGACGTTCCTGGCGAAGTTCATCCTCGGCCAAGCCTTCTCGCTGATGGGCTGGCCGGAGTATTTCGAGTTCGTCCAATTGTTCGAAGCCGCCGTGGCCAATCAGCCGGCGGGCGCTAGCCCCCGGTTCCGCGATGGTGAGACGCCCGAAGACAAACCGGGGGCGAGCGCCCCGCGGCTGATGTTTCAACTAGCCCGCCTGCAATGCCTCGATGCGCTGAGCCGTCACGAAGAGGCGTTGGCGTTGCGTCGCACGCTGGCCGAACAAGCTCCGTGGGAAGGGCAACGGCAGATCGACTACGCGAATCGGCTCGCTGAAGCGGGACAAGTCGACGCGGCGCTGGCGTGGCTGCAAAAGGAACTGGATCGCCCCGCCGAACGGGAGAGCAACGACGACGAAACGCTGCACAACGCGGTCGCCAGACTGTATCACGCTCACGGACGCTGGGCCGACTTGCTGAAGTTCACGACCGAATGGATCGGTCAGAAGCCGGCGTTCTCGCCGCACCAAACAGCCTACGCGGAGCATCTAGCGGCACTCATCTTCAACGATCAGGTCGACGCGGCGAACGCACTCGTCGAGCAATGGTTCCGCGAAGCTCGGATCGACGGACGACTCGCACCCGATCAACGGGCTCGGCTGGAGACGGCGATCAAATTCGCGAACGGGCAGTGCTACCACCTGTCGTTCCAACGCCCCGACGAACGCTGGTTCGAGGAGTTGGCCACAACGATCCGCTTCTTCCTGCGACATCAACATCACTCGGACATCGCGACACGCGGCGCAGGCAATCATTACTTCTTGCAGAGCGACGTCGCCGACCGCCTGCGCGGCGAGTTCCTGTCGCTTCTGCAAACCGATTTGGCGAAGCTGACGCCGGCCCAGATCAACTCGTTGCTAGGCTGGGTGACGGGGCGAATCGAATTGAAAGATCCGCTCAACGGACGGAAGCAGTTGGATGCAACGGAGATTCCAGGCGATGTCTGGAAGAAGATCGCGGCCGAACTGAAACCCCGTTGGATCGCCGAACAGGACAAAGACGAAAAGCACCTCCTGAGCGAAGCGCTGCGGACGATTTCTCTTCGTCGCTTGGCCGACGAAGACAATGGACACTTGCCGTTTTTGAGAGAACGTCTGTCGGTCGCGCATCCGGATTACAAGATCGCCTACGTCTGGTCGCTGTTCGAAACGTTGTTGACCGTGAAGTGGTCGGACGCGATCGAGCATGAAGCGTTCGCTCGGCTGCTCGATTTGTCCGACCCGCTTGAGCCGTCCGATCGGCTGGCCGTGCAACTTCCGGCGCTGCATCGTTTGGTCGATGCGATGTTGGCGAATCGGCAGTCGCTGGCCGAATCGCAGCTCGGTGATCAAGGGGAGCAGAACAAGCTGACTCGCAAAGAACTCGCGGCGAAGAAGGCCGAGTTCCGCAAGACGGCTCGAGAGCAAGTTGCGGCGCGGCTCGGTGAGCAAGCGGGAATCTTGCTGCTTCAGAAGCGAGTGCCGAATGCCGATGACATCGCCCGCTGGATGCGCATCGAGCAGGCGTGGCTTGATGTGTCGCTCGATCAGAAATTGCCGCAGGTCGAGGAACTCTGCTGGCAGATCCTCGGCGAGGTGCCGGACGTGGGGCACGTTTTCAACGTGCCCGAAGAAGACGAGGACGAGCACGTTGAAAACGTGCTCCACGAGGCACAGGCTCGGCAGCAGTTCTTTGACAGGCTGCTCAAGCAGCGAGCCTTCACGATGGTGATGAATCTTGCCGCTCGGCGCAACGCCGCTCCGGCGACGATCAATCGCGTCCTGAAATACATCGACGCCGGCATTGATCGTAGCCGCACTCGCCAGAGTGCGGGTGACCCGCGTCCGGACGACCCGCGTTCTGGCGAACGCGGCTACGACGTGGGGACTTGGCAAAACGCCAAGTTCCAAATGCTCATCGCCCTCGATCGGCCCGACGATCTCGATCGCGAGCTGCGCGAATGGATTCGCACCGACGTCTCGACCGCTCCGTGGCGACAGATGCTCGCGAAGTTGGTGGCGGAACGGGGCAAGCTCGACGAAGCGATTCAACTCTTCGAGGCGTGCGAGAAGGACAAGCTGCTGACGAACTCGGATTACCGGATGTTGGCCGACTGGTATCTCGTCTCGAACCGCCGAGCGGCTTACGAACGCTCGCGCATCGAAGCCTTCAAGCAGATGCCAGAGCACCAGTTGAGCAACCGATTGTCGAACACCGCCAATCGCTGGATGCAGCCGAATGGTCAATTACCCAGCGAGCTCGACGAGGACACGTTGTTCGTCATCCAAGCCCTGTTCGTGAAGTCAGCGCAGCCGGAGCAATACCTCTGGCAGCACAGCAATTTGTACGGAGCGACCCGCGACTTCCGCCTGCTGCGAATGCTGCCCGATGCGCTGCTCGGCCGAACGCCGCAGCAGGTCTATCCCTTCTTGCAAACGTTACAGAACGCCGCACTGGGCGAACTGCGAAACGAAGCGCCGGCGGACGAGATCCTGGCGCGGATCAAGCAACTGCGTCGCGGCGTCCAGGCGAGCGGGGCGGCGTCGGCCCCCCGGTTGGGGCCACCGAACGCGAATGACCGGGGGGCTGACGCCGCCCCGCTCGCCAAGGGACTGACCACGACCGACCTCCGCGCGCTCGATCTGCTTGAAGCGATCGTCGAACGGAAGTCTTCCGAGGTTCTCAATCAACCTGGCCCGCACGTTGATGCCTGCGTCGCCGCGCTGCAGCGAGCCTTCCAGCGCGAGTGGTCTGACGGCGAACCGCGGAAGATGTCGACCTTCCTGTATCAGCTCGGCAAGCTGACGAACGAAAAGCTGAAGGACGAGCAACTCCGCGAGCTGCGCGAGCTGCAACGCCGAGCAACCGCCAATTCGCGAGACCATCTGGCGATCACAGCCGAGTTGTGCCACCTGTTGTTTTGGAGTTACGGACAGCGACACGACGCGCTGATCGAGATGGAAGTCGTCGTCACCAATTACACGCAAGCGAACAACGGCGTCTGGCCGCATCTCGATTACGAGTGGCTCGACCAATACGTCGCGATGTTGGAGAACTCCAGTCACCACGATATCGGCGAGAAACTCTTGAAGCGTTACCTCGCGAAGCCGGACAACGACGGGCAACGCAATTGGCTCATCCGGCGGTTGATGTCGCTCTACAACAACGCCCTCGAAGCGGACGTCGGCGTCTCGCTGGGGAAGGGCCGAGCGAAGTTGTTTGAGGCAATCGTCGCTCTGACGCGCAAGGAACTCGCGGCGGCTTCTGACGAACACGTCCGGCACCACCTCGTCACGGAGCAGATGGCGACGTTCGACATCGCTCGACGGCATCAGCTTCCGGCCACCGTCGCAACCGTGCGAACGTTTGCCTTCGAGGAACTCCCTGTGCTGCTCAAGCGGCAGCAGTCTCAGTATCGCAGCACGGTGATGGCACCGATGCATCTCATCGGCGAGACGCTCGGCTCGAAGTTGGCGTTGCAGTACGTCATCGAGCGAATGGAGCAATATCCGCAGCGACTGGAGTTCTCATGGGAGAATTCGTGGAACACGTTCGGCCAGGAGCTGGCTCGCCGGCGTCATGACTCGGAACAGGCGAAGCTCGACATCAAGGAACTGGAACCGCGCGTGCTCAAGCTGATGATCGCCGAGCTGAAGCGCGAGCTTCGTACCGGCGACGGACATAACCATCAGGGTTACTACAAGTACTCCGGCTACTTCTGGACGGTGAAGGGGCCCGACTTCGCAAAGGCCGCCGAGGAAGTCCTCGCCGAACGCCGCACCTCCGGCCGCCGAGCGGTCACCGTCGCGAATTACTTGTGGAGCGGACTCGATCGCGGCGCGCGAGCCATCGAGATCCTGCTGGTCGCTCACAAGGAGGGCCTGCTGGAGGAGTCGGCTCAAGCGCAACTCGTGAACTGGCTACACCAGCAAAACCGCTGGGCCGAGTCGATTCCGTTGCTGGAACTGCTGGTCCGAGATCGCCTCGACAACATCCACTATCGCACGCTGCTGATGATCGCCTACTACCACTCGCAACGACCGGAACAACTTGCCGAGCAATATCACCAGATCGACACGCACTTCCACACGGGTGGCCGTTGGACCGAAGGGAACGTCGCGCAGTTCGCTCGCAGTTGTGCGTCGTGCAACATGCACGAGCGAGCGGCCAGCCTCTTCAACGAAGCGATCGCTCTGCATCAGCGGAGCAATCCCCGCAGCGGACTCAACGACAACACGCTGGCGGATCTGTATCAAAACCTCGCGCTGTCCCAGTCGGCATTGGGACACACGAAAGAAGCGGTCGACGCCGCCTCCGCCGCGATCGTCTGCTGGGGAGCACGCAGCGATCAGCGAGGCACCGCCAACGGAAATCTCAAGCAGGTGCTCGCCAACGCGAAAGACCTCGACGAGTTCGTGAAGCATCTCGATGCCGAAGCGGCGAAGACCGGACAGGACAGCCCGATCCTCCGTAAGGCGGTCGGGCAGACGTATCAATCTCGCAAAGAGTACGCGACGGCGCTCGCTCAACTGCAACTCGCCGCCGAGCTGCAACCGCACGACGCCGAAGTTCATCAAGCCCTCATCGCCTGCTACGACGCCACGCAAAATGGCCCCGCCGCGTCGAAGCAATTGCTCAAGCTGATCGACCTGCACCGCCACGATCTCGCGCTGTACCAACAACTCGCCGAGCGACTGAAGGACAACGAGGCCGAAGCCGAACGAGCCGCCACGTCGATCATCGAATCCAGCCCCAACGAATCCGAAAGCCACACCGCAATGGCCGAACTCCGCCAGAAACAAAACCGCTGGGCCGAAGCCATCCCGCATTGGGAGCGCGTCGCGGAGTTCCGCCGGCTCGAACCGACAGGCTTGCTCAAGCTGACCGAAGCTCAACTGCACGAGAAGCAATGGGACGAGGCTCGGAAGTCGATCGACAAGCTCCAAAAGACCGAGTGGCCCTCGCGCTTCAACGACGTGGTCAACCAGACGCGCCGGTTGCAGGAGCAATTGCCGAAGTAGGGTGGGTCGAGTCATCGAGACCCACCAATGTGCTACGCTAGTTCGACTGTATGACATTCGTGTTGAAGACCCCATCCGGCTTGTCCGGATGGTGAAAACGATGGTGGGCTAACAGCCAAGGAACCTCTCACTTCCCCAACTCTTCCGTTCCTCCGCTGCAGGCGGAGGAACGGAAGAGTTGGGGGAGTGGAAATGACACCGACTAGCCCACGATCGGCTTCACCAACGGCACAAGGCCGTTGGGGTCGAAAGGCAGATAGTCGAACTTCGATGCGAACCATCCTGGCTGTCGCTTCTCTTTCACCGAGGAATCGCCGATGGAGTCTTCACGATTCGCGTTTGTCATCGTGGTCCTGCTGACGACGGTCACGATGTGCTCCGAGTCCGTTGCATTGGACATCACACAAGACACGCGGCTCGATCCGGACAAGGTCTATGAGTCGCTGGTCATCAAAGCATCGAACATCACGATCGACGGTCGCGGGGCCTGGATCGTGGGTGAGAAGGATCAGCTCGGCAACAAGCTCAAACGGGTCGCGATCCTGGCCGAGGGGGTGTCGAACGTCACGCTCAAGAACGTCAACGCGAAAGGATGGGAGACCGGCCTGCGAATCGTGGGCGGCTCCGGATGGACGATCGAGAACTGCAACTTCTCTGACAACTTCCACGATCCCGAATTCGGCTGGGGCGAGAACGGCCGACGCGGCGGCATCGTGCTCGATCGAGTCACCAAGTCGACGCTGCGAAAGAACAAAGCCAACCGCGTGTGGGATGCCTGCGTGCTGGTGAACTCGGACGACAACGTGCTGGAAGAGAATGATTTCTCGCACACGTCGAACACCTGCTTGAAGCTCTGGACCGCGTCTCGCAACACGATTCGCAAGAACGTCCTCAGCCACGGCATTCGGATCAAGCTGGGTGAAGTTCACGCTCGCGATTCAACCAGCGTGCTGATTGAGAGCGGCTCGAACGAGAACCGACTCATCGAGAACGATTGCACGCACGGCGGCGACGGCATCTTTGTCCGTGTGCTCAACGGCTGGTGCAGCACCGGGAATCTGTTCGAGAACAACGATTGCTCATTCGCCAACAACAACGGCGTCGAATGCTGGGCTCCGCGCAACGTGTTCGTGAAGAACAAA
This sequence comes from Planctomyces sp. SH-PL62, assembly GCA_945905295.1. Taxonomy (GTDB): domain Bacteria; phylum Planctomycetota; class Planctomycetia; order Planctomycetales; family Planctomycetaceae; genus SXKJ01. The sequence continues at coordinate 2,605 of CAMDPX010000121.1, read as the reverse complement.
GCGAACCATTGCAGCTACGGCTTCTGGCTGGGAGGCTCGGACCAATCGCGGCTGATCGGCAACGAGGCGTCGTTTAACGGCTTGAAGAGCGGTCATCACAACTCGCCGCATCTGCCGCAAGAGGGTCACGCCGGCATCGTGTTCATGTTCGGCCCCTCCAGCCACACCGTCTGCCGAGGCAACGTCTGCCGCGAAAACAACGGCGCGGGAATCGCGCTGATCGGCGATCTCGACAGCCAAGGCAAGAAGTGGCGGGCCTACCACTGGATCATCGAGCAGAACACGCTTACCAAAAATCGCTGGGGGATTTACGCCAAGTACGCCGATTGGGTCACGCTGGCGGGCAATCGCTTCGACGGCAACTCGGTCAAAGAGGTGCAACTCGATGGCGGAGTGACTCGCTGGGAAGAGAGTTCGTTGCCGATCCCCGATGCCGCATTACCGCCGCAGCCAAAACTGTCCGGCCCGACGTCCGTTAAACTTGGCGAGCGTGCCGCCTGGGAGGCTTTGAACAGTCGCGATCCGACCAGCCGCGAAATCAAGTTGACCTGGGATGTCGGTGACGGCCGATTGCTCGTCGGTCCGAAACTGGAGCACACGTTCGACCGCGTTGGCTTTCATCGCGTGGGACTCAATGTCTCGAATGGTTTCCTAACGGATTTGGCGTGGCGCGACGTGTACGTCGTCCGGGACGTGGCCGAGATCGGCACCGAGGGCCAATCCGCGAATTGGTCGATTGAAGACTTCCACGACCGAACGCGCAGCAACGAACAAACCTCACGAGCGAAATTCACCGACGAGACGACCGACAAACTGGTCAGCAAGTCGGCGCTGGGCGTCGTCATCGCTCCCTATGCCGGCTTCCGCGCCGCGCTGACGTTTCCAAAATCGCGCGACGCGAACTGGTCGCTGAAGGGCAAGACAAAACTCGTCTTCTGGCTGAAGGCGACCAACGAAGATGTCACCGGCTGGCAAGGTGGCCCATTTATTCGGCTCGACGGCGAAGCGGGTCAGCAATGCCACATCGAACCGAAGCCCGGCATGGACCACATGCGAAACGCCGAACACAACGAATCCCGCGACGGCTGGCGTCTGTTCGAGATTCCGCTGCGTGCCAACGACCAATGGCAAATCATCGGCGACCTTCCCGACAAAGTCCGAGCCCTCGCCCTGTGCTTCGACTCTTGGGGCGCACCGACATTGCGATTCACGATCGACGGTCTGGCGTTCGAGTGAAGGGAATCCCGACCGTTAATGGCTCTCGAACGGTATAAAGAATCCGGAAGTTGCCAAAGAAGAGTTCTTGCAGCTTGCCGGGAGCGAGCGCACGACGCACTTTGCGCCGGTGACGGTTTCGTGCATCGCCCCCATCGACCTTGCGTCGATGGAGCGCGAGATGAAGGGCTAATCAGTGGCAGAGCACTCCGTTGTTGGACCCCATCCGCCTTGTGCGGATGGTGAATCAGATTCTTGCGCCGTTCTTAGCCCAGCGATCTTCTTCACCATCCGCACGAGGCGGATGGGGTCTGAGAAAAGGACTGGTAGATCACTTCGCTAGCTCGCCATCTCTCGCTCCATCGACGCAAGGTCGATGGGGGCGGGAACAGAATCGCAAAGCGCGTCGTGCGCCCGCCGGGAGCATATCGGCTCTCTTTCGCCAAGCCGAAACTATCGGCCATGAACGTCAAAAGATGGAGCCCTTTTTTGTCTAGACCTTTCCGCCACTTCACCGCATTCAATGGCGCGTCGACGTGGATGTATTCAAAGATGCTTTCGATGTCACGAATTGCCTCGTCAGTGAATTCAACTTGAAAGGCCATGCTTGTTGTCGAACTCCTGAAAGAAGACCTCCATCGGCGTCGTTCGACCGTTCAACATGTCGTCCCAGCCTCGCCGAATGGCTTCCAGCGTTGCATCGTGGTCCTCATCGGACTCAAAGCATCCACGGAATCGCTCACCACTCATCACGACGTATGACTGATGCTCACCGCCAACCGATGCGACGCCGTCGCAGGCTTCGACGAATTGTTCGAGTTCAGGAGTCAGTTTGACAGACATTGGTGGAACCTTTCCCTCGGAGAACCGTGGCCTCAATCTCGCGGTCAGTGATGTGACTCAGTGAGCGCTGGTCAGCCAATCTGCCTTCGAAGACCTGACCCCAGACACCAAACTGTGAGGTAGACCTTAATAACTATGCACGTTCGAACCGCAAATTGTCCGGCTTCCAGGTACGCCGGTCGCTTTGAACAGTCGTTTCAAAGGTCCGTGGATCGCGAGTCAGTTCAATTGCCATGAGACTTTGACCCTCGCGAGTTGGTGCCAGTTCAAGGCAAAGATAGTCGAACAACGGACGCTCATGTACGGCGATCACGAGTTGTCGGCCTTCTTGCCGCATAATTGCGCGCAGCACCTCGGCAAATTGGACGACGTGCATGTCGTCCATGTTCTGCACCGGGTTGAGGTGCTCGGTGTTTCACGGACAGTGTGAGTCACTATTTTCGGCAGCCAAAAGGAGGCTGTCCGATGTCTGTGAAGAAGAAGTTGAAGTCACGTCGAATTCGTCGTCGGTTTACGGAGGAGTTCAAGCAAGAGGCGGTGCAGATGC
>CAMDPX010000120.1 GCA_945905295.1 Planctomyces sp. SH-PL62 | reverse complement strand
CGGGGGGCTGACGCCGCCCCGCTCGCCTAAGAATCGTTTTTCATTGGCAACATCGCGTACAGCGCGTCATGCTGAAGACCCCTTGATCGCGCTTCGAGCAGTACGACGCGACAAAGCTGGTGTCGGTCACGGTCGCCGTGTACCAAAACGTGCCAAACAGGAAGCCCAGATTCGACGAACCGGACATCGTCAGTTGGTCTCCTTTGCGTTCGGTGACCGTCAACACGACGTCGTAATCAAACGGCAGCAGTCCCATGAACCGGCCGCTGAAATGGACGCAGTAGTGGTCGTCGTCAATCTTGCGGAAGTCGCCGATCAGCGGTCCGTCGTGACCGTTGGAATGGCTCAGCCAAGTCCCGCTCCAGTGACCGGACAAGTCGGCTGGAGCTTTCGCTTCCGGGACCGGAGCCGGCTTGGGTTCGGCCGCCGGTTTGTCTTCGGCGAACGCGACGAAGGACAGCAACAACAAGGTGACACACGCAACGAGCGAACGACGCAGATCGAACAACATGGCAAGCTCCTGATGTGAGTGGTGACGGGGTCGGGAGTCTTTTTCATGCCGCAGTCGAGAATCTTCCGGTTGTTGGACTCGCGTTGTGCGGCATGAAAAAGACTCCCGACCCCTTCGTGGACACAACAACGTTGTCAGCCGAGACCACCGCCGTCCAGAAGTCAGTGGTGAACCGAGCCGATCCGCTCGCATCCCGGTCGGCTGATGCCAAATGTGCCAGTCGTAGCGAAGGGAGCGCGTTGCCGTTCGAGCGTGCGCACGCTGAAATGTCTCAGTCGCTGAAGGATCATGGTTCCCCGAACGCGGAGACCTTCTCGTGAACGATCAGGCCAAATACGTGGATATGAATCCTGACGAAGAACCCATGCCGACGCTGGCTGCCGCCGAACCACAGCAGTGGTTGGGCGAGCCGGTGCTGGAGCTACGGCATCTGCATCGGTTCTTCGGCAAGCTGAAGGCGGTCAACGATGTCTCCTTCAAGGCGTATCCCGGCCAGGTGCTCGGCTTCATCGGCCCGAACGGAGCGGGTAAGACGACCGCAATGCGCATCATCGCCACGCTCGACACGCCGACGGCCGGTGATGCGTTCGTCTGCGGCCATTCGGTGATCGACGACCCGGACAAGGTCCGCAAGGTGCTGGGCTTCATGCCGGACCACTTCGGCAAGTATCACAACATGAACGTGATCGAGTACCTCGACTTCTTCGCGCGAGCCTACGGCTTACGCGGAGCCAAGCGGCGCGACTCACTGGAAAACGTGTTGGTCTTCACCGAGCTGCGCAAACTGGCGGAGAAGCCGATCTTCACGCTGTCGAAGGGACAGTCGCAACGACTCGCGTTGGGACGTTGCCTGATCCACGACCCCCAAGTGCTGATCCTCGACGAGCCAGCCGCGGGACTCGACCCCCGCGCCCGCATCGAACTGCGCGAACTGATCCGCCTGATGGCCACGCAGATGAGCAAGACGATCCTCATCAGCTCGCACATCCTCACCGAGCTAGGCGAGATCTGCGATTCGGCCGCGATCATCGAAGCGGGCCGAGTGCTCGCCTTCGGCACGGTCGAAGAGTTGGCGATGCGGCAGCGTCACGAAGACGGACAAACCGGCCAGAAGACGCTCTGCATCAAGTTGCTCGCCAACGACAACCCGAAGCACAGCCCCGCCGCACTGGAGCGATGGTTGTTCGAGCAACCGTATGTCTCCGCCGTGCAAGTCGCCGGAGTAGATGTCGCGTTCGAGTTCGACGGCGACCCGGACGCTCAGCATCAATTGCTACGCGGCTTGATCCAAGCCGGCTTCCCCGCGATCGAATTCCAAGGCAAGACCGAGACACTCGAAGACGCCTTCATGAGCATCACGAAAGGCGTGATGCAATAACCGGAGATTTCAAATTTGAGATTTGAGATTTCAAATTTGAGATTTGAGATTTGAGATTTGAGATTTGAGATTTCACTCCCATGCCGCGATTCGCGCTGCTGACTCACGATCACCCGTTCGTCCATTGGGACTTGCTCATCGAAGCGGGAGAGACCGCGCGGACGTGGCGGCTGTTCGAAAGTCCGGCGCGTTGGCTGTCCGATCCTACGATCGAAGTCGCGGCGGAATCCATCGCCGCGCATCGCCTGATGTACCTCGATTACGAAGGCCCGGTCAGCCGCGAGCGTGGCCGAGTCGCTCGATGGGATCACGGACTGGCGGAGTGGCTCGGCGAGGGAGAGTCTTCGGTTCGTCTGCGATTGAATGGAAATCGATTGGTCGGCGAATTGACGCTCGAACGATCGGCCGCACAACCGCTGTGGTCGGCTCGATTCTTCCCAGCCGTTCCGGCTTGAGCCTTGAACAAGCTCTGCGCGAGTCGCAAACTCAACGAGCTTGTAGGTTGGGCATTCCTGCCCGACCCGGACGGGCAGGAGTGTCCATCCTACGGAAACATCTGATGTCCCACCTCACATCATCGCTGATGTCTCGCCGAGCTGCGCTCACTTGCGGGGCGACTGGCTGCTTGGGGCTGACGTTGTCGAAGTTGTTCGCGGCCGAAGAGAACGCGGCGAATCGGAAACGGGCCGGTCGCGCAAAGTCGATCATTTTTCTCTATCAATTTGGTGGTCCTAGTCACGGGGACACGTTTGATATGAAGCCGGATGCTCCCGAAGGCATCCGCAGTTTGTTCGGGCAGATTGATTCGGCCATGCCGGGTGTGCGCATCTGCGAGCATCTGCCGGAGACGGCGAAGGTGCTCGATAAGGTCACGCTGGTGCGGACCGTGTTTCACTCGATGAAGAATCACAACTCGGCGGCGTATCACGCGCTGACCGGGCATGCTCCGCCGGTGGATGACATCCGTCTGAAGGATTCCATCGAACTGTTTCCGGCGTATGGCGCGGTTGTGGAAAAGCTCGCCCCCAATGCCAAGACGATGCCGACGTTCGTCGCGCTGCCGACGGTTCTTCGCGATGGCTCGATCACTCCGGGGCAACACGCCAGCTTTCTCGGCAAGCGGCACGACCCGCTGCTGATCACCTCTGATCCGAACGAGCCGGGCTTCAAGCTGCCGGAATTGAGCTTGCCGTCCAACCTTTCGGCCGAACGCCTGCAAAGCCGGCGCGAGATGCAGCAGATCATCAGCCAGCAAACTCGGTTGTTGGAGCATTCGGCGACGGCGCGCGGATTCGACGAGTATTACGATCGCGCGCTGGCGATGCTGTCGTCGTCGCAGGTCCGCGATGCGTTCGACTTGGCCCGCGAGCCGAAGAAGACCCGCGACGCTTACGGCCGGACGACGTATGGGCAGAGTTGTCTGCTCGCGACGCGACTGGTCGAGGCGGGCGTGAAGTTCGTCAACGTTTACTTCGACGAGAGCATCGGCGGACAGAGCACGACCAACGGCGGCTGGGACACGCACGGCTTTAACGACACACGGGCGTATCCGATCTTGAAGGCTCGACACTTGCCGATGACTGAGCACACGCTGCCGGTGCTGCTCAATGACCTCGAACAGCGAGGACTGCTCGACACGACGCTGGTGGTCTGGATGGGCGAATTCGGCCGCACTCCCAAGCTCAACGCGAACATCAGCCGCGATCACTGGCCGCACTGCTACACCGTGCTGCTGGCTGGCGGCGGAGTGAAGCGCGGCCATGTGCATGGCCAATCGGACAAGAACGGAGCCTATCCCGACCGAGATCCGGTGCCGCTGGGAGATCTGGCCGCGACGATGTTCGCCGCGCTCGGCATCGATCCCGACACCGAACTGCGCGACAAGCTCAACCGCCCGCTCCCGGCCGCGAACGGCAAACCGGTGTGGGGCGTGTTCGCGTAACGATGCTCCAGGGGAGGGGTCAGGTGTTCTGATTTCTGTTTTGGCGGTGCGAATGGACGTCAAACTTTGATCGCACGACTGACTAGCGAATAATGTCGCGGGTGGTTCGCAGGGCCAAAACAGAAATCAGAACACCTGACCCCGGCTCGCGCGGGTGTTAAAGTCTTGCCGAGCCATCGCGCTGTCCCGCGCGAGTTGGCTGACCTCTTTCTCCCATTACGAGAAGTAGCCCTTATGCCGCTCCCGATGAAGACCGTCCGTGAAGCGTCCGCTTTGCTCGGCATCCCGGAAAATGAGATCAAGGCGATGATCGACATGGGCAAAGTTCGCGCGGTCCTGAAAAGTGGCGTTCCGAGAATCGCTCCGGATGAGATTGCCAAGCTGATGAAACAGCGAAAGACTCTGCCAGAATCCGGCAAGAAATAGTGAGCGGCACGGCGCTAGCCGCCGGTGAATCGGGCGGGAGTGTTGCCTCATCTTCACCGGCGGCTAGCGCCGTGCCGCTCACAGGTCACGAGAGCAGCATTTCCAAGTCTTCGGCGGAGAGTTGTTCCAACACGCTGCCGTTCTCCTGGAGAATCGCATCGGCGAGGCCGCGCTTCTTGACTTGGAGTTCGGCGATTTTTTCCTCGACCGTGCCGCGGCAGATCAGGCGGTAGGCGAAGACCTGCTTGGTTTGGCCGACGCGGTGGGCGCGGTCGATGGCCTGAGCTTCGACGGCGGGGTTCCACCACGGGTCCAAGAGGAACACGTAATCGGCGGCCGTGAGGTTCAAACCGAGTCCGCCGGCTTTCAGGCTGATCAGGAACAGCGGGCAGTTCGGATCGTTCTGGAAGCGTTCGACGCATGCGCGGCGGTCGCGAGTCTGGCCGTCGAGGTATTCGTAGACGATGCCGCGCTTGTCGAGGTGATGCCGCACGATCGACAACATGCTGGTGAACTGCGAGAAGACCAGCGTCTTGTGCTTCTCGTCGATCAGTTCTTCCAAGTGCGGCAGCAGCACGTCCAGCTTCGCCGAACCTTCGTCCGTTTTGGATTTGTCGAGCAGTGCCGGATGACAGGCCGCCTGACGCAGGCGCAGCAGCGCTTCGAGGACGTGCATCTTCGATTTCGCGAGGCCCTGATTTTTGATGAGCCCCAGCAACGACTGGCGGTAGTGCTCGCGCATTTCGGAGTAGAGGCGTTCTTGTTCTTCGCTCATCTGACAGAACAAGGTCTGCTCAATCTTGTCAGGCAGGTCGGCGGCGACTTGTTGCTTGGTGCGGCGGAGGATGAATGGTCGCAAGCCGCGCGCGAGGAATTCGCGTGACTCAGGCTTTTCGATGTCGGCCGCGTGTGTGCGGAAGGCGGTGCTGCGGCCGAGCATTCCGGGGTTCAGGAACTCGAAAATCGACCACAGGTCGCCGAGATGGTTTTCGATGGGCGTGCCTGACAGCGCGAGGCGAAACCGAGCTTGCAACAAGCGCGAGGCTTTCGCCACTTGCGAGCCGGCGTTCTTGATCGTCTGCGCCTCGTCGAGCACCACGTAATCGAACGGGATGTCCTTCAGCACCAGCACGTCGCGCCGGAGCGTGCCATAGGTTGTGAGAATGATGTCGTGGCTATTGAACGCTGCCCGCAAGTCGGCGCGGTCGAGGCCGGCGTATTCCAGCACACGCAGCTTCGGAGTGAATTTGGCGCACTCCTGCGCCCAGTTGAAGAGCAAGGATTTCGGCACGACGATCAGTGACGCGCGATGTTCCGTCTTCTTCTGCTCCTTCGCTTGGTTCGAGCGGTCTTGCAGCACGGCCAGCATTTGGACGGTCTTGCCCAGACCCATGTCATCCGCCAGGCAGCCGCCGAATCGGAACTCTTGCAAGAACTCCAACCAGCCCACGCCGTCTCGCTGATAGGCCCGCAAGGTGCCTTCAAAGTTGGCCGGCTCATCGGTCGCGGACACACCGGAAAACGATTTCAGTTTGTCGCGGAGTTCGGTGAACCGCGCGTCGAAGTCCACCAGCGGTTGCGTCGCCAGCAATGCATCGAGCAATCCGACTTGATGAGCCTCGAACCGCAGATGGTCCCCATCCGCCGCGCCCAAACCGGCCAACATGCCGTACTGGTGCAGCCATTCCTCCGGGATGATCCCCAGGCTGCCGTCATCCAGTCGCACTGTGCTGTCGCCGCGAGACAACGCGGCGAGCAGTTCCGGAAACGTCACACGACGGCCGCTGAAATCGACCTCGCCATGCAGTTCGAACCAGTCGATGTTCGACTGCACGCGGAGCTTCAGTTGTCCCGCTTGCCAGACCTGCCGCCCATCCGCTTTGACGTTCCAGCCTTTCGGCATCAGATCGCGAACCGCCGGGCCGAGTTCACGGGCCAGGATCTCGACGTCATGTGCTCCACGCCGCTTGTCGATCAGCCGTTTGAAGCCCGCGCCGACCAATTGATTCCAAGCCATCTCTTCGAGTTGCCGATTGCGGACCAGGCATCGGCCCGCTTGCCGTTCGACGATCGCGCCTTGCGGGCTGCTCGCGCGGATCATCGTGCCGGAATAATCGAACTGAACTTCGCCGCGCAATCGCTCCTGCTGCCAGCGCGGTCCGCGCGGCGTGTGGATCAAGATTTGTGGCACCGGGACAACGCGGACTTCCTCCAGCTTGAGGTTCTCCGGCAAGTCGAGCGGCGGCACGTTGGGCATGTCGAGCAGTCGGTCAACAAGCTCCGCCTCTTCGCCATCGGCAACAGATAACGGCGGGTTGCGCCGCAATAACTCGGCCCATTCGATTTGGTCGGCATCGCTCCAGCGGCAGAGCCGATGCGTGATACGGATCTCTGGTCGCGGCTCCGCGCCAGCGTCGTCGGGTGCCGATGAGACTTCCGAAGTCTCGGAGACTTCGGAAGTCTTGTCATTCGCGTCCGACTCTTCTTCTGCGCCGGAATCCTCGCGATCAAACTCTCCCATCGCGGTCTCTGACTGGACCGCGACCGGCATCAGCACGAAGCCGCCTGGCACGACCAGTTCGGCCGCGCGCATCGGCAGCGTTTCGCCGGCGCGTTGCCAACGGCCGACGAGTTGCCAAAGTTGATTGGCTTCATCGAACGCGACACTGACAGCCATCTCCCACGGCGGGCCGTTGTCCCAAGAGATGGCCCGCAGGGATTCCTGCTCTTCCGCGTCTTCCTGGAATCGCAGCCGCCCCGTCGCGCAGATTTCCGGCAACAGGAGTTCGGCAAGGTCATACGGAATCCGAAAACGATTCGCGGCCGCTTGCAGTTCGCTTTGCTGAGCGTACCAATTCGACCGTTCGGCCACGCCTCCCAACAGAGTCGCCAGGATGTGGCGATCCTCTTCCAGAGTGACGTCATCGAAGCGGTTTGCTCGGACTCGCAGTGGCTTCAGCTTGCCCCAGGTTCCGCTGTTGCGTCGCTGCCGCTGCACCAGGCCCACGACGAGTTGCTTTTCCAGTTGGCTCTGTTTGACGTCGACTTCATAGAAAATCTCGGTCTCGCGCAGCTCGGCCGACGGAGCCGCATCGCCCGCGTCCATCGTGTTCCGCAACTGGTTGAGCTGTGTTTCCCATTCGCGGACGCGCGGCTCGACGACGGCGGCCGCCGGTTTCATCCGCTTTCGATTCAGGCTGACGGGACGGACCGCGTCGCCCGACGGGACTTCATCCCAATCGTCTTCGTCGTATTCCCACTCCAGCGGCTCTTCTTCGGTGGTGAAGGGAGGGAAATAGTTCAGTTTCGCCGCGTCGCTGATGTAGCCGGCAGTCTCGGCTTGCAGGATCGTGGCCCAGACGTGCTTGCAGCGGACCTCGTGCGGATTGCCCTGGCCATTCGCGCACGAGCAGGTCATCAGCAGGGCGTCATCGCGGCGAGTCAACTGCGTCTGGAACTCGGTTCCATCAGCGACCACGCCGAATAATTCGTCAGCCGTGACGCGCGTAATCGCGACTCGCTCGGCCTTAACGTACGCTTGCCCACGAAAGCGGATATCTCCGCGAAATTTACTTTCCAACAGCGACGACAACGACACAGACGGCTCCCGGCTCCTCAGGCAAAGTCGGTTGTGAAAACTTGACGTCTCCACGCCACCGGTCATTCAAAACTAAGCAACGGCGCGAAGAGGGCCACGGTAACGGATGCTCGATTCGCTGGGTAGGTCCGCCTGTCCGAGGAAAACAAAGTTGAGCAAGCCGCGTGAATATCACGGGGGGTCTGAGTCGATGTCTGTCGCCCGCCGTGCGCCGTGACTTCGACGGCCTTGAGCGGCACCTCATGCTCACTTAAGGTTGCCTCTGTTATTTTATTTCGATCAAACAAGGCTCGATTCTCGTCACCTCTGGTCTGTCATGCGAGTTCTCGTCGTCGAAGATGAACCGGATTTGTTACGCGTGGTCGCGGCGACATTGCGTGAGGACGGGTATGCCGTGGATACGGCGGCGGACGGCGAAGATGCGTTGTACAAGGCGACGGCGTGGGAATACGACGCGATCCTGTTGGACGTGATGCTGCCAAAGCTGGATGGCTGGTCGGTGCTGCGGCGGATGCGGGAGGTTAAGCGGACGCCGGTCTTGATGTTGACCGCTCGCGATACGGTGGGCGATCGGGTGCGCGGCCTGGATGCCGGGGCGGATGATTACGTCGTCAAGCCGTTCTCGTTGACGGAATTGAAGGCTCGGCTGCGGGCGCTGATTCGGCGTTCGGCGGGGCAAGCCGTGGCGGTCATTGAGATTGGAGACGTTCAAATCGACACGGTCGGGAAGTTGGTGAAGCGCGGCGATGCGATCGTGCCGCTGACGGCCACCGAGTACTCTCTCGTGGAATTACTGGCGCTGCATCGCCAGAAGCTCGTGACGCGCACGACGATTTACGACCATCTGTTCGACGAGCAGGACGACAGTTTGTCGAATCTGGTCGACGTACATGTCTCGAACATCCGCAAGAAGCTGGGCCGGGATTTCATCACCACACGCCGCGGGCTCGGTTATGTGATCGAAGGATAGACTCAACGTAGGACGGACAATCCTGTCCGTCATCAAGACCTTCCGATGGACGAGATTGTCCGTCCTACGAAATGCGCGCGGCTCAACAAGAAGTGGCAACCGAGTCGAACGGTTGCCGGTATCCGAACGACAGAGAAGCCTCATGATTCGCTCGTTGCGATGGCGATTGCAGGCCTGGCATGCCGTGGTGCTGACGGCCGTGCTGATGATCTTCGGCGTGATCGTGTACCACTTGTTGTGGCAGACTCGTCTGAATGAGATCGACGCGGGATTGGATCGCACGGCGGAAGTTGTGATCTCGCACTTGCGACGACTGTCCTTGATGCCGCAATGGCGCGGCTGGCGTCCGCCAATGGAGTTGCCGACAGGGCCGGCATCCAATGAGGTCGCCGATCCGACCGAGGACGGCAATCGCTCGATCTCGTTGGACGCCACTCCATCCGCCGAGCCAGAATTTCGTCCCTGGCCTATTCCGGTCTTGGGGCTGCCGGCGGAACAGGTGCCCCAGCCCTCCGGAGTTCGCTTGCTGCCCGAAGAGTTTTCGCCCCTGTTCAAGGGGGAGGATTCGTCGTGGTACTTCGTGATCTGGGCACGCGACGGGCATGTCTTGGAGAAGTCGGAGATTGCCCCGGAAGTGGAGTTCGAGAATCACTTCGTCGAATCCAGTTGGCTGCCCGTGCGGATCGCGAGAACGCGTTGGGGCAAGCGAGAAGTCGTGCATGTCGCCAATTTCGGCACGCATGTGCTGGTGGGGCGTTCGATTGAATTGGAGGTGGCCACACAACATGCCTCGGGTTGGATATTGGCGGCCTGCGGTTGGGCGATCCTAGCCTTGGGTGTGATTGGTGGCGGATGGCTTTCGGGACGCACCATTCGGCCCATCGCCACGATGAGCAACATTGCCAAGAACATCTCGGCGGAGAATTTGTCACAACGGATTGACGTGCAGGAAACGGACAGCGAATTGGGACAACTCGCGCATGTGCTCAACCAGACATTCGACCGCTTGGAGTCGGCGTTTGAGCAGCAAGCGAGATTTACGGCGGATGCCTCGCACGAACTACGCACGCCCCTCTCGGTGATTATGTCGCAAATCGAACTGGCGCTCTCGAAGCCGCGGTCGAACGCCGAGTACCTCGCGGCCTTGGAGACGTGTCAGCGTGCCTCGCGCAGGATGCGACAACTGATTGATTCCTTGCTGTTGCTCGCGCGGTTCGACTCCGGGCAGCCAGATTTGAACTGTGGGCCGCTGGACTTGTCCGAGGTCGCGACCGAATCGGTCGAGCTGCTACGCCCCCTGGCGGACGAAAAGCAGATCAAGCTGGGCAGCGACATGACACCGGTCCCCTTCGTCGGAGATCGCGAACGCTTAGGACAAGTCATGATGAACCTGCTGTCCAACGCGATTCGCTACAACCAAGACGGTGGCCGAGTGGATGTGCGGGTCGAGCGGATCAACGGCGACGCGGTGGTCTCAGTATCGGACACGGGCATCGGGATCCCGGCCAGCGATCTGCCGCACATCTTTGAGCGGTTCTTTCGGGTAGATCGGACACGCTCGCGAGCCGATGGGGGCAGCGGCTTGGGACTGGCGATCTGCCAGTCGGTGGTCGAGGCTCACGGCGGCCAGATCACCGCTCGCAGTGAGCCGCAATGCGGAACCACGTTGGAGGTTCGGTTGCCGATTGCGGCGGAGAGCGAGACGCTTTCGCAGAATTCGTGACCCAGGCTCGTGAATTTCGCGTCCCGTTTCTCACGGAATTCGTGACCCTTAACCCGTGAGTTCGGGTTTCATTTTCGGATCGTGGGATCCATTCAATCCGCCGCGTCTCCCCTGTCGGCCGTAGGCTGGCCGCGTCGGTTTGGGTTCGGGAAATGGATTTCCACTCAATCTTGGTCTCTGAATAAGGAGCGTTTGTCATGTTGCGTTTGAGTCGTTGGATTGCAGTCGTGGCCATCCTGTTGAGTGCGTCGGTGGCGTTCGCTCAGCGTCCGGCTGGCGGTCAACCTGGTGGTGGACGTCCCGGTGGATTCGGTGGCGGGGGTTTCGGTGGTCCCGGCGGCGGGGGTCCGTTGACGTTGGTCAACAACGAGGCCGTCCAAAAGGATCTTGCTCTGAAGGAAGATCAGATCAGCAAGCTGAAAACGCTTGGTGAATCAGTTCGCGAAGAGATGCGTTCGGCATTCACGGGTGGATTCGGTGGACGCGATCAATCGGACGAAGAACGTGCCAAAGCGCGTGAGAAGATGGCCGAGTCGATGAAGAAAGTGAATGACAAGTTCCAGCCGAAGCTGGATGAGATTCTGGACGCCTCACAACGCGATCGGCTGAAGCAGATCAGTTTGCAGGCTGCGGGAGCACAGGCTTACCAAAATGCGGAAGTGATCGCCGCGTTGAAGATCACCAAAGAGCAGCAAGAAAAGCTCGCAGCCATCAGCAAGGAATTCCGTGACAAACAAGGCGAAATGTTTCCGCGCGGCGGTCAAGGCGGCGGCGGCGCGGGCGAGCGTCCGAATTTTGAAGAGATGCGAAAAAAGATGGCCGAACTGAATGAGGCACGCGACAAGCAACTTGGCGAAGTGCTGACCGCTGATCAGCGCGAGCAGTTTACGAAGCTGATGGGCAAGAAGTTTGACACCGCTCAATTGGGCGGCGGTTTCGGCGGCGGACGTCCTGGCCAAGGTGGAGGCGGAGCCAATCCTGCCGGCCGTCCGCAGCGCAAGACGGAAGGCGGCGACAAGAAAAAGGACAGCAATTAGTTCGACTGTCTGACTTTCGCCTTGAAGACCCCATCCGGCTTGCCCGGATGGTGAAGACGATGGAGAGCTAACAAGCAAGTACCCACCAATGCCCCAACTCTCCCGTTCCTCCGCCTTCGGCGGAGGAACGGGAGAGTTGGGGGGAGTTGGAACGACATCAACTAGCCCACCATCTGCTTCACCAACGGCACGAGACCGTTGGGGTCAAAAGTCAGACAGCCGAATTAGTCAGTCCACCAGGAATCGTCACAAAGAACACAAGAAAGCACAAAAAGGGACACGAGCCAATTGGCGTCACGCAGCGTCTTCTGGGAACGCGCGATTCGGCCGGCCGTTTCCTTGAGCGACAGCTCGATGCCGGCGGCTCCTTTTTGTGTGCTCTTGTGTTTTTTGTGGCTGATTGACTTCCAGCATCTTCTTCAACGAGGGAGTCTGACGTGACAAATCGCACAGGGTTCGTTCGGTGGTTGTCGGTGCTGGGAATCTTGACTGCGTTCTCGTCGGCGAATGCGGCCGACTGGTCGCGGTTTCGAGGACCGAATGGTTCGGCGGTCAGCGACGCTCGCGGAGTGCCGACCGAATGGAGTACTTCAACCAATCTGGCTTGGAAGACGCCATTGCCGGGGCCGGGAAGTTCGAGTCCGATCATCGTCGGCGACCGCGTCTTCGTGACCTGCTACTCCGGTTATGGAACCAGTCGCGGTGCGGCGGGCGACATCAAGCAACTCCAACGACATTTGATCTGCGTGTCGTTGAAGGACGGCCTGATTCTGTGGGACAAGGCGGTGGCCGCCAAACAGCCAGAGGATTCGTTCAACGGCTATTTGCGTGACCACGGCTACGCGACGAGCACCCCCACGTCGGATGGCGAGAGTGTCTTCGTGTTCTTTGGGAAGTCAGGGGTATTGGCGTTTGATCTCGATGGCAAGCAGCTCTGGCAATCGCCGGTCGGGAGCGGATCGGGCAAGAATGGCTGGGGTTCGGGAAGCAGTCCAATCGTGTATCGCGGCACGGTCATCGTGAATGCGTCTGCGGAGGCTAAGTCACTGATCGCGTTCGACAAGAAAACCGGCAAGGAAGCGTGGCGTTCGAATGCCGACAACATTCACGGCTCATGGGCGACGCCGGTGCTCGTGGATGCTCCGAACGGCAAGACAGAGTTGGTCGTGAGCGCTCCGTATGAGTTGTGGGGATTCGATCCCGACAATGGCGATTTCCTGTGGTTCGGCGAAGGCGTTCAAGATGATACGATCTGCGGCAGCGTCGTCGCGCGTGATGGAATCGTGTACGCGGTCGGCGGCCGTTCCGGCAGCGCAGTCGCGGTGAAAGCCGGTGGCCGAGACGACGTCAGTAAGTCGCATGTCATCTGGAAGAAGTCGCTGAGAAGTTATGTCCCCTCCCCAGTCCTGGCTGGCGATCATGTTCTGAGCGTGAACAACGACGGCGGCATTTTTAGTTGCCTCGACGCCAAGACTGGCGAACAACTCTTCCAACAACGCCTCAACAGCGCCGGCAGCGTCTATGCGTCACCGGTCGTTGTCGATGGCAAGGCTTACGTCGTGACACGCCGCAGTGGCACATTCGTGGTGAATCTCTCCGACAAGGTCGAGGTCATCGCGGAAAACAAGCTCGATGATGACACCGACTTCAACGCCAGCCCCGCCGTCACCGACGGCAAGTTGCTGCTGCGATCCAATCGTGCCCTGTACTGCATCTCGAACAAGTCGCAGAAGTGACCTGGTTGGCCAATTCGTGAATTTGGGTGGCACGTCCTGACCATCGGGAAGGGCGTGGTTTTCAGAGTTGATCGCGTTTCCCACGCCCTTCCCGATGGTCAGGATCGTGCCACCCACCGCCAGTCTCCCTCCCTCCCTCAATCAGCTTTCGATGTATTGAACCTGCTCCCTTGCGGAACTCGCCCGACATGACCGCGGTGACAATCCGCGAAAGCGTGTGGATCGCTGGCGCGGACTTTTCAACGCCTGGCCTCCCCTTCATGCTTATCCGCCTCTCGTCGCCGATCGACCGAGAGGCATTCTCGTTTCTCAATTGAAAAAAGGACGCAGCTTGACCTCCCCATTCACTCGCCGGCGATTTCTGAGCCGCCTCGCGGTTGGAGTTTCCGCTTGGTCCGTGCCGGGCGTTTTCGCGGATGAGCTGACACGCACTCCGAAGCAGACGGAAGGGCCGTTCTATCCCGACAAGCTGCCGCTCGACACCGACAATGATTTGATTGTCATCAACGACACGCTCACTCCGGCCGTCGGCGAGATCACGCATTTTTCCGGCCGCATCCTCAATGCCAGCGGCCATCCGATTCGCAACGCGATCGTCGAAATCTGGCAGTGCGACAACAACGGAGCCTACTTGCATTCGAAGACCGGCAACGCGGACAAGCGCGACCGCCACTTTCAGGGTTTTGGACGCTTCGTGACGGGACGGGCCGGCGATTACGGATTCCGCACGATCAAGCCAGTGGCATATCCGGGGCGCACGCCGCACATCCACGTCGCAGTCAAAGTTCCCGGCCAAGAAAAGTTCGTCACCCAGTGCTATGTGAAGGGTCATCCGGGCAATGAGAAGGACGGCATCCTGCGGAACATCCGCGACGACAAGGCCCGCGAATCGGTGCTGGTGGACTTTGCACCGATCCCCGATTCTCGACTCGGCGAACTGACCGCTCGGTTCGACATCGTGCTGGGCGTCACACCGCGGGACGAACCCAAGACAAGTTGAACAGTTCCTGCAATCGTGCCACTGGTCCTCCACCGACCGTAATTCCCGCGCTGATAAACCTTGATCGTGATGGCTTGCGCTGATGAACCTGCCCAACGAACTCTTTGAAATCACCTACACCTATTGGTTGATTGCGTTCATCTTGAGCGTGTGCGTCACCGGCGGATATGCCGTGCGGTTCCTCTTCGGCAAGACCGAGCGATTCTTGCCGTGGAATCGCGTAACGGCCTTCGCTGCCGCGCTCACATTGTGCCTGTTTGCGGTCGAGGGCTTGAACCTCGTACATCGCAATCTGGAGTCGCAATTTCGCCTGGCGGGCACCTTGGCGGTCATGGCGACCACCATCTGGTTGGCATGGTTGCATTTGAAACACTCCAAGCCGCAGTGGGAACTTTTTCGTCGTCGACCAACCGCTTGGTTCTTGCTGGCTTCGTCAGTGGGTCTGGTGGCTTGGTCGTCGCAGCAGTTTCAGGAGCACTTGAAGCCACCCGTCAAAAGATTGATCAGGCTCGCCCTCGCACTGGGAAAGCAGAGCCAGCAGGTTCTGGAGTTCGTGGCGCTCACCGACGGCAACCATCCCATCAAGGTCTATCGTCTGGACGAAGGCGCGGCCGGCTCGGTGGATGGCGAAACGAATGAGAATGATTACGCCGTGGAGTACAACGGCAGCATGATTCAGCGCGCTCCCGCCGGTCCGCTGGCGAACTGTCACGGCTGGGTATTTCTGGATGGGCAGTATTTGATCACAGGCGATGCCGTCCAGCGGATTCTGGACGATAACGCGTACGAAGTCGTTGAAGAGGCCCTGGCCGGAGATGTCATCATCTATCGGGACGTCGACAGAAACATCGTGCATTCCGGCCTGGTTCGCGGCGTGCTCAATGACGGTTCGATCATCATCGAGAGCAAGTGGGGCGTCGACGGAGTGTTTCTGCACGGTCCACTGGATACCCCCTATTCGACAAGCTTCGAGTACTACCGCTCGCCGCGGCCCACGCACCGCGTGAACATTGTCCCGGTGGATGAACTGCCGAAGGACGAGTGATCCGCAGCCGGATCACTCCCGTGTTTCAAGGTGTGCCAGCGACAAGAACTCGGCCACCAGCGCCGCTGCGAACACGGGATCGTTGATGTGCAGCGGCAAGCGTTTGATCCGGCGTTGCTCGGTCTGCTCGACCGAGCGTTCAAGTTCCTCAAATAGCGCCGCATCCGCGTCAGGATCGTGAAACGGCTGACCGGGAGCATCGATCGTTGAGAGGCCGCGTTCCGGAATCAGCAGCGTCAGCAGTGACGTCGAGCGATTGAGCTTGTTCGCAATCCAGCGCGCAAACTGACGATTCTCCTCGGCCGTCGTCCGCATCAGCGTGACCTGAGCATTGTGAGCGTGCAGCGTGCGACCTTGGAACTTGGCCGGCACCGTTTCCTTGGCTCCGAAATTCACCATGTCGAGCGCCCCGACGCTCAACACGTATGGCACACGCGCGTCGAGGATCGCGTCAAAGCGGTGCGGCCCGCAGGCGAGTACGCCACCCACAACTTCGTCGGCGACAGCCGTCGTTGTGACGTCGATCACCCCTTGAATCAGTTCGCTGCGAACCAAATTCTCCATCGCCCGGTCGCCCGATCCGGTCGCGTGAAACACGAGACAGTCGTAGCCTCGCGCCTCCAGCGACCTCCGCACGGCATCCACACACGGCGTCGTCACACCAAACATCGTCATGCCCAACGTCGGCTTCTCGGCAGCGGTTGGCAGCGAGTGCTGCACCATGCCAGCGATCGCGTGCGCCGCGTTCGCCAGCACTCGGCGAGACACCGAATTGATCCCCGCCACATCGACCACCGAATACATCATCGTCAGGTCCGCACAATCGACATACGGCCCCACATTGCCGCTGGCCATCGTGCTGACCATCACCTTCGGCACACCGACTGGCAACGCTCGCAGCGCCGGAGTGATGAGCGCGGTTCCGCCCCCACCACCAATCCCAATCACTCCCGCGACCCTGCCGGCTGCATGCTCGGCCACAAGGAATTCCACCAGCGCGGCCGACATCGCCGTCACCGCCTCGCCACGATCGGTCTTCATTAACGGATTCGACGCAGCACCGGCAGCGACTTGCTCGCGAGAGACTTCGGACATGACGACGGCCGAGTCCTTCGTTCCCACGTCGACGGTCACGACTTCAACACCACATGCGCGGATGCGCTCCGCAACGAAGGCGATCTCGGTTCCTTTGGTGTCCATCGTGGCAATGGCATAGACACGCGACATCAACGACTCCCGACTATACGCGGTGCAAAAACGGTGGAGTTAACGACAAGACAGTCGCCCCGATCGCCGCAAGGACAACACTGACCCAGCCGAGAAACGCGAGACGGATGGGCCACTTGGCGAAGCTTGCCCAAGATGGAGCAACCGTTCTGACTCTCAGCCAGAGAACAAATCCGACTCCAATCCACACTGGTGCGACAAAAAAAACTTGCTCGTCGCCGTACGCAGCACACGTCCCACACATGCTTCCTGTAACGGCCAGCCACAAGTCTGACCGGTAGATCATGATTGTCTTGGCGAGGACGTACCAATTGAACAAGCCCGCGAAGAAGCCACCCCACATGGCTGTCGCATCGGGTGTGGTTGCCAGCGCGACCGGATTCGATTCGGAATTCGTCTGCGCTAGTGACGGGTCCAGCATGATGGTCGCTCAGATCAGTCCGCGGATTGGCTCAGCGTGATAGATATGATGCGGGCGGTCGAGGTCGTCGCGCCACGCGGCGGTGTCGGGAATGCCGAGCGCGGAGTAAATCGTCGCGGCCATGTTTTCGGGGCGCTGCGGGTCGGTGGCGGGATAGCCGCCGATCTTGTCGGACGAACCGATCACTCGGCCCCCTTTCACGCCGCCGCCGGCGAAGAAGACGGTTTGCACCGCACCCCAGTGATCGCGGCCGGGGAGTTTGTAGTGCTGCGGCAGATGCGTGATCTTCGGAGTACGGCCGAACTCGCCCGCCATCACGATCAGCGTGCTATCGAGCAAGCCGCTTTGGGACAGGTCATCCAACAGCGCGGACAACGCTTTGTCCGTCGGCGGGAAAAGCAAATCCTTCAGATGCGGAAATGCTTCGCCGTGCGTGTCCCACGTTTCGTTGTTGCCGAGATTCACTTGGATCAGATTCACTCCAACTTCGACCAACCGCTTGGCCATCAGCAGCGACCAGCCGAATGAATTGCGGCCGTAACGATCCTGATCGGCGTCCGGAGCTTTCGTCACGTCGAACGCTTGCCGCATCTTGGCGTCGGTCAGCAGCGACAGCACGGTTTGACGATGCCGGTCGAAGCTCGTCGTCGAGCCGCCTCGATCCAGTTCAATGCGTTGCTGGTCAATCAAGTGGACCAAGTCCACGCGGCGGTCCAAACGGCCGAAGCTGACTCCTTCGGGGAGCGAGAGATTCGGTGCTTCAAACTTGTTCCGACGCGGCATGTTGGGCCGCTCTTGATGATCGAACTCGTATTCCGGGTACGCTCCGTAACCGAGCGAACTGAACGGCGAGAGTTCGATGAACCACGGATCGCGCCGCGAACCCATCAGCCCCGCGAACTGACCGGGGAGGACTCGCGCGGAGTAATGCACCAAGCGATCCGGCAACACGACGGCCGGAGGCAGATTGTTGCGTGAAGGAGTCATCGCTCCGCCAACGGACGCGATGGACGGCCAATCGAGCGGTCCTGGTTTACTGGGATTGAATCCCACCGGAGCTTCCGAGCGACCGGTCAGCATGATGTGGTGGCCCAGCGAATGATCGTTGGACGGGTGCGTCAGCGAGCGGCAGAGTGACCACAGGTGACTCCGTTGCGCGAGCTGTGGCAAGTGCTCGCAAATCTGGAGTCCGGGAGTGCGTGTTGAGATCGGATGGAACTCGCCGCGAATGTTGTCCGGCGCGTCCGGCTTCAAATCAAAGCTGTCCTGCTGCGCTAAGCCGCCGGATAAAAAGACATAGATGACCGACTTGGCGGTGCCGACTAATTCGTGCCCCGGAGCGGCTGCGGTTCGCAGGGCGTCCAGATGATTCGTCCCCAACCCCAACAGGCCGACGGCACCCGCCTGCAAAGCGGTGCGGCGACTGAGTGCGGGATGGCCCCAAGACATTTTCGCGGACATGGGCGACCTCCTGTGTTTCGTTCGTCTCTCTGAGATCGAACGCGGACAGGCCCATAGCTCACCGTTTTCGGTGGCTTTCGGCAAGCGCAAACTGACGGGGTCGGGAGTCTTTTTCAGGCCGCCGAGCGTTTACACGACCACCAATGGCGAGTGACCGCGGCCTGAAAAAGACTCCCGACCCCTTCGCGATGGGCAAGAAAAAAGGCGGGATGATTCCCGCCTTGTGCCTTTGTTTGTCTGATGGCAATTAAGCCTGAGCCGTCTCCGGCAACTTCACGTTGATCCGGCGGCCTTCTCGATCGAAGTAAACGGTGCCGTCGACCAGCGAAAAGATCGTGTAATCTTTGCCGAGTCCCACGTTCTTGCCGGGATGCCATTTGGTGCCGCACTGCCGCACCAGGATGTTGCCGGCGATGACGCTCTGGCCGCCGAACTTCTTGATCCCCAGCCGCTGGGAATTCGAGTCACGTCCGTTGCGGCTGGAGCCTTGTCCCTTCTTATGAGCCATGATGCAGGATCCTCAATATCATCAAGAGTGAGTCGCGAAAACCGGGGTAAACCGAAGGGGCGGGAGTCTACTGGTGCCCGGATAACGTGGCAACCGCCAGAACTGCTCGACAGGCTGTGGTCACGACACTACGTTGTCCAACAGGAATGGCTGGACCGCTCTTCTTTGGCCTGAGGCTTCCGCGATGTTGAGATTGCTGGGTTCTCAGCGGCGATTGTGCGACGGTGTGACTCGTCGCGACCTGCTGCACATCGGCGGACTGGGGCTGTATGGACTGACGGCCGAGCGAGCCGCGTCGCTGGCGGCGGAGTCAGTCGCCTCTGGTGGCGAGTTGCGTGGGTTCGGAAAAGCGAAACGCTGCATCATGCTGTTTTTGTTTGGAGCTGCTCCTCAGCATGAGACGTTCGATCCAAAAACGGACGCCCCCGTCGAGATCCAAGGGGAGCTGAAAGCGATCCCCTCCGCGCTGACCGGCGTGCCGATTTGCGAAGGATTGCCGCTGACTGCTCAAGTCGCCGACCGGCTGACGATCGTGCGATCGATGACGCATCCGTACCCGCTGCACTGCGTCGCCTACGCGCTGAGCGGAATGCCGACCTACACGACAGACCTCGAAACCAAGCCGCGCGATCCGGCTCACTGGCCGTACTTCGGTTCGATCGCCGATTACCTCTGGTCGCAATCCGCACCGCGTTCGGAAGCGACCGAGTGGACTCCGCGGCACATCGGCTTGCCGTGGGTCTTCAACTCGCAAGTGGATGATCTCGGAGTTCTTGCCGGCCCCTACGGAGCATTCCTTGGCCAACGATTCGATCCGGTCTGGGCGAAGTTCGAGGGGAAGTCGCTGCGAGTCGCTCCGAAAGTTCGACACGAGCAACCGAAGGAGTACTCCGATCCGTATTCGGCGATCGATCCCGACTGCCGCTTCACCTTCGATGGAGCGGGCCGCTTCGCCGAGCATGTCTCGCTCGACCGATTCAATCTGCGGCGCGAACTGCTCGCTCAGTTTGACGCCGCTCGACGAACCGCCGACACGGTGGCCGAGAGGTCGTACTCGTCCAATCAAGGCCGGGCGCTTTCGCTGTTGACGTCTCCCAAAATCCGCGAGGCGCTCGATGTCAGCCGAGAAGCTCCGACTCTGCGAGACCGATATGGTCAGACGCTGTTCGGTCAGTCGTGCCTCGCCGCACGGAGGTTGGTCGAAGCGGGCAGTCAGTTCGTCTCGGTCTTCTGGGATGCGTACGGCACCTACTTCGGCGGAGCTTGGGACACGCACCAGAATCATTACCCCCGATTGAGACAGTATCTGCTGCCGGGGTTTGATGCCGCGTACTCCGCACTGATCCTCGATCTCGAACAACGCGGGCTGTTGGAGGACACGTTGGTGCTGTGCCTCAGCGAGCATGGCCGCACTCCGCAGATTGATTCGAAGCCGGTTGGAGCCGCTCGGCATCATTGGTCGCAGGTGTATTCAGTCGCGCTCGCGGGCGGAGGCACGCATCGCGGAGCCGCGATCGGACGCAGTGACCGCATCGGTGGCACCGTCGCCGACACACCGATCTCGCCTAAGGATATCCACGCGACGACGTTTCATTTGCTTGGCCTCAACCCGCACGGCGTCATCTACGATCAACAGAACCGCCCCTATCCCATCGCCGGCGACGGCCAAGTCCGACACGAATTGATTGCGTGAACGACGTCGCCTCGCGGAGCGCGTTTGAATGAATTGGCGAGCGGGGCGGCGTCAGCCCCCCGGTGAATTCGATGGACTCAGACCGGGGGGCTGACGCCGCCCCGCTCGCCTGAATCAACGAAAGAGACTCCTCATGGACTTGCACAACACTCCGCTGGCCAACGAATTCTTCGAGCACATTGCTGTCAAACCCGCGACGACCGTGGCGTTTCTGGAAGGCCCAGCGGCCGCTGTTGATGGAACCGTCTACTTCACCGACATCATCAACAATCGGATCATGAAATTTGATCCGAGCAAGAATGAACGCTCGGTGTGGCGCACTCCCAGCGGGCGGGCGAACGGTTTGTTGTTCGATGTTGAAGGGCGACTGTTGGCGTGCGAAGGGAATGAGTTCGGCCCCAACGACGGCAACCGTCGCATCACCCGCACCGACTTGAAGACCGGCAACGTCGAAGTGCTCACCGAACGGTTCGAGGGAAAGCGATACAACTCACCGAATGACATCGCCGCGCGATCGAATGGGCAACTCTTCTTCACCGATCCGTGTTACGACGATCGCACGAAGATGGAACTCGATCACGATTCGGTCTATCGCATCGACACGGACGGCTCAGTACAGCGCATCCTGACACAGCCGGCGATTCAGCGGCCGAATGGCATTCATCTCAGCCCCGATGAGAAGACGCTGTACTTGGTCGATAGCTGTCCGATCGCCGGAGGCAACCGCAAAATCTGGGCGTTCGATTTGTCGGATGCCGGTGTCCCGAGCCAGCAACGCCTCGTGTTCGACTTCGCTCCGGGCCGAGGGGGCGACGGCATGACGGTCGATCAGCAGGGCAATCTCTACATTGCCGGTGGAGTTTCCCGCGCGCGAGGCCCTCACGAATCGACCGACGTTCCGCCGGCGATTTGGATCATCCGACCGGACGGCAAACTCTTGGGGCAACTGCCGATTCCAGAAGACGTCATTACGAATGTGACGTTCGGCGGTGACGACCTGCGGACGCTCTACGTCACTGCCGGCAAGGCCCTGTATTCAACTCGCACGACCGTGCCCGGCTGGGCCGTGCATCGGTAGCCTGACTCTCCGAGTCGGGTTCTTCGGAAAGGTTCCCGACTCGGAGAGTCAGGCTACGTTCTGAAATGACCTCTATGGTTTCAGGCTCGGTTCGATGTCGTAGGCTTGCTCGCGATCTCGCGCGGCTGCATCCGCCTGGCCAGCAACCGCGTGCTTCTTCGCACGCTGCAAGTATGCTCGTGCGACCTGAGCATCCAGACGCTTGGCTTTGATGTAGTTGGCAATGGCTCGGTCGTAGTCTTGTTTTTGAAAGTACGCATCGCCTCGAATCGAATACGCCTCGAAGTGCGGCTCGATCTTCAGAGCGCGGTCGCAATCGGCGATGGCCTTGTCGAATTCGCCTTGCGACAGCCAGAACTCCGCGCGGCTGGAATAGGACCGGCCATAGCCCGGCTGCACCTGCATCGCGGTCTCGTAGCTGGCGAGTCCGACTTTGGGTTCGCCACCGGCGATCAAGTGCTGCGCCAATTCGACGTAATTGCCGGCCGCTTTCGGCTCCTGTGTGACGGTGCGGTTGAGAACATTGAGCTTGCCCAGCCAGGCGACCTTGGCGGCATCCGCTTGAGCGTCTTCTGCTCGGTCGAGTTCGAGATAGCACGCTCGGCGTTGCAGGTAGAACTTCGGGTTGTAGCGCTCATGGGCAATGGCCTGTGTGAAGTCGGCGGCCGCACGCTCGAAGTCCTTCATCTCGAAGTAAGCCATGCCGCGATTGTTGAACGCATTGACGTTGTCGGGGGCCAGCTTGAGGGCTTGGTCGTAATCGACAATCGCCTGTTTGTGCTGCTTCGACTGGTACGCCGTGAAACCACGGTTGATGAGGGCCTCGACGTACTTGGGATCGACCTGCAACGCTTGATCGAAGTCGGCGCGGGCTTTGACGCGATCGTCTTTCGCCAACCAAGCCAGTCCGCGATTGTTCAGAGATGGCGTGAACTTTGGATTGGTCTCGATAGCGGCGGAGAAGTCGGCGATCGCCGCGTCGATCTGCTTCTGAGTCATCAGCAAGAAGCCGCGCGTGTGCCGCAACTTGGCGTCCTTCGGCGACAATTCGATCGCTTTCGAGAAGTCGGCCAGCGCCGCTCCCGGTTGACCGGCATCCGCCAACAAGCTGCCGCGCTGGAAGTACGCCTCCGAACATTTCGAATCGAGCTTGATCGCCTCATTGAGCGATTGCAGAGCCGCCTGCCACTGACGCTGTTGCATGCCAGCAGTAGCTTTCTCCAACAACGACGTCACCTCATCGGCGGTGGTCGTGGAGGAGGCCAATTTTTCTGAGGGGGCCGTCGATGAGCCGCCACAACCCACGCACGCGAGGCTGCACAGACCTAAGGCCACACTGGCCACGAACCGAGTTGGTCCGCGCAAAAACGAACGCTGTTCGCGCATGATGTCCGCTCCTGAAGCATCCGCTGGAAGGGATGTGGAGAGAGGAAGGGAAACGTGGCGAGGAATCGCCGGAGATGGGTCAAGTCAGGTGAGGCCGACTCTCAGAAATGAGCCAGCTTTCAAGGGGGGCGGCTTGTAGCCGTGAATTCGCGAACGAGTCAATGCCGGTCAGTGCGAGCAAAAACTCTCGGATGCTGCCCCCTCGCTGAGAGACGTTTCATCGGATCACATCTCCTGTTTCACTTTCGGCAGAGGGCAACCATATGTTTTCTTCTCGGCGGGTTCCGGCTTTCTGCCGGAGAGGACGGCCTCGATCACTGTCTTCAAATCTTGGCTTGTTGGTTCGAGCCGGTGTTTTCCTTGTTCCGTGTAGCGATCGTTGATGCGTTCCCGATAGACGACTTCATCGTCGGGCAAGAGCACGACGGATGCAGCCATCGTGCGCACCCCGGCCGGCTTGGCCAGCTTCTGCTCTGGGTCCAGCAGACCGCGCGCGATCCGCCACTCAGCCCGCAGATCAAGAGTCGCGAGGTGATTGCGACATTGGGCGACGCTTCCGGATTCGGCCGTCAGTTGGTCGCGTGCGAGTGGCAACAGGGATTGTTTCATGCAGTGTGAGCGCCCATCCGCACCAATCTTGACGCGTCGAGTAAGTTGGCGGGGTTGTTGATTCACAACCTTTTCAACTTGGAGGCGTCATGTCACGTCGAGCGAATGGGCGGAAGATTTCGGAGTGGCGTGGGCGGTTCGAGCGGTTTCGGCGG
>CAMDPX010000119.1 GCA_945905295.1 Planctomyces sp. SH-PL62 | reverse complement strand
CTGGTGGCCTCCAAAACCGTCACCATCGACAAGTACCTCCAAATCTACAACCGAGTCCTCAGACCCGAATTCGCCCACATCCACAACTCAACACCCTCGCTCAAAACTTGACACGCCATGTCTGACTTCCTTGGATCAAGCAGGCTAGCATTCGCCATCGAAGAATGTCACACCCATCAGCCGCGTTAGTTCACGGCCTCAAGTTGTCCAACAACTTTGTCCTCGCCAGTTCGATAGAGGAACCAGTCGTTGCCGGAGCTGCCTTGCAACATATCGATCTCGTCCGCCGAGGTGTCGTCCATGACGACCGGGAGCAGGTAGGAGATGCCATTGTGGGCGTTGGCTGATTGAGTGCTGGCTGCGCGCAAGTTTGCCAGTCGGTCGGCGAAGCTGTTGGTGCTGTTCCATTCCGCCATGACATGGCACCAGAACTCTTCAACGCCAGAGATCGCGCGGTTGTCCTTGGTGGTGAAGCCAGCGATGAGCACATCGTCGCCAGCGTTGCCGACGAGTTTGTCGGCTCCCTGGCCGCCGATCAGGATGTCGCGACCGCTGCCGCCGGTGAGTTGATCGTTGCCATCGCCACCGAAGAGCAGGCTGGCACCTCCGCCACCAAAGATGCGGTCGTGGCCAGTGTCACCGTAGGCCCAAACTGTATTCATCACGCTGCCTGCGATCTGAATGTTGTCGTCGCCGGCATCGCCCAGGACGATGATCCGACCGCTCGGAGCCGTTACGGTCGTGAGTGTGCCGTTGACGTTGATTCGCAGTGTGCCGGGTGTCGCGCCGAGTTCAACGACGATGTGATCGCCGGCGCTGGTGCCGTTGATGAGAATCGCCGTACCGCCCTCGCAGGTGTCGATGACCGTCGTGATGCTGCCGGCCGTCGGTGCCGCGACAGTCATCGTCACAGTCGCCGTCGCAGTCCCTCCGTCACCATCGCTGATGCTGTAGGTGAAAGAGTCGGTGCCAGAGAACGTCGTGTCTGGGAGGTAAGTGAAGCTGCCATTGGCTGCCACGGTCACGGTGCCGTTGGCGGGCTGAGTGAAGCTCGTCACCGTCAGTGGATCGTTGGCTCCGGCTGGGTCGCTATCGGCCACGGCGTCGCTGATCACGTTTCCGCTCACTGCCGCTCCCTGGTTGGTGCCGAAGGCGTTATTGGTCGCCGTGGGAGCAACATTGTCGACGATGAGTGCGAACGTCGTTGTCGTCGCGGCACCGTCGCTATCGGTCGCGGTGATCGTGACCGTTTGAGTCTGATCGGGGCCGTCGTTCGTGTTGAACGACCAGTCCCAAGTGCCGTCGGCATTCTTCGTCACCGAGCCAATCGAGGCCGCTAGCGTGACGACGTCCAATCCAGAATCACTCCATGTCCCCGAGATTGTCGCGGTTGATCCTTCATTGACCGTCACACTAGCACTGTTGGCCGCGGCGCTCGGAGCGACGTTGGTGACCACCAACTCAAACGTCGTCGTCGTGACTGCACCGTCGCTATCGGTCGCAGTGATCGTGACCGTTTGAGTCTGATCGGGTCCGTCGTTCGTGTTGAACGACCAGTTCCATGTGCCGTCAGCATTCTTCATCACTGAGCCAATCGAAGCCGCGAGCGTGACGCTGTCCAAGCCAGGATCACTCCATGTCCCCGAGGTTGTCGCGGTTGATCCTTCATTGACCGTCACGCTGGCGCTGTTAGCCGCGACGCTCGGAGCGACGCTGTTGACCACCAAATCAAACGTCGTCGTCGTGACAGCACCGTCGCTGTCGGTTGCGGTGATCGTGACGGTTTGAGTCTGATCGGGGCCATCATTCGTATTGAACGACCAATGCCAGGTGCCACTGTTTGTGCCGGTCCAGGTGACTGTGCCGACGGTTGCCAACAAAGTCACACTGTTCGTGGAATCCACGTCGGCGAACGTGCCTGAGTTGGCTGCAATCGCACCCTCGTTGACCGTCACGGTGGAACTATTGGACGCGATCGTCGGTGCGTCGTTGACTCCGCTGACGGTGATGGTCACGGTGGCATTCGAACTGCCACCATCGCCATCGTCGATATCGTACGTAAACGTGTCTGCGGTCAACTGACCGAGTGCCAGAGACTGGAGGATGGCTGACGTTCTGGGGTCATAGCTGTAGCTGCCATTGGAATTGACGACCACGCTCGCGCCCTTCGTGCTGGATGGTGCGAAGCCGGTGACCGTCAACGGATCGCTGGTGCCGGCGGGATCGGTATCGTTCGCCACGACACCTGGAGCGGCAACAGTCAAAAGAGAGTCTTCATCGGTGGCACCGACGTCCGCATTCGCCGTCGGGGACGCATTGATGATCGTGATATTGACCGAGTCTTCGTCACGCAGACCGCTCGTGTCAGTCACACGCAGAGTCACGCTGACAAAACTCGGACCGTCCAGATTGACCGCCGAAAAGGTCGGGGTCGCTCCAATCTCGTCGCCGCGGGTCGCACCGGCTCCGGTTTCGCCGAACAGGTTGTCTCCGTCGAGATCCCATTGATAGCTCAGCGAGTTGCTCGTATCCGGATCGCTGCTGAGAGATCCATTGAGTTGCACGCTGCCACTCTCGGCCACGACATACGGCCCACCCGCGTTCGCCGTCGGCAGATGGCCGGCGAATTCGGAGGTGTTGCCGTTGGGAGCGGTCGCGGTGACGCTGATGGATTCCGTGGCTGTTGTGGTCGCCGCTAGGACCGCCGCGAAATTGGCATTGCCATCGCCGCCAGTGATGACCGTGGCGGAACCAAGGTAGCGTTTGCCTTCACCATGTCCCGAAGAATCGGCGACCGAGCTAGCGTAGAAATCGAGTGTGAAGGTGGTGTTGGCGGTGCTGTTTAGAGAACCAGAGACCGTCGTCGTTGCACC
The DNA here is from genome assembly GCA_945905295.1 of Planctomyces sp. SH-PL62. Lineage (GTDB taxonomy): Bacteria > Planctomycetota > Planctomycetia > Planctomycetales > Planctomycetaceae > SXKJ01. The sequence goes on along the minus strand of CAMDPX010000119.1, from coordinate 21,049 downwards.
GGTTAAAGCCGATGCAATCCCTGGGAAGTTCTGCTTGAGATTTGGTCCGGCGTCACCATCGGACAGATCATTCGGGGTAATGCCAGTCGCATCGAGATCAATCCCCAGGCCGGAGTTCGCGAAGATCGAATTGCCGCGCACGGCATTCCCAACCGCTGAAGAACCAGTGATGGCGACTCCTGCGGCGTCGTTGCCCGAAATGGTGTTTTTCGCGCCCGCAGCAACTCCACCGATGGTGTTGTTCGTTGCGGAATCGATGCGGACTCCGTTGAGTGAATTTCCAAGATCGCCAGTCCCGGCTGCGGTCGTGCCGATGAAATTTCCAACAACCAGAGTCGCCGTCGATGTGCCAGAGATTTCGATCCCGTCGCTGTTGTTGCCACTGATGACGTTGCCGGCTCCGGCCGATGTGCCGCCGATCGTGGTGTTGATGGCTCCGAAGGCGACTTGAATGCCATCGCTGACATTGCCCAAATCCACCGTTCCGGTGGCATCGGTGCCGATGTAGTTTCCGGCGACGAGCGTCCCGATGGCTGCTGTGCCGGTGACAATGATCCCGGCTCGTGTGTTGCCTGAGATCACATTGCGTTCGTTCGCATCCCCGACACCGTTGCTGTCCGTGCCAATTCGATTCGACGTGCCGCTCACTTCGATCCCGCGAAAACCGTTGGCGACGATGGCGGCCCCATTCGCTGATACGCCGATGAAGTTGCCGGCGACGACGGAGTTGTTCACGTTCACCAAGAAGATGCCGTCTTGCTGATTGCCGGAGATCACGTTTCCTTCGGCCGAATCCAACGCGCCGTCGCCGTTCGTACCGATGCGATTCCCGTGAGCACTCTGCGTGACTTGTACGCCATGCAGATTGGCGATCGCGGTCGTTCCTGAAACGTCCGTCCCAATGAAATTCCCGATGACCTCATTGGCCGTCACGGAAGAACCTGAGATCAGAACTCCTGCGGAGTCGTTGCCGGAGATAATGTTTCTCGCAGCGACCGTATTACCGCCGATCGTGTTGTTGCGCGAGGTGAGCAGGACACCCGCACCCGCATTGCCGAGATCGACGGTGCCAGTCACGTCGGTGCCAATGTAATTCCCCGCGATCACATTGTTGGTGCCCGAAGTTCCGCCGATCAGGACTCCATGTCCGTTACTGAAAGCTCCCGATGTCAGGCGGTTGTTCCCCGAAATGACGTTTCTCGCTCCGGGGGCCGTCCCGCCGATCAGGTTGTTGCCCGCATTCTCCAGGCTGACTCCGCCACGATTCGAGTTGCCGAGTGCGACCGTTCCCGTGGCATCAGTGCCAATCAGATTGCCTTGCACAATGTTATTCGCCGCAGTGTTCCCAGTGCTGGCGATGATCGCCAGCCCGGCACCGTCGGACCTGGTTGTTCCGGAGTTTCCAGAGATGAGATTGCCAGCGCCGGCCGCAGTTCCGCCGATCGTGTTGCCCGACGAGTTCTCAATGCGCACTCCAAAGATGTCGTTACCCAGATCGCTTTGTCCTGTGACGTCGGTGCCGATGTAGTTGCCCTGCGCGACGTTTCCTGTTGCGGCTCCCGTGATGTAAACGCCATCGATTGAGTTTCCAGAGATCACGTTGCGCGCCCCGGCGGTCGTCCCTCCAATTGTGTTGGAGCTTGCCGAACCACCGATGGCGACTCCGCGACTGCTGTTGCCAAGGTCGGCCGTGCCGGACGCATCCGTGCCGATGAAGTTGCCCAGGATCAAATTGCCTGTGGCCGTGGCTCCGTTAAACGTTGTGAAGGTGATGCCGTCACCATCGTTGCCAGAGACGACGTTCCTCGCTCCTGCCGCCGTTCCGCCGATGGAGTTGTTCGGAGAACTATTGATTCGCACGCCGCTGGAGGAATTTCCGAGATCGACAGAGCCAGTGACATCGGTGCCGATGTAGTTGCCAAGCACGACATTGCTGGTCGTCGTGCTATCCGTGAGATAGACACCGTGGGAGTTGTTTCCCGAGATCACATTCCGCAACACGGCGGTCGTGCCACCGACGACGTTGTTGTTGGCGCTCGCGGTGAAAGCCACTCCCGATCCACTGTTCCCGCGGTCCAGCGTCCCCGTGATGTCCGTGCCGATGAAATTTCCCGCGATCAAATTCAGAGTGCCTGTTGTTCCATAAGTGACGACTCCGTCGGAGGCATTCGCAGAGATGACGTTGCGCTCTTCGAGATCACCCACTCCATTTCCGTCCGTACCGACTCGATTGGATGCGCCGCCACCAATCTCGATACCTCGCAGACCGTTGCCCAATGCACTGGTGCCATTGGCGGCCAGCCCAATCACATTTCCAGCCATGACAGTCTGGTTCACCGCGGACAGGAAGATTCCGTCCTGCCGGTTGCCGGCGATGATGTTCTGCTCGCGTGCGTCGGACGTTCCATCGCCATTGGTGCCAACTCGATTGCCATGGGCACCTGAAAAGATCAGCACGCCATGCGTGTTTCCCAACGCGGCCGTACCGGCCGCATTTGTGCCGATGTAGTTGCCGGCCACCACATTCTGCGTGGCATTGGTGACAATCACGACACCGTTGCCGCTGACGCTCCCGGAGATGACGTTTCGCTCGGCTAGGTCGTTTACGCCATCGCCGTTCGTGCCGATCCAGTTGCCGTTAGCATTGCTGATTCGTACGCCGTCCCCTGTGTTCCCCAGAGCCAGCGTGCCAGTCGCATTCGTGCCGATGAAATTCCCAGTCACCGAGTTGTTTACCGCCGAAGTCCCGCTGATCACGATGCCCCGGTTGGTGAACCGATTGATGACCAATCCACGCACGGTGCTGTTGCCGGCGGTGATCGTCAAACCGGTCGTTGATGCTCCGGCCGAGGCTCCATTCAGCTCAATGGTCAGCACGGCGTTGTTACCGACCGCCAAAGTATTCGCACTGGAGCCCGCTTGTGTGTAGCCGTCGATGACGACCGAATCCGTGATGGTTGGCAGAGCACTCAGCGGCTGAATCGTGCGCAGCCCCGAACCAGGAATCGCAAAATTGATCGTGTCGGCACCAGCCGTTGCGTTAGCGTCCAGAATCGCCTGGCGGAACGATCCGACTCCGCTGTCGTTGGTGTTCGTCACCGAAAATGCGGAGAGAACAAGGCGTTGCTCCAGAGCCTCGGCTCGCAACAAAGTTTTTGGCGAACGGCGGCGGAACTTCGCCTTGGATCCGCGGCCAAAGCCTGCCAACGAACGCGCGACGAACGACTGCCACAAATTCTGCAACATGTTGTGATTCCTCTTGAGTGATGAGTTCCGGTTCCAGTCACCGATGATTGCGCGAGATTCAGCAACAAGATCAACGTCTGCCGTGAAAAAATGTGGGACATTTGAGGCCCGCGTCGATTGATCGTGGCCCTGCCAAGCAACGAACGCAGAGGTTGCAACACTCCAACGGGCAAACAGGCGAGTGATGGCAACTTCAATTCTTGTTCACTGGCGCTGGCGCTGGTGGTGGCGGGGGTGGTGGAGGTGCTGATGGTTTGGCTGGAATGGCGGGCATCTTGATCGCCGGGGTTGGGGGCTTCGCAAATGGCGAGGGAGGCGGTGCGGTCGAGTCTGATGCCGTCGGTTGTTTCACTCGAATTCCGGAAAGATGAGCCTTGAAACCAAGAGCTTCCAACTTGGCTATGAACTCGGCACGGCCCTTTGAGCCACTCACGATCAACGTGACGGAGAAGGATTGACCTTTACCCTTGTCGTCGGAGTTGACCGCAATTCCCACAAGCTTGGACGACTGGAATTCGCCGCAAAGTTCGCGAAGTAGCTGATAAATTTCCCCAGCCTTCTCTCGATCAATCTGCTTTTGGGCTTCTGGATGGTATGCGGCAAATGCTTTGTCATCGTCGCCACTCAGGATCACACGAATGAGCGTCTCGCATTTTCGTGCGTAATACTCCGCCAGCTCCTTGGCAACCTTTGGGTTTGATTCCGTCGCTTGAAAGAGCAACTGATCGAATTCCTTCAGGAGGGGTGATTCAATGTAAAAGCCTGCCAGGCGATTCTCCAAAACCATGACCGTGGCCTTGGCTTTAGTAATTGAAAACGGAAGCTCCATGCGATGGTAAGTCAAAACGAGTCCGCCTTCTTCTTGCGTTGTGGGTGCCATGACTTCCGGCGGTGTTTTCGACAACTCGCCCAATGCGATCGAAACCTGTGCCAGAAAGAAATTGATAATCGGCCGGTCCAACTCGATCAGAAACGACGGGTGTGCCGTATCGAAGAACTCCGTCGAATCGGAACTGCGAATCATTCGCAGAAAGATCGCGAGCGGATCTCCGGCTTGTGGGGCAGGGGCGTCCCCTTCGAGAAACTCTTGCTCGGTCACTCGGCGGTCGCCGTTACGATCCAGTTTTTCATAGCCGGCCAGCTCCTTGCCGGAGAGGCGACCGTCTTCGTTCTTGTCGAGTTCACGGAATTGGCGCAGTAATTCGTCGCGACTTGGTCCGGCAGGTTTCCGCTCAGCGTCACGACCGGCCTTAAGTTCGTTGATAGAGAGTTCTCCATCGCCGTCCGCGTCGTAGACTTCGAGGGCAATCATTTCCGTTCCCGACAGGACGGAATCTTCATTCTTGTCGTAATCGGCAAAGAGCTTGTCGTCGGGGATCTCAAGCAACTGTTTTCGCAGTTTAGCCACGCCGGCAGTGTATTCGGTTTTCGTCACTTCGCCGTCACCATCAGCGTCGAACTGCACGAACGCCGCAGCCTCCTTGCCGGAGAGCACGCCATCGTCGTTCACGTCGCGATGAGCGAAGGCTTCGGCGTCCCCGGCGAGCAAAGAATTTGAAGTGCTCAGGAACGACACAGCGACGAGGGCGACGACAAAAATGGATCGTTGATGCGTAATCATGGTCGGCTCCAAAAATGAGTTGGGGGGGGGGGACGCGCCATCACATCGCTGAGCTTGTCCAGCGGTCGTTTCAACGCACAGAACCTGACGTCCTTCGGTTCATTAGCGCGGTCAGGATCGTGCGACGACGGGCTTCGACTGGACTATTTGCGTCCCTCGATGAACTCTTCCAGGCTGACCTTGTTGTCGTTGTTTGTGTCGAGTCTTTCGTGGCCCTTCATTTCCTTGCCGGAGAGCCACCCATCCTGATTGGAGTCGAGATCGACGAATTCCTTTTCGAGCTTGGCTTTGTCGGCCTCGTCCGGTTGCGTGACCTCCACAACTCCGGCGGCTTCGATGTCAAAGTTTTTCGGCCAGCGCGTCTTACTGTCGTATTTCGCTTTGCGGAAAATGGTGCGCTCGGTGTAATTCAGGTTGACGAGATTCGCGCCCCGAAAATCACACTCGGAGAGATCGAGAAATTGTACGGACTTCAGCCCGCGGCTGTTTCGGAAATTGGCCTTGCGGAGATTCGTGTAACTGAACACCGTGTGCGACAGGTCCACCTTTTCGAAGTTGGCCCCAGTGAGGTTGGCTTCGCTAAAGGACGGGAACTCCAGAGTCGCGTTGCGAAAGTCGACATTCGTCAAATTCGCCTTCGCGAAGTTCGTCCCTTCAAATTGAGCTCCTTGGAAGTTGGCTCCGGTGAGATCGACTTCTTCAAAGTCCGTCGGCTTGAATCGCAATTTCTTGCAGATGCACTCTTGGAAGTTCGCGTACTCGAGATCTGTCCTGCCGACGAAGCTCATACCAGACAGATCCCGACCGCTGAAATCCAAGCCTTTCAGCTTGGCCTTTTCCTTCGTTGCCGGTTTGTCTTTGTCGGCTGCGATCAGCAAACCGCTGCTGAAAAGCGTCAATGCCAGCAACCCCAATCGCGACCACCTAGAAAATGACATGAGAAATCTCCCTTTCTATTGCGACTCGTTGAGTGACGGCGGGCAGACGACTGCCGCGCGTCGATGCAGGACTACTCCATCGGGAATTCACAGACGACACGAAATCCGTTCGCTCGATGTGTGTGATTTCGATTCTGTTCACGGCGGGCGGCAGATCGGACGAGCGCCAGGTCGCTCATGAATGAGCCACCGCGAAGCACTCGCTGGTCGCCCTCCGGGGTGCCGCGCGGATTTTCGGGAAAACGAACTCGCCGATTGGCACCTTGAGCGGTCAGTGAGGCCTCAAGGAATTCGATGATGTTGCTGGCCGATGTCGGGCGTTGTATTTCGAGTTCGCCAACGAACAGCCGTCTCGTCACCAACGAATCAAGGCACCATTCGCTGACGTTGCCGTGCATGTCGTGCAGGCCGAATCCATTGCGAGGATAAGAACCAACTTTGGTCGTACGGCTCAGGGCTTTTCCTGCGGAAGCCTTGGGGGCGCGGTGATCACCCCGGATATTCGCTTGACGGCTCGTGATCGACTCTCCGGTCTGAAAAGCCGTGACACCTCCTGCTCGGCAGCAGTATTCCCACTCCGCCTCCGTAGGAAGTCGATATCGAACTCCCGATGGGGTTTCGCCCGGCAACCGAGACAATTTTGCGCAGAAGGCAGTCGCGTCGGACCAACTCACTTGCTCAACGGGAAACTCCCCGGTCGATTGCCCTTCCACCTCGGCTGCTCCGTCCCCTTTGGCGGAAAACCAACTGGGGTTCGCGCCCATCACGCGGGCATATTGGCTTTGCGTGACTTCAAACACTCCCATCACGATCGGCTGGGTCATCAAGACTGCACCCAGAACCTCGGACTCGTCTCGCAGATACTCATCCACAGGAGACCCCATCGCGAACATCCCGCGCGGGACAACCACAAACTTCATCCCGATACTGTTGGCGAGAATGTCCCCCGGTTTGAATTTCTGTTGCGGATCGGGCGGCAGTTTTCCATTGGGCCGAGAGAGTGCGAAGACTCCCACGACATCCTGTCCGATGATGCGCACTGGAGTCTGCTGGTGTCCGGGGATCACTTCTTGTGCCGCGATGGGAACTTCGAACTGGACATGCCGATAAAGTTCGTCGCTGTCGACGATCCCGTTGTGATCGAAATCCGCTTCACCACTGATGCCACGGATGAGCGCGTTCGCAAACACGCCACGTCTGTATTTGTCCGATTCCAGCGCTGACTGGTCACGGCGACATCCGGCGAAAGTGATTAGACCCTGCGATTTTGCAAATGCTTCTCCGACGACCTGCGGTGAGGCTCCAAAACCGGAGATGCTGACGGCGGCACCGGAGTGGCAACAATCCAGAAACAACAGCTTTTGCGCGGCTCGGCAGTCCTGCAGCATGGTTCGCAGTTCATCCGCCCGCCATCCCGTCAGTCCGGGTTGGTCGCCATCGAAATCCAGTGGGCATAAGAAACTCTGCCCGTCGCGATCGAATCCGTGGCCGGAGAAGGAAATTAAAACCGTATCACGTGCGCTCGCTTTCTTCAGAAACTCCGAAACCTGCCCCTGAAGATTAAGCCTCAGGGGCTTCAAGTGTTGATTCTCTTGATCGTCCGTCAGTAGCAACACGTTCGATTTGGGAACGCCACAATAGTTCGTGAGAGCCTCCGCCAGTCCCCGCGTATCGGACACGCAAAAACGCAGCGGTGTGAGCCTCTGGTATTTGTTCACACCAATCAGCACAGCCCAGCGAGCTCCGGAATCCAACTGCTTGGCCAACTGCTGATCCCAGGCACGCTGGCGAGGATCGACTGCCGGAGCCTCTGAAACCGGTTCTGGCGGGTTGCCCCCTGAACCGCCAGCGAGAAACTCCTGAAGCGAAATCTCGCCGTCGCGATTCGTGTCAAGCGGCTCAAGACCACGGGCCTCTTTGCCCGACAAGACCTGATCCTCGTTTCCGTCCAAGGCCGAAAATCTCTGTTTTCTTTCTTCCAGAGAATTTCCTGCCGGAGACGATTTTCCCTTGGCATCGTCCTGCGCCACAGCCGCAATGTGTAAGCTCAATATCGTCAGGCTCAGGATGATGACGCGCGCAAGTAACATCGAGTCGCCCCTGGGTTGTTTCCAACCTCCCGAAGTGCATTTGATTCGCAGTTGGTACGGCATTAGGTTGCCCGAAAAACTGCTCCTATTCAGACGGGCGTAACCGAACGGTTCCAGCGGCCAAGGAAATCAGAAAGACTTCACAGAAATCCCAAACCCTGTACTCGAATCGCCTGCGACCAACGATTTCGACGATTCGACTTCGCCGCGGACGTTGAGCTACGTTTCTTGACGAGCGCCCCAGGAGCCTTGCATGTCTGACTTCGATGCCGACTCGATTCAACTGCAACGAACGATCGATCGATTCGTGGCAGGTGATGAGGCCGCGTTGAATGACTTGCTGGTACGGACTTCGGAACGGCTCGAAAAACTGACACGCTCGATGCTCCGGGATTTCGAACGGGTTCGGCGGTGGGAGGACACGGCGGATGTTGTGCAGAACGCGTCGGTCCGTCTGTTCCGAGCGTTCCAAGCCACGCGGCCCAGCGACGTGCGTGGGTTCTTTGCGTTGGCGACGATGCAGATTCGCCGTGAGCTGATTGACCTCGCTCGGCATTACTTCGGGCCAGAGGGTTTGGGGGCCAACCACGAATCTCGCTCGGACTGGAACGACGGTGGGAACTCGTCGGCCTCGCAGGTCGATCGAGGTTCGGGGACGCTCGATCCCCGGCGGTTATCCCTGTGGAGTGAACTGCACGAACAAGCGAGCGTGCTACCGGATGAGGAACGGGAAGTCTTCGATTTGATCTACTACCAAGGACTTGAACAGACTGACGCGGCGGCGTTGCTCGGAATTTCCGAGCGAACGGTTCGCCGCCGCTGGCAGTCGGCGAAAGAGTCGCTCAATACTTCACTGGATGGTCAACTACCCATGTAGGACGGGCACTCTTGCCCGTCCTGTGTTCTTTCTCGCCCATGAATGACGGGCAAGAGTGCCCGTCCTACGAAACCAAATGCCGCAGACACTCAACGACATCGCTGATCGACTGGCTGCCAGCGGGCTGTTGACGGTCGGCGAGATTGCCACGTTGCTGGCTGGGGCTCCCGCCGAGCGACCGCAAACAGCAGAGGAATTCGTTCAGACGTTGACGAAGCGCGGCGCACTGACCGACTACCAAGCGGAGTGCATCCTCGGAGGACGGATCGACCACCTGGTGTTGGGCAATTATGTGGTGCTCGACAAGCTTGGGCAGGGAGGCATGGGGCTGGTCCTGAAAGCTCGGCATCGGCGCATGGACCGCATCGTGGCTCTCAAAGTGCTGTCTCCCGAATCCGTCCGAACGCCGACGAGAGTCGAACGATTTCAACGGGAAGCTCGTGCGGCGGCGAAGCTCGCGCATCCAAACATCGTCACCGCCTTCGACGCCGACGAGCATCACGGCACGCACTTCCTGGTCATGGAATACGTCGAAGGACGCGACCTCTCGTCGCTCGTCAAGGAGCACGGCCCGCTGTCCGGACAGACGGCGATCGACTGTATTCTGCAGGCGGCTGTCGGGCTGGAGTACGCTCACCGATGTGGCATCGTGCATCGCGATATCAAGCCGGGAAATTTGATGCTGACCGTGGGGCAGGTTGAAAACCAGCTCCACGTCAAAATCCTCGACATGGGTCTGGCACGCATCGAAAACGCTCCGGGAGCCGCGGCCGATCATGAGTTGACCTCGACGGGAGCGGTGCTGGGAACCATCGACTACATGGCCCCCGAACAGGCGCTCGACACCAAGCTCGCGGACGTTCGCAGCGACATCTACAGCTTGGGCTGTTCGCTGTTTGGATTGCTTGTCGGCCGCACGATGTATGAAGGCGATACGGTGATGCGGCGCATTCTGGCTCATCGTGACGCGCCGATTCCTTCGTTGAGTCGCGAACTCAGGAAACGGCGCGAAGAAACTTTTGTAGCGGATCGGCGCAAGCCGTCCGGTGTCAGCGAATCCCCGCCCGAAACCGGAGGGCTCGCGCCCTGCCGCTACAACGCTGCGGACGCTGTGACGCTGGAAAGTCTCGACCAAGTCTTCCGCAAGATGGTCGCCAAGAAGCCCGAGGATCGCTTTCAGACGATGACGGAAGTGATCCACGCCTTGGAAGAGTTGCGCTCAAGGCTCGGAACGGCACCTGTCGAATCGTGGTTGTCGAAGATCTCCAGCGTGACGGCGACTGGATCTTCGACGAGCGCAATTCACGGGGCGCGCGATGTGATCTCGTACTCCTCAATGCCGCTAACGGTGGTCATGGCGAGCGGCGCGGCGGCCAACACGTCCGAAACCGTCCGGCAAGTTCACCGCGTGAAGCCTCGTCGAGTCGGAATTGTTTTGGGGATCGTGGTTGCGGCGGTAAGTCTCCTCACGTGGCTGATTCGCGACCGTCAGCCTCAGCCGGTGGAGGCCGACTTGGGCGAACATCGGATCGTCGAATCGACGACGCCCGCCGTCCCGAAACCGGCGATTGCTCCGTTTGATGCCGATGAGGCCAAGGCTCATCAGCAGGCTTGGGCGCAGTTTCTCGGAACGCAGGTGGAGACGAAAAACAGCATCGGCATGTCATTCGTCTTGCTCCCGCCGGGCGAGTTTCTGATGGGCAGCACCGAAGAACAAATTCAGGCCGCCTTAGCACAGATCACCGCCAGCGAGCCGAATGTGGATCCGAGAACGAAGTCGGCCTTTGCCGAATTCGAGCGACCGCAGCATCGAGTGGTCCTCACCAAGCCCGCGTGGATCGGTACGACCGAGGTGACGATTGGCCAATTCAAAAAGTTTGTCGAGGCCACTCAATATGTGACGCAAGCCGAGCAGCTTGGAAACGGCAACACCAACTCAACGGCCGAAGTCACCGATCCGAACAAACGAAACCTGTTGAATTGGCGCGCTCCGGGATATCAAGTGACCGACGATTGGCCGGTGACTCAGGTCACTTGGAACGACGCGATCGCCTTCTGCAACTGGATCTCCTCGCGGGAGCAACTCGTGCCGTGTTACCAAGTCGATGACCAGGGACGCTGGACCTTCAATGAAAGCGCGAATGGCTTTCGCTTGCCCACCGACGCCGAATGGGAATACGCCTGTCGCGCGGGAACAACGACTCAATACTGGTTCGGCGATGACGCGAAGCTTCTGGATCAACACGGATGGTACGATCAGAACGCTGGCGGGAGCGCGCGATCTGTCGGACTGAAGCGTCCGAACCCCTTTGGATTGTTCGACACGGCGGGAAATGTCTGGGAATGGTGTTGGGACTGGTGGGACGCGAAGTGGTACGCCACTTCTCCTGTGAACGATCCGCATGGTCCCGATCTTGGCAGGCATCGAGCGGTTCGAGGCGGCGTCTGGGATTTCACCGCGTCGAATTGTCGCTCGGCCTATCGCACCGGGCGGGCTCCGGAGGCTCGGCACTACAACGTCGGGTTCCGAGTCGTCCGAACCATTGACGAGGCCGCCAAGTCAAAAGGCTCAGATCCGCCAGCACAGGCCAGCACGCCAGCACCGGCGATGAAACGGGTTGGACCAACACCTCCGGCGGCGATGGCACCGTTCGAAACTCAGCAGACCAAAAGTCATCAAGCGGCATGGGCCAGTCATCTCGACACAACGGTGGAAACAATCAACTCCGTCGGAATGTCGATGATCCTGATCCCACCCGGTGAGTTCCTGATGGGCAGCACCGATGCCCAGGTCCAAGCGGAGGGCGGTGGCTCTGCCAGTCCAGAGGCCAAGAAGAACAACCGCGGTGATGCCGAGCAACCGCAGCATCGAGTCACGATCACCAAACCGTTCCGCATCGGCGCGACGGAAGTGACCATCGGCCAGTTTAAGAAGTTCGCCGCGTCGACCGGGTTCGAAACCAAAACGCAAATCGCAAAAGACTCCGCCAAGCAGACACCATCGGCGGCCAAGCAACCGCCACCCGCCAACTTTTTGAATCCCAGCTATCCGGTCGCCGACGACTTTCCGGTTTCGGTTGTCTCCTGGGACGACGCGACGTCATTCTGCAAATGGCTGAGCGAAACCGAGCAGACCACTTATCGCCTGCCAACCGAAGCCGAATGGGAATATGCCTGCCGCGCGGGAACGGTGAGTTCGTATTCCTTCGGCGATGGCGTGGCCCTTTTGCCGCAGCACGGTTGGTATCAGGGCAACTCCCGAGCAAAGGCTCATCCCGTTGCGGCCAAGCTCCCCAATCCATTCGGTTTGTACGACATGCACGGGAATGTCTATGAGTGGTGCCAAGACTGGCACGACCCCAAGGCGTACGAGAAGTCGCCTCCCAATGATCCGCTGGGGCCATCCGTCGGATCGTCACGCGTGCTCCGCGGCGGGAACTGGTACAACCTCGCGCACAACGCGGAGAGTTCCTATCGCGCTCGTCTCGCGCCGTCGGAACGGCATGACGTGGTCGGCTTCCGCTGCGTGCAAGTGATCGAGACTTCCGTTGAAGCCGACCGTTCTCCTCAAGCCTCGAACCCGCCCGCACCGGATCAAGACCGCCGCGTCGCGGAGTGGGTCGTGAGTCGCCGAGGGATCGTGCATCTCGACGGACAGAGCCGCGATTACACCTCTCTCGAAGAGCTCCCCAGGGAGGACTTCAAGACCACCGCCATTATCTTCTTAGACCTGCGTTCGAAGGTTGATGACGACAGTCTGAAAAACCTGCTCGGCTTGAGACATCTGACACGACTCGCGTTGTACGACGACCACCGCGTGACAAATGACGGGATAGCGCACCTCAAAGGGCTGCCCAGTTTGAAACATCTGGACCTGCGCGACACGCGGATGTCCGATGATGGCCTCAAACATTTCGCCGAGATGAACCAATTGGAAGAACTCGTGCTGATGGGCAGGCAGTTCACGGACGAAGGAGTCGGACACCTTGAGAGCTGCCAGCAGCTTCGCACTCTGCAATTGAGATTACCGCAGATGACCGACAAAGCTCTGCCGAAAATATCGGGGCTGCTGACGAGATTAGCCGGCTTGGGAGTTGGCGACTCGCAAGTCACCGATTCCGGTTTGGCTGACATCGCGAAAATGAAGCACGCGGAGAGCTTGGGGCTGAACTCACTATCCATCACCGATGACGGACTGAAACAACTTCAAGGATTAAAGAATCTCTTTGTGTTGAATCTCTCTCAGACGCCAATCACCGATGGAGGCTTGGTCCATCTCCGCGGCCTGACGAATCTCGCAGACCTGTCGCTGCAAGAAACAAAAGTCACTGCGGCGGGCGTCGCCGAGCTACAAACGGCGCTGCCGAAATGCGCGATTCGGTTGCGATAGAGTGCCAGGGTTCGACCTTCAACTTGCCGTCCATCACGCCAGCACTTCTTCGATTGGCTGGCCACCCTGAGCGATCTCAACCGGGCGGTTGTTGTGATCGGGGACTCGCATTTCCGGATCAATGCCGAGGCAGCGATAGATTGTCGCGCACAGATCGGCCGGTCGAGCGGGCTTGTCCTTCACATACGCCGCTTGCGAATCGGAGGCTCCGTAAGCGGTGCCGCCGCGGATGCCGGCTCCGGCCAAGAGTGAGCCGTAGCAGTTCGTCCAATGATCGCGGCCCGCGTTGCCGTTCACGCGTGGAGTGCGACCCATCTCGCTGGTGACGCAGATCAGCGTTTCGTCCAACAGGCCGCGAGCCTGCAAGTCGCCCATCAAAGCCGACATCGTTTGATCGAAGCCGGGCAACTTGTTGTTCTTCAAGATGTGGAAGTTTTTCTGATGAGTGTCCCAGGCGTCGTAGTCGACGTTAACCGGTCCCCAGAACAAATCCCACGTCACATTCACGAAGCGAACGCCCTGCTCGATCAGCCGCCGAGCGATCAGTGTCGAGTTGCCGAACAGCGTGTTGCCGTAGCGATCGACCGTCTTCGGATCTTCGAGAGTCAGATCAAACGCCGTGCGAAGCTTCGACGACGTCAGCACGTCGAACGCTCGCTGCTGATTGCGATCGAAGGACGAGGTCGCGAGTGCGACATCCGCTTTCTGTCGCTGATCATCAATCTGTTGCAGCAGTGACCGGCGTGAGTTCAACCGATCGACCGTCATGCCGTCCGTCAGCACGCTGTTCGGGAGCAACGGTGCTCCGCGCACGATCTGCGGATTGCCCGGCAGTGGCGCGAATCCATCCTTGTCGTAGAACGGCGTCGACTCGGTCGTTAGCCCGTCGAACCGCTTGCCGAGGAAGCCGCTGTACGGGCCCGCTCGGCGAAATGCTTGGCCCCAGCCGAGCCACACTGGCATGTAAACGTAATCGGGCAACTTCTTCTGTCCCGCGCTGAGGTACTCGCAGATCGAACCCATGCTCGGCGGATCGGTGTCGCGCGGCTTCTGGTCCGGCGGCATCAAGTCGTAGCCGGTGTAACAGGGCAGACAGTTGTGACAGCCCGCCTTGTGATTGATCGAGCGAATGAACGCCGTGCGGTGCGCCCACTGAGCGAACTGCGGCAAGTGCTCGCAGACGTCGATGCCGGGAACGTTCGTCGCGATCGGCCGGAACTCGCCGCGCGTTTCCGACGGGCCTTCCGGCTTCAGGTCATACATGTCCTGAGTCGCAGCGCCTCCGAGCAAAAAAATGAAGATGACGTTCTTCGCCTTCGCGTGTCCGACGTGTCCCGCCTCCTCCGCCGCCAGCATCTGCGGCAGGCCAAAGCCGCTGAGCGCGGATAAGGCTCCAGCTTTCAGGGTCTCACGCCGAGTAATCCCATCACAACATCGTCGCGGACTTCCAAGCATCGTCAGCATGGTTTGTGAACCTCAAAGTTCGACAGAGAACGCATCAGTCACGATTGATCGTAACCATCGTCCGCGGACAAGGCCAAGCGTGAGTTCTTCGTGCGGCACGTTTTCAACGTGCTCAGCGCATCCATGACGGGCACGTTGAAAACGTGCCCCACGAGCTATCGTCGCCGCAGAATCAGCACGACATCCTGCGTCATCGGCCCAATCGTCACCGGCTGCTTGAGGTCATACGCGAAGTCATACGTCGCGACGTGTTCGAGTTCGGGGACTCGCGACAGCAGGTCGGACATCTGGGCCGCCGTGTAAGTCCGATAGTGCATCTCGTCTTCGATCCGCAGATGCTTCGTCGGCATCCAGATATCGAGCGTCATGCCGAGGTATTCCATGCGTCCTTTGCGATCGACTCGCTTGGACCACATGCGCGAGTTGATCTGCACATGTCCGCGCCGCGCGATCCAGGATTCTTCTTCGTCGTGCGGTCCGCGAGTTGGCAAGAGGTGCAGTCCCAGCGCGTAGATTCCGCCCGGAGCCAATGCGGCGGCCATGCACTTCAGATGAGCCTCGGCGGTCGCTTCGGTTGGTAGATGCCGAAACGTGTTGATCGTGTTGAACGCGGCATCGACCGGTTGCTTGAGCTGAAAGTCGGCCATGTCGCCGACGGTCACGCTCTTGGCGAAGCCGTGTTTCTTCAGACGATCGTTGCAGTACGCAACCGCCTTCTCGTTGAGGTCGTTGCCGCTGACCTTGTTCCCCGCCTTCGCGAATTGCAGCAGCAGGCGACCGGTCCCGCAGGCCGGCTCGAAGAGTTTGCGAACCTTGCGAGTCGCGTGCTTCTCAAAGCAGCCGCGTAAGAAATGAAACTCCGCCCGCCAGTCGGAGCCGAACAGCAATTCGTAGTATTGAGGGAAGTCATAGATGCTGGCTTGGATGGTGTCGGGCATAAGGAGCTTCTATCAGCAATCGTCGTAGCTGAATTCGCCAGAATTCAGATTGATCCACAAGAACTGAACTCTGGCGAGTTCAGCTACAGTCGCATCGCCGTCCAGATCGCGGCGAGTGCGAGCGAGAGAATCGCGAACGCGGCACCCACGGTAAAGCGCCACGCCAATGCCTGTTCGATCAACAAGAGAGCAAGCACGGTGGAGAGAAGATAAATCGTCAGCGAATGCGCATCCGGTTCCGAGTCATCGGAGGATACCACGGTGGGTGAGTTCGCATCGCGGACGACGATCCCGTGGCCTTGTTCGTCTCCATGCGACGTGGACCACTCGCGCGGATCGAGCCGTCGCGGATCGCTCTCGCGCGGATCGACGTTGATCGCGAACCGCAGTGGCGTTGGCGAGCGGGGCGGAGCGTGTCGTTGATGACGATCAGAGATCGACCATCTCGATCGACCGGAGTGACCGTTCGCGCGACTCCATCCGGCGTTGTCAGCGTGACGCTCGTCGAGCCGTTGGGAACTTCGAGTTGTTCGAATTCGCCGACGAGCGATTCGCGCGGTTGCGAGCGTCCCGTGGCGGCGTACTCGGTGAGTTCATGGATCAACGGGACGAAGCCCGCCGCCCAGATGGCCCATTCGCCCCACGTCTCGTCGAGCGACGTTGTGACCAGCACGCAGCGGCCTCGGCCGAGTCCGCCATCGGTGGACGTCACGATCGCCGGATCGCCGTTCGAGAATCGCAGTGCGACGTCGTGGCCGATCCGCCGCGGCGGGCCAGCGTCGGCCACGGTCCGCACGTATTGCCGAATGAGCGCCGTTTCCAAACCGGCTCCGGGATTGCCACGAAACTCGCGCAGCAGCGGGTGCGCGAAGTCGCCGGGATCGAAGCCGAATGCGGACGGCGTCCCGTCTTCGTTAGTGCTCGTGACGAGTTCGTTGAATCGCACCGACATCAGCCCGTGCGGTCCGAACGCGACGTCGTTGAGCTTCTCGACCGAGACCGTTGGGCCGAGCGACACGATCACTCCGCCACCGTTCTCCGCGAAGCGTCGCAGACGTTCGACATCCAGCTCGGTCAACGTGCCGACATCGCAGAGGAAGACGACGTCATGCCGATCGAGTTCCACGTTCGGGATTTCCGAGTCCGGCACAGTCGTGACTCGCAGCCAGCGCGCATTCGCCGCGCGATCGGTCGTTTTCGGAGACAACGCTTGTTCGACGAAGAACGTCGCCGCATCGCGCGGGCGGGCCGAGGGGCGGCCATTAACCAGCAGCACGCTCAGCTCCGATCGCACGCTCAACGCCAGCCAGCGTTCGTTGTCGCCGAGCAATGAATCCTCTTCCAATCGTACCGACAGCGCGTGGTCGCCCGACGCCGGCGCGTTGAGCGTGAACTCAACGGTCGCGTCTTGGCCGAGCGGCAAATCGACACGCCGCGAATCGGCGAGTTGTTCGTCGACGCGCAACTCAACGCGCCGTGCGGTGAGCGGCACGGTCCCGGCGTTGCGGAGCGTCACGGTCACAGACATGGGCTGTTCGGCCGCGAGGATTGGCGGGGCGACGTTCAGGCCAACGATCGCGGCGTTGTCCGGCAACGCGGCTCCAACGTCGATGAGCACGAAGTCGTGGGGCACGTTTCCAACGTGCCCGTCCGATTTGAGCACGTTGAAAACGTGCTCCACGTCCCAGGCATCCGCTTGGAAATCGGAGATCACGGCGATCTCGCAACGTTCGTGCGGCTGCTTGACAGCGATCAATTCGGAGAGCTGCCGCAGAGTCGCCGCGACATCGCCACGCTCGAACGTCAGCGGCAGCCGGTCGATCTCTTCGAGCACGGCACTCGCCACGAGCGTCGGCTGTCGGATCAACAGACGCGGCTCCGAGCCGGAAATGCGGGCCAGCGCGAAGCGGTCGCCGGAATGACTCTTCTTGACGATGTCTCGCGCGATCACCTTACCCGCTTCCAATAACGTCGCTGCCGCGTTGTCGGTGTTGCTCGTGGCTTTGCGGCCCATGCTCAGCGACGCATCCAGCACGATCACTCGCAATGTCGGCGGTGTTGCTCGCGCGAGCTTTCCGGCATCCACCCAGCGTGGCCGAGCCAACGCGAACACAATCAGCGCCAGAATCAAGACTCGCGCCGCCAACAACAGCAATTGCTCCAGCCGAGTCCGCCGCGATTGCTTGCGAGCCGCCGCGTGCAGGAACTGCATCGCCGCCCAAGTCACTTCGCGATACCGACGGCGGAACAGCCAGTGAATCAACACCGGCACGACGGCTAACGCCAACCAACCCAATAAGGCGGGACTGGCGAAGCCGAAGGCGAGCAGATTGAAACTGATTGAGTGCAAGGTGCGCCTTTGAGGGTTTCGAGAAGGAGCCCGACGAATTTAAGGAGACGACGAATAGAGGCCTTCCATTCGTCGTCTGCTTAAATTCGTCGGGCACTTTCCAACAATGAACGCCAAGGATCGTACCAGACCACCGGTTGACCGGCGCGGGTCCGCTTGTTTTGCTTCACGCCATGACGGTTCCAAAAATTTCACCGATTGGTTTGCGACTCCTCGACCGGCGTCGCTTCTTAAACGACTCGGCCCACGGGCTGAGCGGTCTCGCGTTGGCAACGCTGCTCGCGCAGAACGGATTGACGGCGGATGACAAAAATCCGATCCGGCCGAAGATCAATCCGGCGACACCGTATGCCGCTCGGCCGGCGCACTTCGCAGCGCGAGCGAATCGCGTGTTGATGATTTTTTGCTCCGGAGCGATGAGCCACGTCGACTCGTTCGATTACAAGCCGGAGCTCATCAAACGGCACGACACACCGATGCCGGGGAACGACAAGCTCATCACGTTTCAGGGGGAGAACGGCAATCTGATCAAGCCGCTGTGGCCGTTCCGGCCGCGTGGTGAGTCGGGCAAGATGGTCAGCGATCTGTTGCCGAACCTCGCGGGACTGGCCGACGAGATGTGCTTCATTCATTCGATGATGGCGAAGTCGAACACGCATGGGCCGGCCGAAAATCAGATGAGCACCGGCTTCATCCTCGACGGCTTTCCGGGAGTCGGCTGCTGGGTCAGCTACGCACTGGGAAGCGAGTGCTCCGACCTGCCGGCATTCGTCGCGATTCCCGATCCGCGCGGTGTGCCGCAGATTGGGGCGAGTCATTGGAACTCGAAGTTTCTGCCTGCCGCGTTTCAGGGGACGCCGTTCACGGCCGATAAGCCGATCCCGAACCTGCGTCGTCCGCCGGAGATCTCGGAATCGACCGACGTGGCAACACGCGACTTTCTGCGACGACTCAACGAGAAACATCTCGAACGAAATCCGGGTGACAGCGAACTGCTCGCGCGGATCGCCAGCTACGAACTCGCCGCGAAGATGCAGATCAGTGCGGCGACGGTCGCGAATCTCGAAGCCGAATCGAAATCGACTCACGAGGCTTACGGCACTCAGGACGAGAACAAGAACAAAGCGGGCTTCGCGCGGAATTGCCTGCTGGCTCGGCGGCTGATCGAACGAGGAGTGCGGTTCGTGCAACTCTTCAACGGCTCGTATGCGATGGGCGAAGGGGTCGGCAATTGGGACGGACACAAGACTCTTCAGCAGCAGTACTCAGTTCACGCGCCGATTCTCGATCAACCGTGTGCCGCACTGCTGCGAGACCTCAAGCAACGTGGACTGCTGGAAGACACGCTGGTTGCGTGGGTCACCGAGTTCGGTCGCATGCCAACCTTCCAAAAGGGAGCGAACGGACGCGATCACAACCCGAAGGGCTTTACCGTCTGGTTGGCCGGTGCCGGTGTGAAGGCTCCGTTCTCTTACGGAGCGACCGACGAGTTCGGTCATCAAGCGATCGAGAACGTCTCGACGATCTACGACCTGCACGCCACGATCCTGCATCTGCTCGGCCTGAACCACGAGCGGCTGAGTTTTTATCACAACGGCATCGAACGCCGCCTGACCGACGTGCATGGGCATGTCCTGCGAGACGTCCTTTCCTGACCGGCCGAAAGCCGATCGCCGATCGCCGAAAGCCGTCAGCCGTTATACCGTTTTTTAAGGCTTCCCAGTGTCCAATTGGCAAACGATTGAAATCGCCGGCAAAGCGGCCGACATCTTTGAACCGTCTCGGCCGAGCGATCCCGCGCGAGCCGTTCTCTTCTTGCACGGCCACGGCTTGCAGACGCTCGCAGGGAATGCGGTCTACACCGCGGAGCTCGAACGGCTTGGACTGCGAGCGATCTGTCCTCACGGCCAACGCTCGTGGTGGCTTCCGGTGGTTTGTTCGGAGTTCGACGCCGAGCTGTCACCCATCGGACACATTCGCTCCAACGTGCTGCCGTGGATTGACGCGACTTGGCAGGTAAAGCCTCCCGCGGTGGCGGCGTTCGGAGTGAGCATGGGTGGGCAGGGAGTCTTGCAGTTAGCGTATCGGCATCCGAATGAGTTCCCGGTCATCGCTGCGATCTCGCCGGTGATCGACCTTCAAGATTGGCTGGGCCACGGACTGCCGCTCGATGAGATGTTCGCCGATCAAGAAGCCGCTCGGCAGCAGACGGCGACGTTGCAGGTGCAGGGATTGAATTGGCCTCGGCATCAATTCTTGTTGTGCGACCCCATCGACCGCGATGCGATGCCGGGCGTCGAAAAGCTGGTCAGCAAATTGAATTCGTCCGGTG
Organism: Planctomyces sp. SH-PL62; assembly: GCA_945905295.1. Lineage (GTDB taxonomy): Bacteria > Planctomycetota > Planctomycetia > Planctomycetales > Planctomycetaceae > SXKJ01. The sequence goes on along the minus strand of CAMDPX010000119.1, from coordinate 803 downwards.
TCCCGTTTGAGCGCGACTTCACGACGTCGCACGGCGGGCACTCGTGGGAATACTTCAATCATCTGGCTCCGAGCGTGATGCAGTTTCTGGTCAAAGGGTTGGATGCGGAGCATCGGCGAGTCGTGTGATCGTGGGGCACGTTATTCAACGTGCCAGGCCTGGACGGGCACGTTGAAAACGTGCCCCACGAGGGACGCATGTTTGAGACTTTCGATCACACCGCTGACATCGGTTTGCGAATCGAGGCCGCGACGCTCGAAGAATTATTCGTCGACGCCGCTCGCGGGTTGATGTCGTTGCTTGTCGAGAACATCGACGCCGTTCAGCCGACGCTGACCGAGACGATTCAACTCACCGGCACAGAGACCGACTATCTGCTCTTCGATTGGCTCAACGAACTGCTGTTTCGATTCGAGACGCGCGGGATGCTGTTCTGCGAGTTCAATGTGCGGCTCAATGAGCAGGTCTTGGAGGCGACCATTCGCGGCGAGCCGTTTGAGCGATCGCGGCATCGCATGGCTCACGAAGTGAAGGCGATCACGTATCACGGTCTGTCGGTCGAGCAGACCGACAACGGTTGGAGCGTGGAGTTGGTGCTCGATATCTAACAAAGACAAGGCTGCGAGTTGCCAAACTAACCCGACGCGCGAGCGAGGGCTTTCTTTCAATCCCTCGCTCGCGTGTTTTGAGATTTTGAGGAATGAATTTATGGAAAAGAGTGCGGCCCCAACGACTTCACAACATTGGTCTCACAACGAATCGAATCGTCCGAGTTCCGCTTCTCCCGCGGTCTTCCAATCTCT
>CAMDPX010000118.1 GCA_945905295.1 Planctomyces sp. SH-PL62 | reverse complement strand
CGAATGTCCGTCGGCGTCACGGGGCAGGAGAAAAAGACTCCCGACCCCTTCGCGTCCCCAAGCCCATTGAATCACATCGAAGTAACGTTGCCGGCGACGAATCTCACCCCGATGCAACACGACAAACTCGCCGGGACAGACTTGTGTCGTGCCACGAAAGAACGTGTGCGGCGAGGGGAAGTACCCAAAGTGCAAATACAACGGCAACGACGACGGATCGGGTTGCAGTCCAAAGCGGCGAAACACCCGCAACTCGGAACCGAACGCGAACCCGCTGGGTGTCTCATGTAGAAACAGAGGCTTCTTCCCCATCCGATCGCGCACGAGCGTGACTTCGCCGGAGGCCAGATCCAGAAACGCAGCCGCGAACATCCCGTTGGCTTGCTCGAAGATCGCCGAGCCGCTGCGTTCAAACGCTTCCAGAAAAACTTCGGTGTCGCCCGTCGTGCGTAGTGAGAGATCACGGCAATGCTTCGCCGCGAGTTCGGCCGAGTTGTAAATCTCGCCGTTGAAGATGATCGCCGTGCGACCACTCGCGCTAAGCATCGGCTGATTCGCGCGCGGATCGAGATCGCGGATTGCCAGCCGGCGAAAGCCCAGCCAGACGCGCTGATCGGGACTCGCCAGATGCCCGTCCGAATCCGGCCCACGATGCGCGATCGCGTCGGTCATGTCGGTGACAATCGGCTCGCCCCACGGAGCTGGATGTCGCAATGCAAATCCCGCGATGCCGCACATCAAGCCGCTCCTTTCCGCTCGTGGGGCACGTTTTCAACGTGCCAAGGATTCGAGCGCAGCGACGATTCCTTCGTCGGCTGGCCGGGCACGTTGGAAACGTGCCCCACGTTCGGCTGCATTCGCACGATCAACCACAGTCCAACCGCGAGGTACGGCAGCTTGCTGATCGCCAGCGACCACGCGGCTCCGTGCATTCCGAACGTCGGCACAAGACACCAGCAGGCGACCAGTGCGGCGAGGGACGTTGCCGCGATCAGCGGCAGTTGAATTTGAATGAATCGAGCGGCGATCAGTGCCGTCATCATCACTCCGGTCGATGTCGCCACGAGCGTCGCCCACATGATCGCCACGAAGACATCGACGTGCTCGGCGTAGTCCGCGTTGAACGCCAACGTCAGCAACGGCCGACCGAAGAGCCACGCGACGACGACTCCCGCCAGCGCGACCGCCGTGTGCGTCGCCATCAATCGGCCAAGCAACCGTCGGAAGCCAAGCATGTCGCCGCTCGCGTGCAGCCGCGCGAGCTGAGCGCTGGCCGAGGACTCCAACGACTTCGTCAGCGTGTGCATCGCATACAGCGGAGCACACAACGCTCCGAAGATGCCCAGCTCTGCTTTGCCGCCAAACTGCTCGACGAAGAACCTCGGAAAATTCGTGTTCAGCGAAACCAACATGCCGGTCACGCCCAGCGGCACTCCGAGCATCGCCAGTCGCCAGAGCGGTCCACGTTCCCACAACGGCTTGCAAGCTGAAAGCCGATGGCTGATGGCTGATGGCTGTCGATCCAAACTCGAATTATCACCAGCCAACCACAACACACTCGGCACGTCATACAACAGAACGGCAATCAGCCGAGCGATTGCCGACCAGACGCAGGCCCAAACGATGTCGCCCGTCAGAACGACGCCGCCACACAACCCTGCCGCCGACAGCACGCTCTGCAACACCATCGACTTCGAGATCCGATCCAATCGCTCGCGTTGCTGAAACAATCCGTAGAAGGTGTTCGACAGCGTCTCGACCGCTTTGCTGAATCCAACCAAAAGAATCACCGCCAGCGAAGCGTCGTGATATCCAGAGAACCAACCGGCTCCCCAACAGGCCAGCATCGCCATGCCACACGCGGCGAGTTGCAGGCCGAGATAATGTCCAAACTGAAACTCCTCGTTCGCATCGGTCGCTTGCAGTCGCCGCAGTTGCAATCCGGCGAACAGAAAAATCGGCGACGTCACCGTGATTCCCAGGACGTACGTCCCGACGGTTTCCTGCGAGCACATCTTGGCCAGCACGACCAACACGCCCCACTGACAGAAGGCGTAGAGCACATTCCCGATCAGCGACCAAACGAAGTTGCTCCGCACCGACAGCGGTGCCGGTCGCCCATCCGTGGTGCGCGAGTCCAGCGTTGGCATGTGAAGATCGGAGGGAAGTGTGAACTGAGGCAGGCGGAAGCAGGTCGAGCGACCCGTTCGCGAGGGAAATGCGGCGGCGATGTAGTCCAGTCAGCCAGTTTCGCCAAGAGCAGGTTGCGGTCCGTACCGCGACCGTCAGGGAGCGGCTTGTGTGCCGAGCGAGGCCGCTCCCTAACGGTCGCGGTACGGAACCCTCACAAGCTCCGCAACGATCGCCGCCATCGCCCGCCAAATCGGCGAGTCCTCGTCAAACACCTCCGCCGTCGCGATCGCCAGCACCCCCACGGCGCGATCGTCTTGAATGATCGGCAACGCCAGCGATTGACTGGCTCCAAAGCGATTCAACCACGAGGCCGATCCGGTCAGCCCGCGCTGGGCCGCGTCTTCGCGAGCGACCACCGGCCGGAGTTCCGCCGCCGCACGCACACAGCCGAGTTCGATGCGCGACATCGTCACCCGACCGGTCGCCGCCATGAAGCCGATGCGCACGTCCTCCGGCATGTCCGCGACCGCTTGGAAGCTGATCTGCTCAAGTTCCTCGCCGACTCGTCGCCACCAGCCGACCGCTCGCGCGCCTGTGGACGACAGCAAGGACGACATCACCGTGTCCACTCGATCGGCCGACGCGCGCGACCACGCCTCGCGAAAGTCGCGCACCAATGCAGCTTCCTCTTGCGGCATCGCCAACCTCAGCAGCATTTCGATCCGGGAGAACAACATCCGCCAGCATCCGCTGCCAAATCGAGCGACACAAATATCGAGCCGCTGGGAGCCGCACCGATTTCGACGTTCGCATTTGGCAGCAGCACGAGCTGATCGCGATACGGCGTCTGCGCGAGCATCGCGAACTCCGCATCGCGGACATCAACACGCTCGCCGCGAGTCAAATCTTGTCGGAAGTCGGTCGTCACGCTTTTCCACGGCCCGCGATAGATGACCGCGTGACGGAAATCGCTGTTGGTCGCTGGCTGCGGCTTGAAGGCACGCACCGTCAAACTGCGGAATTCGAGCGCCCCGACCGTCGTCCACGGTTCGGTTTGTCGTTCGAGAATCTCGACACCGTGAAACCCCGCCGACTCGAACGCTGCGAGAAACCGGTCTTCGCGGAACGCTCCGCTGATGCAGCCGCTCCACAACTTCGCGTCCGCTTGCAGTTCGAGCGGCACGTCGTCACTGCTGACGATGTCACTGATGACCGCTCGGCCGCCGGGCTTCAGTACGCGAAAGATCTCGGCGAAGAGCTGCCGACGATCTTCGCTCCGCACGAGATTCAGCACGCAGTTCGAGACCACGACATCGACAGAACTGTCGGCAATCAGCGGTGCCGCAGCTCGCAACGAATTCGCATGTTCTTCCGCCCGCAGCCAGTCGCTGCTGGACCGGACCGGATTCTCGGCGAGGAATTTCTCGAACCGTTCCAGGTTGAGCTTCAGGTCTTGAATCTTCCCTTTGCGAAACTCGACGTTGTGAAAGCCGAGCCGATCGCCGACGACGCTTCGATACTCGCGAGCCAGATTCAGCATCTCGTCATTGCAGTCCACACCGATCACTCGGCCAGTCGCTCCGACCACTTGGGCCGCGATGTAGCAGATCTTGCCGCCGCCGGAACCGAGATCGAGTACCGTCTCGCCGGCTCGCACATGCTTCGAGGGATCGCCGCAGCCATAGTCTCGTTCAAGAATCTCCGGCGGGATGATCTCCAACAACTTCTTGTCGTAGTTGACCGGACAACACAACGCCGCCTCGGCCTGATTGGCCGCCGCGCTGTATCGCTCGCGCACGGCGGACTCGACATTCAAACTGCCACCAGAAACTTCAAAAGACATAGACGATTTCCTGATACCGGCCAATTGAGGACCGACGAGCCGCCTGCAGCACGTCAACAGTCGTCGAAGGAATGATGGTGATCGTGTTCGCTCGCGAGAAGGAACCCGGCGCGAGTTCGCCATCGAAATTGAAGCTCGATACGATCCGGTCGCGTCAACGACCTCGGAGTCGCGAGTCCTCGACATAAAAGAGAGAGCGATCATGCGCTTATTGACGTCGATCGTTTGTGCCGGAATGAGTGTCACGCTGCTGGCCGGATTCTGCGCCATGTATTGGTGGGTGCCGCGAATCAAGTTCGTCGCACTTGGTTTCGGAACGGAGTTGCCTGGTTGGCAGGTTCTTCTCTTCACTTTGTCTGACATCACGATCAATTACTTCTACATCGTGCTGCCCGCCCTGTTGGCGATCTGCTACGGGCTGTGCCGTGTGGCCTTTGCTTCTGAAAACGAATCATCTCGAACTGAATCGTGAGGAACTATGATGCGATTTGAATTGGGATTCGCTGCGTTCATTGTCTGTTTCGGAATGAGCTTGGTCTCGGCGGCCGATCCGGTCCCGGATAAGGGCAAAGAATTCCTGGCGTTCATCAAGTCGCAAGCCGCCGCGCTGCGAGCGAACGATCAGCCTCCAGCCGACGCCAACGAGTGGCAGCAGCGGCAGACGAAGCTTCGCGGGAACCTTTTGAAAGCCTGGGGCGGATTTCCGGAGACGCCGTGCGAACTGGCTCCGCGAAAGTTGGGCGAGATTCAGCGAGACGGCTATCGCGTCGAGAAGCTCATCTTCCAAACTCGAACCGGCGTGTGGATGACGGCGAATGCTTATGTCCCCGACAAAGCCAAGACCGAGAAGGTGCCGGCGATCCTGCACGTTCACGGGCATTGGGCCGGAGCGAAACAAGATCGGGTCGTGCAGTCGCGCTGCATCGGCTCGGTGAAGCACGGCTTCTTCGTGCTGGTCGTCGATGCAATGGGGGCCGGCGAGCGCGGTCTCGGCAAGAAGCTGGGCGAGTATCACGGTGAGATGACCGGCGCGACGCTGTTCCCGATCGGGCTGCCGCTCTCCGGATTGCAGGTCTATGAAAACATGCGCGCGGTCGATTACTTGCAGACTCGGCCGGAAGTGGACGGCAAGCATATCGGCATCACCGGAGCCAGCGGCGGCGGCAATCAAACGATGTACGCCGGCGCGTTCGACGAGCGATTCGGCTGCGTCGTCCCCACTTGCTCGGTCGGCACGTACGACTCGTACCTCGGAGCCGCCTGCTGCATGTGTGAGGTCGTCCCCGGTGCCGTACGATTCACCGAAGAGGGAGACGTCCTCGGCCTCGCCGCCGGTCGCGGGGCGATGATCACCAGCGCGACTCGGGATGCCTTTCAGTTCTCGGTCGGCGAAGCGAAGAAGACGTTCGCTCGTGTTGAGTCGGTTGCGAAGCTGCTCGGCAAACCGGATGGCGTCAAACACACGATCATCGAATCGGGACACGACTACAACCAGCCGATGCGCGAAGCCATGTACGGCTGGATGACGCGGCACCTCAAAGGGACTGGCGACGGCTCGCCGCTCCCCGATCCCGAAATCAAAACTGAAGAACCCGAATCGCTGCGCTGTTTCCCCGGAGACTCGCGGCCAGACGACTACATGACGATCCCGCGCTTTGCCGGTGCTGAAGCTCGCAGGCTGCTGGAGAACCGAAAGTCCCCGGACAGTCTGGATGCTTGGAAGACCGAAAAGACGGCGCGGCTGAAAGCACTCGATGCGGTGCTCGGAGGAACTGGAGCGAATGCTGCGAAGGCCAAACCGGGACTGGAACAAACCGAAGGAGAGACGTTCATCCTGAGTTTCGAGAGCGAGCCAGGGATCACGCTTTCCGTGACGGTGCGCGGTGTGCCGGAGACGTCCCAGCCACCCAAGATCGATCGTTTGGCGGTGCTGCTGGACCTCGAACAGAGTGCCGATAAGACGATGGGGAGCGACCAAGCCAACAAGCTGCTGAAAGATGGCTGGGCTGTCGCCGTTCCCGAACTGCGAGCCACCGGTCGGTTCGCGGTTCCGGGTGACAAGATCGGCAACGCTCCCGATCACAACTCGGCCGAATGGTCGTTGTGGATCGGCCGTCCGTTGCTCGGCCAATGGACGTGGGATGTTCGTCGCACGCTCGATGTGCTCTCCGCTCGGCTGGCGAAACTGCCGCCGGAAGTCGTTGTGATCGGCAACGGCACGGCGGGTTCGGTCGCGCTCTGCGCGGCGGCGCTGGACGAGCGAATCACACACGCGGTGACGATTAACTCGCTGGCCAGCTACGTCACCGATGAGCCGTACCGCAATCAGCGACTTGGCCTGATGGCCCCCGGCATTCTGCGTGACGTCGGCGACATTCCACACATCGCCGCGTTGATCGCGCCGCGACAAGTCACCATCGTCGGCGGAGTCACCGGCGGCGGGCAGACGATTCACGGCGACGATTTGGTCAAGCAGTTCCGACTGACTCAGGACGTCTTCGCGAAGCAATCTGCCGCGCGTCAGTTTCGAGTGCAGCCGGACGGACAATTCATGGATTTCGGACCTGCCCGATAGTTCGACTGTCTTACTTTTGACCCCAACGGCCTTGTGCCGTTGGTGAATCAGATGGTGAGCTAATTGAAGTCGTCCCCCCCGCTCCCACCTCTCCCGTTCCTCCGCCTTCGGCGGAGGAACGGGAGAGGTGGGAGCGGGTGGCTGCCTGTTAGCTCGCCATCGTTTTCACCTTCCGGACAAGCCGGATGGGGTCATCCATGTGAATGTCATACAGTCAAAATAGTTGGAGTTAAGTAGTTGGTGTCAGGAGGGCTGTGATGTCTCGCATTCCGCGTTGGTGTCGATGGTTGCTGGGAGGCTTCACGTTGGTGACGGCCGTTGGCGCGGTCATGCTCGTGCCCGCGATCCAACAGGCACGTGAATCGGCGAAGAAGTCGAAGGACAAGTGAAACCTCAAGCAGCTTGGGTTGGCGGTCGCCAACTATCACGAGACCTACAAGTGCTATCCGCCTCCGTTCATCGCCGATGCCGACGGCAAGCCGATGCACAGTTGGCGAATTTTGGTGTTGCCGTTCCTGGAACGGAACGACCTGTACCAGCAGTATCGCTTCAACGAACCGTGGGACGGGCCGAACAACCGCAAGCTCGCCGACCAGATGCCGACGCAATACGCGCTGCATGGCTGTGAGAAGTCGGGCAACGTGACGACCAACTATCTGCGAGTCGTCGGCGATCGCACGGCCTCGCCTGTCGGCCGCACAGTCAGCCTAGCGGACGTCGTCGACGGTGAAGCCAGCACGTTGTTCATCGTGGAGAACGTCGATTCTGGAGTGCATTGGATGGAACCGCGCGATCTGGCGGTCGATTCCATGAACTTTGAAATCGGGGCACCCAACGGAATCAGTAGTTGGCTGGAGCCTCCGGCAGCGCTCACGTTGGCTGGGTCTGTCGAAACCATTCCCAATGGCACTCCCCCCGATGTCGTGCGCGGCCTACTGACGATTGCGGGGGGAGAAGTTGATGCCGGCAAATACCTGTCGGAAATTGACGATGGCCGCAAGCGACTCCAAAAGAAAGGCGCTCCCTGCGGGTATTCTCAGCTTGGGATTGCCAATAAGCCAAAGTGATTTTTCTCTTACAGCGCCTGATCCCACGCCTTGCGATCCTTCAACATGATCTGGCGCAACAGCGGCAACGGCGGCGAACCGTGGTGCAGCATCGTGTCGTGGAACTTTTGCAGCGAATACGCAGTCCCCTCTTGTTGCTGCCAGTCGCGGCGGAGTTTCAGAATCATCAGCTTGCCCAGCGTGTAATGCAGATAGCCGGGATCGTAGGTGCCGCGCACCGCCTCTTGCCGAGCGGGCTGTTCCTGGTAGTAGCAATTGTCTTGAAAGAATTTCGTCGCTTCGTCAACGGTCATGTCGTCGCAGTGCATCTTGATCGAGCAACACAGACGGCAGAGCCTCAGCAGCGCTTCGTCGGATTGAGCGAGTCGATACTTCGCCGTCCTCAGGCGGTCGCCGGTGCCGGGAAAACCTTCGTCGAGAAGCATCTGCTCGGTGTAGTGTGCCCAGCCTTCGACGAAGGCGTAGCTGTAAAAACTCTTTCGCACGCGGCTCAGCGGCGAGGCGTTGAAGTGCAGGTGCTGCTGGTAGTGCCCCGGATACGCCTCGTGGATCGAGACAACGTCGGTCGTGTAGTAGTTGAACGCGGTCAGCCATTCGTTCTTCTGAGTCGCCGACCACGCGGCATCGACCGGGGTGACGTAATAAAACGCCTCGGTCGATCCCTTCTCGAATGGGCCGGGGGAATCCATCGACGCGAAGCTGGTCGCGCGGCGGAACGGCGGCGTCTCATCAACCTTGCAGCGAACATCGGAGGGCATCGACGCGATCTTCTTGTCGATCACGAATTGCCGGATCGCTTCCAGGCCGCGAGCCGTATCGGGAATCAAACCCTCGGCGGTTGGATGATCTTCCTGAATCGCGGTGAAGACTTCGATCGCCGGCTTCGTCGGATTGATCTGCTTGGCGGTCTCGGTGAAGACCGCTTGCTCGCGTCGCAGTTCGCGCATGCCGATTTCCAAGATCTCTTCCGGCGACTGTGCGACGAGTTCCAATTCACGCAGCATCCGAGCGTACTTGTCCTTCCCAATCCCGAAGCGGTGATCGGATTTCGGCAGCCGTTCGGTTTCCAACCATTTCGCGTAGCCGCGCATCTCGGCGATCGCGGCATCGTTCGCGAGCTTCAGTTCGGCTCGCAGCGCGTCGTCTTTCAAGTCGGTGATCGCTTTGGGCAGATCGTTCTGAAGAAAGTTGGCTCCTCCGTTGGCGACCTTGATGGCCGTTTCGACGATCGGTTTCCCAAGCACCGGTTGCAGGTTCGTTCGGGCCGAGGCCAGCAATCGCGGGATTTGTTTTTCAACCGCAACGATCGACCGAACGCGATCGGCCAGCGGCGAGTACTCACGCAACAGATAGTTGTCGACTTGGATCGCCAGCAAATAGGTGATCGGGTTCTTCTGAAACGCTTCGGCTCCATCCGACTCGAACTTCGCCTTCCGCAGACCGGCCAACAGGACGTCACGATCCGCTCGCGCTGCCGGAGTGAGTTCCTCGACCGGCCACCTCGCGAATCGTTCCTCAAACGTTTTGAGCCGTGTCAGTTCGCGAGCAAGTGCGTCTTGCGAATAGTCAGCCAGCTTGCCGTCGTACTCGTGAATTCCCAACTCAAGCGCGGTGTGCGGGCGGAAGGCGAGGTAGCCGGAGAGGAATTCATCCGCCGCCGCCTGAAATGCCTTATCGGCCGGAGTCGTGGGGGGAGCATCGGCTCCCACAAGAGCCATCACCAGAATCATCGTCGGGAACATGAAAGAACCTCCTGCAAGGATTTCCGGTGATGCTATGCGCAACGCGTCACAACCCTCAAGCCGCGAGTCCCCCTGTCCGGCTGCGACTGCAACTTCGGAACTCGGCGTGTTACCTTGATGCTGACTTCGTTTCCCGGAGAGAACGCTCATGCGAAATTGGTACTGGATTGCGATTGGTCTGCTGCTGTCGTCGGGCCTGTTGAATGCCGCCGAACCGGCCGCTCCGAAGAAGATCGTGCTCATCGCCGGCCCGATCACCGGGCACGGCAAACACACGCACGAGTACGAGAAGAGCGTGATTCTGCTGAAGCATCTCCTCGACACGTCGTCGAGTACCAAAGGCAAAGTCGCCGTCGAGACCCACTTCAAAGGTTGGCCGACGGACGAGAAGACGCTCGACGATGCCGCGACGATCGTGATGATCTCCGACGGCGGCGACCGCAACGCGACCGATCATCCGCTGTATGTCGGCGAGCGTTTTCAAACGCTCGAACGGCAGATGAAGCGCGGTTGCGGGTTCGTCCAATTTCACTGGACCACGTTCAACCCCAGCCGAGTTCACGACCAAATCACCGAATGGGTCGGCGGCTACTTCGACTACGAGAAAGGGCCGGCCGCCAACAAATGGTTCTCGGCGATCAGCACTTGGGATGCGAACGTGACGCTCGGCAGTGTCGAGCATCCGGTCGCTCGCGGCGTGAAGCCGTTCGCTGCTCGCGAAGAGTTCTATTTCAACCTCCGCTTCCGCGACGGTGACGACCGGGTCAAACCGATTTGGCTGACGAAGCCTCCGGGACAGCAGAAGGATCACATCGTCGCGTGGGCCGTCGAACGCAAAGACGGCGGCCGAGGCTTCGGCACCACCGGCGGGCACTTCTTCCAAAACTGGTGGGACGACAATTTCCGTCGCACGATCCTCAACGCAATCGTCTGGACGGCGGGCGTCGATGTGCCGGCTGGCGGCGTGGTCTCGACGATGGAGGAGCCAATTCGGATTTTGATCGTCACCGGCCACAACCATCCGGCTCACGATTGGCGCAAGACGACCACCGCGCTGATCCCGATCCTCGAACAAGACCCGCGCGTCTGGGTGGACGTCATCGAGAACCCGGACGACATGGCGAAGATCACTTCATGCGCTCGGCGCGGGTCTCCCGACCCCGCCGCTGGGCCGACCGGACGTCTCCCGAAGGATCAACCGGCATCGAATGGGAGACCTGCGGTCGGCGAAAGCGGCGGGGTCGGGAGACCCGCGCCGAGCGCGTACGACGCCCTCGTCCTGAACTACAGCAGTTGGGATCGCCCCGGACTGAGCGACTCGGCGAAGGCGGGGCTGAAGAAATTCATCGACGATGGGGGCGGGCTGTCGATCATCCACTTCGCGAACGGCAGTTGGACCGACACGCTGCCCAACAAAGAAGCGGACTGGCCGGAGTTCCGCACGCAGATCGTTCGCCGGATTTGGGATCACAAGCCGGGGCTCAGCGGACACGATGCGTTCGGCAAGTTCAACGTCGATCTCACCGCCGCCGGTGAGAAGCATCCCATCACCGCCGGGTTGCCATCGTTCGAGACGGAGGACGAACTCTATTTCCGTCAGCAAGGTGCGTTGCCGATCGTGCCGCTCGTCACCGCGCACTCGAAGGTCACGAAAGAAAACGAACCGCTAGCGTGGGCCTATGAGCAATCGAAAGCTCGCGTGTTTCAAACAGTGCTCGGCCACGCGGACGTTTCCATTCGCAAAGCCGGAGCATTGATTCGCCGAGGGACCGTCTGGGCCGCGCGACGCGATCCGCTTAGCTTCGATCCGCCAACAGCGATCACCGAGAACACACTCTTCCGAGCCGGCAGCCCGTGGACGCTCGAAGATTCGCTCAAGCGTGCCGGAGTTACTGCGAGCGCTCGGCGCGGGTCTCCCGACCCCGCCGCCCGCGCGACCGCAGGTCTCCCATCGGTCGAAGGTCGCTTCGGCAAAGCCTTCAACACACGAGTCGGCGGCGCGTTCGTCAATCACCGCGACGACTTCCGTAAGCTGCCGCTGACGGTCGAACTCTGGACGAAGCTCGACAGCAAAGGCTCGTACAACATCCTGGTTGCCAACGAATTGAAGTCGTCACCGACCCACTGGGAGCTCTTCACGATGCCGACCTCCGGGCAACTGACGGTGTACGCTCCGGGACTGGCTCCCGATCACGTTCGCGGCGCGACTGACATCGCCGATGGCAAATGGCATTTCGTGGCGATGCAGTTTGAGCCGACTCGCATCCGGCTGTTCGTCGATGGCAAGCAGGTCGCCGATCAGGAAGTGAAGCCGAAAGCCGGAGCGTTCGGTTCCGAGTTGAAGCCGGCACAAGAAGAATTGGCGATCGGCTCGCTGGTCGATCAGGTGATTGGTTGCGATGGCGTGATCGACGACCTGCGAATCTCGCGCGGCGTGCGGCCAATCGACAACGTGCCGAGCGAAGGACTGAAAGCGGACGACTCGACGGTCGCGTTGTGGAACTTCGACACGCTGACCGAGGGCGGGAGCTTCGTCGATCTGTCGGCGAACAAGCTCAAGGCGTGGCTCCCCGGCAGTACCGATGGGATGCCGGTGTCTGCAAAAAAAAAGTAGCTGAGCTAAGTAGCCTGACTCTCCGAGTCGGGACATCGAAGGGCAACGTACCCGACTCGGAGAGTCAGGCTACGAAGAAGCCAAACAAAATCACTGGCCATTGGGGCGAGGACGCTGTCGGCTTCAAGTGGACCGAACAGGACTCGGTCGACAATCGCTTGCAGCAGATGGACGTCGGCCGGTTTTACTCGGCGACGATCTGGACGCCGAAGGAGATGACGCTCAAAGGGATCGCCGTGCGCATTGGCGAGAAATCGGAAGCGTCGGTGATGTTCGACACGGAACTGCTGCGCGTCGTCTGTGGTTGGTCTGGCGAGTTTCTCGAATTCAATCCCGCACGCTACGGCATCATCGGACCGCCGAAGGTCGGCAAAGAGATTGCGTTTCATTCGCCGAGACAACCCGGCTGGTCACGCGAAGGAGCATTCAAAGACCCGCGACCGAAACCGTTCGGCCCGCTGCCGCGCGAGTGGGCGAAGTATCGCGGCCTGCATCTGCACGGCGACCGGGTCGTCTTCGAGTACACCGTTGGGCCGAAGCAAATCGTCGTGTTGGAGTCCCCGTGGGTTGAGACCATTGGCGACCGCAAGTTTGTCACTCGCGAGTTAGAGATCGCGCCGTCAGACAGCGAGATGGAATTGCTCGTCGCCGAAGGGGGTTCTCAAGTCGAACTCGTGGCCGATGCCGCGATCGTGACGCTGAATCGCGGCGACACGAAGAGTCCCATCACGGCCAAGATCGTCGCGCACGACAAGGCTGTCAGGTTGAAATTGCTGTTTCCAATCTCTGCGAACTCAACGGCCTCGGTGTTGAAGAAAGAAGACTTGGAAACACAAAGGTCGCAGAGTTCGCAAAGGAGCTTGAAGGGACTGACGCAACCGGGGCCGGCTCGGTGGACAGCGGAGATCACAACACGCGGAGTTGTGTCCGATAAAGCCGACGCACTGGTCGTCGATACGCTCACGCTGCCGTTCGACAACCCGTACAAGGCGCTGATGTTTGTGGGGGGGCATGACTTCTTCAGTAGGTTGGGACTCCGTCCCGACCCGGCTTCAGGTCGGGACGGAGTCCCAACCTACGATGCGGCCATCTGCACCCTGCACGGAGACGTGTGGCTGGTCGGCGGCATTGACGACAAGCTGGAGAAGCTGAAGTGGAAGCGCTTCGCCACTGGGTTGTTTCAACCACTCGGATTGAAGATCGTCAAGAATCAAATCTATGTCGTTGGCCGAGACCAGATCACTCGGCTGCACGATTTCAACAACGACGGCGAGGCGGACTGGTACGAGAACTTCAACAACGACGGCCAAGTCACCGCCAACGGTCACGAGTACGTGACGTGTCTCGAAGCCGACTCGCAGGGCTGGTTCTATTTCCTGAAAGGGAACGCCGACGGAGCGACCGATCACGACGGCTGCTTGTTGCGAGTCTCTCCCGATGGCGAAAAATTGGAGGTCTTCGCGACCGGGTTTCGCAACGCGAACGGGATGGGCATCCGACGGTTCGCAGATCTTGTTCCAGAAGTGAGTCCACCGGGAACGGTCTACAACATCCTCTACGAGGGGGACATCTTCACGGTCGCTCCGCAAGAAGGTGAATGGACGCCGGGTTCGGCGATCTTTCAGGTGAAGCAGGGAGGGTTCTACGGATACACGCCGTCGGCTCATCGCGCGACAACACCGACCGAGTTCACGGCTCCGCTCTGTTGGATACCTCGGCTGCAAGACAACTCCAGCGGCGGGCAGGTCTGGGTTCCCGACAATGTTTGGGGAACGCTGTCGGGGCGGCCGCTGCATTTGTCCTACGGCACCAGCCGGATGTTTCTGATGTTGCGCGGTTCGGCGATTCGGAACGGAGTCGCGAAGAGCGTTTCCGAAGGGGGCTTCTCGGTGAAGCCAAACGAACATCAAAAGGACGATCACGTCATTTGGGACGGAGCGACCGTTCCGCTGCCGCTGTCGTTTGAGTCGGGCGTGATGCGCGGTCGGTTCCGCCGATCGGAGGAGCAGTTGTACGTCAGCGGCCTGCGTGGCTGGGTCAGTAACGCCGCCAAGGACGGATGCTTTCAACGAGTGCGCTACACCGGCCGATCGCTCGATCTGCCGCTGCGAGTGACGGCTCTCGAAAACGGTTTGCTGCTGACGTTCAGCGATCCGCTCGATCCGAAGGAAGCGGAAGACCCGGAGAACTATCGGATTCAACGTTGGAACTATCGCTGGTCGGCGGCGTATGGCTCGCCGGAGTTCAAACTGTCGGCTCCCGCGCAAGAGGGACGCGATGAAGTCGAAGTGCTCTCCGCCACGCTCAAGCCGGAGTACTCCGAGAATGCGGTGTTCCTGGAGATTCCGAACATGCAGCCATCGCATCAGCTCTCAATCTCCATGTCGTTGAAGACTGCGGATGGCCGACCGATTGAGCGACGCATTGATGCCACGATCAATGCCGTGCGGCGAGGCTTCGAAGCTGTTCCGAATCGTCCTCCACGAGCACGTCCCGGACAGCTCACCGAAGCGGAAGTCGAGCAGCTCGTGCCGGGAGTTCGGTGCGAATTCGTGGGGCACGCTTCCAACGTGCCCGATCAGAAGAACGTGTACGTTGAAAACGTGCCCCACGTCCGGCGCATGGCCGCTTGGCGTATCGAGCCGCACGAATTGGGCAGCACGCGAGACATCGTTGCCAGCGGATACGTCGTCGCGCCGCGACGCGGAAAGTATCGGATCTCGGCTGAGGGAGATGGTTCAATCGAGATTGCGATCGGCGATCAGGTCGTGTGGCGATCAACGGCTGACGAACCGGGCAGCGTCGAACTCGTGCGCGGCTGCAACCGATTGCGAATCGTGCAACGAGTGGATGCCGATCAGAATCGCCAACCAGTGTCGCTGCGACTGATGTGGTCGTCGGACACCTTCGAGACTGAACCGATTCCGCCGACGTCACTGTTTTGCGAGAAGCTTCCCGACGAGGCTCAATCGTCGCAGTTAGGAAAGGAACTGTTCGCTCGCCATCAATGTGTCCGATGCCATCGAGTCTCTGACGCCGTGCTCGCGTCGCGAGCGGCGATGCCAGAATTGCACGCTGAAGCGCCGGACTTAATCGGAGTCGGCTCGCGGCTGCGCGGCGAATGGATCGCGGACTGGGTGCTCAATCCCTCGAAGATGCGCAGCGATGCGCGAATGCCGCGACTGTTCCCGCTGGAGCCGACCGATGAGCATCGGCAACAGGCGTCGGATCTCGCCGCGTATTTGGTAGCCACGCTCGCCAAGAGCGTGGGGGCATCGTCGCAACGCCCACGCTCTGGCGAGCGTGGCTACGAAGCGGCAACGAAGACGAGCACGCCTCCCGTCCGCCTGATGTCGCCGATTGTTCTATGGGAAGACCTTGGCTGCATCGGCTGCCATCGGTTATCGCCCTCCACTGAGGACGCACCGATCTTCCCCGAACGGACACTGCTGAGCTTCGCGCGCGACAAGTTTCTACCCGGTGAGCTGACTCGATATCTGCAACAGCCGCAGAGTCACTCTCCGTGGACTCGGATGCCGGATTTCCATCTCACCGATGATGAGGCGGCGACGCTCACCCGCGCGCTGACCGAACTGCCAGACGCAGCCGCGGGGACGAAGACCGCTCGACCCGCTGGCGACGCCACGCGCGGAGAAAAGTTGTTTGCGTCGCTCGGTTGCCGGCAATGTCATCGCGTGTCGCTCGACACACCGTTGCCGAAACCACACTTGCCGTCGGCCTTCGGAAAACGAATGGCTCGCGGCTGCTTGGCGGAATCGGGGCAGGCTCGTGCCGCATCCGTTCCCGATTTTCAATTCGCACCGGCCGAGCAATCCGCACTGCTCGCGCTGCTTTCCGGTGATGAGCGAACTCTCGCTTCAGACTCGCCGACCGAAGTGTCTCGTCGCTTCTTCGCCGACCTGCAATGCGCAGTCTGTCACCCGCGCGACGGCCAGCGGAGTTCGTACCCAGAGATACTCAGCGAGGAAGGTGAACGCGGTGGCGTGATTGAGAATGCTCCGAATCTGACCTGGGCCGGCGAGAAATTGCACGCGGCGTGGACCGAGTCACTGCTCAACGGTCAGATCACCGAACGCCCGCGTCCCTGGATGAAACTCCGCATGCCGAGTTTTCCCGCGCGAGCACGCCTGTTGGCAAACGGCCTCGCCCGCGAGCACGGGCTGTCGAATGAACCCGCGCCGCGACCAAACATCGAACCGGACTTGGCCGAGATCGGCGAAGCCCTCGCCACGCGAGCGGGACTGCTCGACTGCCGACAATGTCACGCCATCGGCCCGCTCCCGCCGACCGGAGACAAGTCGACGCTGCTCGCACCGGGCATCAACTTCGCGATGACTCGTGAGCGAGTCCGCCACGACTTCTACCGCCGCTTCACGCTCGATCCACCGCGTTATGAGGTGACCACACGCATGCCCAAGCTCGTCGTCGACGGCCGCACCACCAAGGTCAAGAACGTCTTCGACGGTGACGCCCGGCAACAGTTCGACGCGGTGTGGCACTACTTGCAAACGGTGCCGAGTTCGACCGCCGATCCGTGAGTCTTCAACGCCAACTGCCCGGGTGCCGCACTCTGACTGTGGTCGTGGCCGTCGTAGACGCCGAAGTCGGCGAACAAGTATCGCTTGAGCAAACGATAGACCCAGCTCTTCTCTGGAATGGCGTGGCCGGGATTGTACTGCGACGTGCGAATCGACATCGCTTGCAGTTCGGCCATCGCGGTTTGGCGAGCGGTCGTGTCTTTGGCTCCGTGCAACACGACGAGGTTGTGCAACAGGTCCGGGCGTTCGAGCACGATGCAGCCGCGTGTCGTCTTCTGCGCGAGCGAGCGGAAGTCTCGCAGGAATTCCGAGCCCATGATCTTCTCGCCCAGCGTTCGCGATTCGTCGTGGATCGACTCTTTGGCGAATTGGATAATCGGGCACGGTTCGATGCCACCCCACGGGTTGATGTGATGGCTGATGCCGGTCGCGGCGGGGCAGAGCGCTTGGCCTTCGCCGTCGAAGTACGCATCGACGATCGCGATCGGTTTCTTCGCTCGCGTCTCGACGACGAACTTGCGGATTTGAAGTTGCTGTTCCGGGGTCAGGCAGAGGTCGGGGCAGGCGTCCGGGCCCATCGGGCGATAGACGTGGAACCAAGTGTAGAACACGCCCATCTCGATCAGACGATCGACCCACTTCTCGGTAACGAGATCGTCGATGTTCGTTTTGCAGACGCTCGTGCAGACGCCGGTCAGCAGGTTGTTTCGCAGGCAGGCTTCGATCCCTTGCATGGTTTTGCTGAGCACTCCGCCTCGGCCACGGCGTTCGTCGCTGACGATCTCGCTTCCCTCAACGCTGATCAGCGGGGTGACGTTGCCGATGCGGCGCATCTCGCGAGCGACCTCGTCGGTGATGAAGTGGCCGTTGGTAAAGACTTGGAAATAGCAGTCGGGATGCGCGGCCAGCATCTCAAGCAACTGCGGGTGCATGAACGGCTCGCCGCCGACGATGCCGAAGAAGACGTTCCCCATCTGCTTGGCCTCGTTGACGAGACGGTTCCAGGCTTCCAGGCTGATCTTCTCTTGCTTCGCGGAGACATCGACCCAGCAGCCCTGGCAGCGCAGGTTGCAGGTGTTGAGAATCGAGACATACAAGAACGGCGGAAAGAACTGGCCTTTCTTCATCCGGCGTTTGTACTTGATGACCGACAGCGTCCCTTTGACCCCCATGTTCCACAGGAACTTGGCGACCAGCCGCTTATCGGTTTCCAGCAGCACTCGTTTGGCCATTCGCAGATACATGACGTAATCCCAATCTCAAATTTCAGATTTCATATTTCAAATCCCTGAAGATGTGGGCGGCATTCTACGGCTCGGCTCGGCGAATGACGAATGCCGCCGCTGACCGTTATTTCAATCCTGAAGGAAATCGCGATGGCGTACACAACGTGGCGGTTCACAGCAGTGTGGCTGTTATGGCTGGGACTAATCGCGCCTGTGTTCGCTCGCGAGTTATTGACGTTTGATGGAACGGCTGGCGGCGAGCAGTTGAACGCCCTCGCCAAGAGCAAGCTGGAGTTTTGGAAGCCGGCGGTCGTGGACTCGGAGAAAGGTCGATTACCGGCGGGACGAGCGTTGCGGTTGTCAGGCGAGTCGGGTGGCGGCTTCGTCGCCAAGTCAAAGGCGTTTGATGAGGTCGATTGGCGAAAGTCGGTGACGCTCGCGTTCTGGGTGTATCGCTCGGCCGAAGAGGCCAAGGTGAATCCAGCCGTGGTGCTCGACGTGCATTTGATGGAAGAGGATCGCCAGGCATACTTCTGGCGGAAGTTGGAAGTGAGCCATTCCGGCTGGAAGAAGATCGAGATGCCGCTCGATTGGTTTCGCTGGAGCCACAGCCGCATCCCGCGCTGGGATAAAGTGCGTTCGCTTGGGTTCCTGCTGCGTGAGTCAGCGACGCTGACGATCGACACGGTTTGGACTGAGCCGACCGAAAACTCTCGCGGTGATTTCCCGTCGGGCGAATTGATCGCGTCAGTCGCGTTTCCAATCGAGGATGGCGAGACAAAGCTCAGATCGCTGGAGACGCGCGACGTGCAGTTGATTACGAATGCGAAGTCGTTGGACCTCGAACAACTCGCCGGGCACCTGGCCTCCGTCGCGAAGGAGATTCGTCGTGAGATGCCGTTCCTTCCAGAACCGGTGCGCGGGCCGGTGTTCGTGATCTTTCAATCGCGCGATGAGTATCGGCAGTTTGCTCCGCGCTATGCTCGGCAGCTCAATTGCGAAGTACATCCACCGGAGACGGCAGGCTTCACGGTGGAAGGACTTTGTACCTCGAGTTGGGACGCTCAATACGGCACGCTGCGGCCGGTCTACACGCACGAGTTTGTGCATGGTTATCTCGCCCGCACGCTGCCGCTCGCGACTCACGAAGATTGGCTGCACGAGGGACTAGCCAGCCGCTTTCAACTCACGATTCATCCGCAGATGAACCTCAAAGAGATGGTTCGCGACGGACTGAAAATTCCGATGCGAAACGATCCGCTGAAACAACTGTGCGATGGGCGTCGCATCGTCACCAACCGGTATTGGCAGGCGGCGACGATCTGCCAAATGCTGATGACCGATGAACGCTATCGAGCCGGCTTCCAGATCCTTCTGGAACGACTGCGCGACTCGAAGAGCAATGACCTCGGCCCGCATTTGGAACCGGTGTGGCAGACGGACTTCGACAAACTGACGAGCGATTGGCGAGCGTTTTGTGATCGCGAATTTGGGAAGTGAGGGGAAAGTGCCCGACGAATGAAAGGAGACGACGAATGCTTCCATTCGTCGTCTCCTTCGATTCGTCGGGCTCCTCCTGCGGCTCTTGAATTGCCCGGGAAAACCAATCGAGATCTTTCAACGCGCCGTCGTCGCTGGCGTTGCCGCACCGCTGAGGCTTTTCAAATACGCGAACAAGTCCGCGAAGTCGGCCGAGCGAAATTCCTTCAGCAATCCGCCGGGCATCAGCGATTGCGGCAGCGTGCGACGGGTTTCGATGTCGCGGGTTTCGATGCGGAGTGTCTGGTTGGTCGTGTTGCGCAACAGGACTCCCTCGGCCGATTCGTAGACGATCAGGCCGGTGTGGACTTTGCCTTGCTTGGTTTCGATGAGCGTCGTTTGATAGCGCGTCGAAACGTCTCGATTGGGAAGAGCGATCGCGACGAACACATCGTTGCGAGAGAAACGGCTGGTTGCTCCGGCGAGGTCCGGGCCGAGCCCTTGCCGTCCGCCGTGGCATTGGGCGCACGAACGCTTCTCAAAAAGTTTCCGGCCCCGATCGGGATCGCCGGACGGCCAATCGACAAGTGCGAGTTGCTCGGTCAGCCACGTCATTGTTTCGGCATCGCCGCCGAGTGCGTGAGCGGCTTCCGACGGATACTTCTCGGTCAAGAATTCGGTCCAGCGTTGGATCGCTTCGGCTTGCGGTCGATAGCCCGGTTGGCCGAAGACGAAGCCGAATTCGCGGTTGAAGTTTTTAGACAGCAGCTTCGCAATCTTGTCGCGGATCGGGAATTCCTTCGCGTCGCTGCCGAGTCGTCGAAGTGCTCGCAACAACGCGATCTGCTCGGAGGGACTTTGACTCGGTGCGAACTTCGTCAGCGCGTCGGCGCACGCGGTCAGGACTTCCAGCCGGGACTCTTCCAAGCCATCGACGAACTTGTCGCGGTCTCGCTCTTCCGGTTGTTGAGCGAGGATGACAAGCACCGCGCCGCGAATCTTGAATTGCTCGAACTGCCGCCGCAGCAGTTCGCGATGTTCCGGCTTCTTCGATTCGCCGATCAGGAACACGACGTCGTTGTTCCACGGATACTCGGCGTTCTCGGTCACGGCCTTCACATACGAGTCGACCACCTTCGGCAACAGGTCTTGTGGCAGTTGCGAAAGGAACAACACATGTCCCGGCCGTCCGAACTCCGGCTGCGCGACAAGTTGATCGGCAAGTTCGTTGTCGAGCTTCGCGGCCTCGCGATAGAGCTCACCGACGCGGTCGTCCCAGTTGAGGTCTTGCGTCATCTTCTGCGCGACGATCTTCGGTTCCAGCCGCACGAGTCCCCGTGCGATCGTTTCGGCTTGAGTTCGATTGCGCGGGATCGGGATGCGGGTCGCGACCAGCAAGTAATGAATGTCTTCGACGGGATCGCTGTCGTCGGTGATCTTGGCCAGCACCTTGTCGAGCAGCTTCGTGTTCGCGAGCGACAGCATCGCGACGGCTCGTGACAGCTCGCGGTCGACGTCGGCGTCTCCGGTCGGGAACGTGTCGGCGAGCTTCACTCGCAGCGGATCCAGGTCGCGTTCAAACGCCGATAAATCGATCTTCGTGGAATACGCCTCGAACGCCGGAATCCCCTTCGCAGGAACCATGTCACCGAGCGCCAATTGCAGCAACCGCGCGGCTTGCAGTTTGAGCGACGGCGGGTGTTCGCCTTCCAGAATGTTGAGGCTGATTTTCAGCGCGTACTTCGTCGACGCGGTCGAACGGGGCAGATAGCCAACCGCATACATCAACGTCGTTTGCCAACCGGCTTTGACGACCGCTTGCGACAGCGATTGAAAGCCGGCGGGATCAAGCCGCGCGAGCAATCTCGAGGCCGTCAGCCGATTGAAGCGATCGTCACTGCCAAGTTGTTTGACGAGTCCCTCCACGAGCGGCGACCAATCGTTGCCGATGTCGGCCGACAGAATCGCTTCGAGTGCCGCACGATTCACGAGCGGATCGCTGTCGCTCAGAAACGTCTTGGCGGCATTCACGTCGAGCGGATTCGCGCGCGTGCGGCCAAGCGACCAGATCGCTTTCGCACGGACTTCGGCAGGGGTCGCTTTCGACAACTCGGTCGCTTCGGCCGGATCGAGTCCGCCGAACAATTCGGTCAGAATGTCGATCGCTCGCAAGCGGACCGCCGGCAATAAGGCATCGTTGTTCGCAGCATCGAGAATCGGCTCGCGGCCCAGTTGCCGAGCGAGCGGTTGCCAGCGCGCTCGCGACCAACTGGCAAGCGGCTGCGGTGCGGTCAGACACGCAGTGAGTTTGTCCGTCTCCTTAGCCTGACTCTCCGAGTCGGGAGCATCAGCCGCCGTCTCGACTCGGAGAGTCGGGCTACGTCCTGCCGGAAACGACACGCGCCAGACGCCACCGCGAGTCCCTCGGCCGCCGACGCTGACGAACAGGCTACCGTCGGGGCCGACCTCGGCATCGGTCGGCGCGAAACCGTGTTCGCCAGCGGCGGAGAGAAACACTTCGGACTCGGTCTTCCACGCGGAGCCATTGCGGACCAGCGGCAGCGCAAGGACTCGGCCGAACGTCCAGTCGAGTACGAACAGCGTCTCGCGGTACTTCTCTGGGAACTGCTGATGCTGATAACAGACAACACCAGTCGGTGAACCTCGTCCCGCTGAGGCCACGATCGGCGGCATGTCGAGGAACGTGTCGGGGCGCTTCCAACTGCGTGTCACCCAACCGGCGTGCGAGCCGGGCAGCAACTGAATCACGCGCGTCGGTCGATACCACGGCAATGAAACATCCCGTTCGTCATCACTGTCGAACGTGAAGGCATCGGCCATCCGATTGAAGGCGAAGTCGTAGGCGTTTCGCATTCCGTGCGCCACCACTTCGCCGCCGCTGATGTCTGGCTTGAGGCGGAACAGCACGCCCGCTTCGGGTTGCTTGATTGGTCCGTTTGGCAGCGTGACGTATTTGGCATCCACCCCGGAATCGTTGCCGGCGATCAGATACCACCAGCCATCGGGACCGCGCTGAATCGAGTGCGTGTGATGCTCGCCGCCGCACTTGAGTTTGAGCAGCACGTCGGGTGAGCCATCCGCTTTATCATTGCCATCGCGGTCGCGAAACCTCAGTAAGCCTTCGCCGCCGACGGCCAGCAAATCGGAGCCGTGCCAACACATCCCCTGCACGCCGATCGCCGGACCTTCCGCAAAGAGTTCCGCCTTGTCAGCGAGACCGTCTCCATCAGAGTCGATCAAGAGCTTGATGAATCCGTTCCCTGCAACGGTGATCCGTCCGCGCGTGTCGATCGTCATGCAATGGATGTCGTGAGCGAGATCATCGTCGGCGAACAGCGAGACCTTGAAGCCTTCCGGGGCCTTGAGCGACGGTTCGGCGGCCGGCGACGTGGCGGCCGCGGCGATCAGCAGAGCGAGCCAGAAAATTGAGCCGTGAAAGCAACGCATTTGAGACATCCAAGTCCCCGATGTTTGGGACATCCATTTCTCACAGTGAAACGCGAAGGGGTCGGGAGTCTTTTTCATGCCGCAGTCGAGAGCCGTTCAAATGTTTGACTCGTATTGTGCGGCATGAAAAAGACTCCCGACCCCGTTACGTCCGATCGCTCACCGACTCTTGCGCCGGATCGCTTGTTGCAATGCCGCCTCTGGGTTGTGGGCCGGCTTCTCTGCGACGGCATCCGCCGGTTGATCAAGTTGTGAGAAGAACTCGATCAGCCTGCGGTCGTATGCGTCGGGATCGACGGGCCGGGCGAGATTGTGTTTCGCCTTGGCGACCGACCACAAGGCCGCAGGCTGGCCGATCAAGCGGACGATTTCCTGCGAGACTTCCGGCAGGACATAGGTGTCTCGTTCACCAGCGATGACCAGCGCGGGTTTGTTGGCGAGTTGCGGCAGCACTCGTTCCAGCATCGCATAGCGGCAGCGACGACGCCGCTGGCTGACCCATCGCGAAAGCGTGACGGTCCATTTGATGTGCCATTCGGGGATGATCTTCACCAGCGGCGCGGGAGCGGCAATGGAGATCCAGCGATAAGCATGAGCCATCATCATCATCTCCGTCCCGAACGCTCCCTCGACGGCGACACGCAGGACTTCGGGACGTTGCGTGGCGACATACAGCGCCGCCCCGCCGCCCCGGCTGATGCCAAACAGACCGAGCGGCAGTTCGTTGAGATCGGGACGCGAATAAACATAGTTGATAACCGCATTGAGGTCGGTGACTTCGTAGTGCGTCAACCAGTGCAGCGGTTCGTAGCCGTCGAGCTTGTCGCTATCGCCGTGATTGCGGAAGTCGAATGTCAGCACATGAAAGCCGGCTCGCGACAACGCCGAACAATACAGCATCGCGGACCGATGATTGCTGGCGAACTCCGGACAGAACACGATCAATCCGCGCGGCGTCCGTTCCGTGTGGCGATACAGGCAACCGCGCAGAGTGATGCCGTCCGAGGTTTGGGCCGAGAATGGCTCGGCGTCCGGATCGGGAGGCAACGATTCGACACGGAACGGCGGTGAGTTCTCAATCAACGCCAGCACGACTCGAATGGCGTGCCATTGAATGAGCACCTCTGCGATCAAAATTACGGCCAGCAATCCGCCAATCGTCCAAAACACGGTGGTCTCTTCCTGATGATAATCTCGGAACGGCGCAGTCGAACCGATCAGGCGTCCGTGAGCGATTCAGGCGAGCGGGGCGGCGTCAGCCCCCCGGTGTGTTCGCCAGAAGACCGGG
>CAMDPX010000117.1 GCA_945905295.1 Planctomyces sp. SH-PL62 | reverse complement strand
GTCATCGTGATCACCGGGGGGCTGACGCCGCCCCGCTCGCCAATATTCCACACACGCTTCCTGACGGTCACAGTACGGCTCGACATGTGACGTGCGAGGGACTCGCGAGCCAACTAAACTCGCACGGTGAATCGACCGCCTCAAAGCGGGACTACGAACTTGGAAGGAGCCGCTCATGACCTCACCGCGTCCGTTTGCTCATCTGCATTGTCATTCGCAGTACTCGATGCTCGATGGAGCCAACCGCTTGCCGGATCTCGTCGCCAAGGTGAAGGCCGAGGGGATGAACTCGGTGGCGATCACCGATCACGGGAATTTGTACGGGGCCTTTGAGTTCTACAACCTGTGCCACGATGAAGGGATCAAGCCCATCGTCGGCTATGAGGCGTATGTCGCTCCGGGGAACCGCCGCGATCGCGGGGCGACGAAGATGAAGGAGGCCAGCTTTCATCTGACGCTGCTGGCGATGAATAAGACCGGGTACTTCAACCTCGTCAAGCTGGCGTCGATGGCGTATCTCGAAGGCTTTTATTACCGGCCGCGCATCGACAAAGAGATTTTGAAGGCTCACAGCGAAGGATTGATTTGCTTGTCCGGCTGCGCGGCGTCGGAGCTCTCGCAGTATCTGCTCGGCGAGCGGATGGATGACGCCAAGAAGCTGATCGAGTGGTACGTCGCGACCTTCGGCGATCGCTTCTACATGGAGATCCAGAACGCCGGCTTGGAGATTCAAAAGCAGTGCATGGACCCGACGGTGGACCTCGCTCGGAAGTACGGGCTGCCGCTGGTCGCGACAAATGATGCGCACTATCTCAACAAGGAAGATGCGGCCGCTCATGACGTGTTGCTGTGCGTGAGCACTCACACGACCGTCAACGACGAGAAACGGATGCGGATGAACTGCGATCAGTTCTACGTCCGCTCGCCGGAGGAAATGTACGCCGCGTTTCCGGGCTTCGACGAAGCGGTGAAGATGTCGCAGGTCATCGCCGACCGCGTCGATATCCAACTGGATCGAAACCCGCGGCACTATCCGAAGTTCGCGCCTCCGGAAGGGCTGACCGACACCGAGTATCTCCGCAAACTTTGCGAGGAGCGGCTGCCGCTGCGATACGGCGACGAGCTTTCGGAAGTGCATCGCGCGCGGCTGCATTTCGAGTTGGCCGTCATCGAGAAGATGGGCTACTCGTCGTACTTCCTGATCGTGTGGGACTTCGTGCGGTTCGCGGAAGAGAACGACATCCCGGCCGGCGCTCGCGGTTCGGCGTGCGGAGCGATCGTCGCGTACTTGCTGGGCCTCAGCCACGTCTGCCCGTTGAAGTACGACTTGCTGTTCGAGCGATTCCTCGACCCCAGCCGTACCGAGCCGCCTGATATCGACATCGACTTCTGCTGGAACGGACGCCAGGCGGTCATCGACTACACCAAACGAAAATACGGCGCGGCCAACGTCGCGCAGATCGGCACGTTCGGCACGCTCAAGGCCAAGCTGGCGATTCGCGATGTCGGCCGAGCGCTCGGCGTCCCGCTGGTGCGCGTCAACGAAATTGCCGGAGCAGTGCCGGACGAACTCAACATCAAGCTCAAAGATGCGATCGAGCAATCGCCCGACTTGAAAGAGGCTTACAACTCGGACCCCGAAATCAAGAAGCTGCTGGACATCGCGCAAAGATTGGAAGGCTTGTCACGCAGTGCCGGCACGCACGCGGCCGGTGTCGTCGTGAGCGACGCGCCGATCGTCAACTACATCCCGCTGCAAACGATCTCCGGCCGTGAAGACGTCGTCACGCAATGGGACGGCCCACACGTCGAGAAGGCCGGACTGCTGAAGATGGACTTCCTCGGCCTGCGGAACCTCACGATCCTGCACAAGTCGGTGCAGAACGTGAAGAAGCACAAGGGACTGGTCATCAACACGATCAAGCTGCCGCTCGACGATGAGGCCACCTTCGCACTGCTGCAACGGGGCGAAACGAAAGGCATCTTCCAATTCGAGTCCGGCGGCATCCGCGACCTGCTCACGAAGATGAAGCCGGACAAGTTCGCCGACATCATCGCCACGTCCGCCCTGTACCGCCCCGGCCCGCTCGAAGGAGGCATGGTCATGGACTACGTCGATGTGAAGCACGGCCGCAAAGCGCCGAGCCAATATCATCCGCTGGTCGATGCTGTGCTCGCCGAAACTTACGGCGTCATGGTTTACCAAGAGCAGGTCATGCGGATTCTGAACCGCGTCGGCGGCATCGAACTGGCCGACGCCTACAAGTGCATCAAGGCGATCAGCAAGAAAAAAGAAAAGATCATCTCCAGTTACTATGAGGCTTACGTCAAAGGGGCCGTCGAACGTGGCGTGTCCGAACGGCTGGCGCAAGACCTCTTTGAGCTCATCAAGAAGTTCGCCGGCTACGGCTTCAACAAATCACACTCGACGGCTTACGGAGCGCTCTCGTATCAGACGGCGTACTTGAAAGCTCACTTCCCGACCGAGTTCATGGCCGCGCTGCTGACCTGCGGCATGGACACCTCGACGCGGATCAGCGAGCACACCGATGACGCGCGACGCATGGGCATCACGGTCCTGCCGCCGGACATCAATCGCTCCGAACTGGAATTCACGGTCGCCTCCGACAACTCGCTGAGCTTCGGTCTCGGTGCCATCAAGGGCTTGGGCGAACAAGCGGTCATCGCCATCGTCGCCGAACGTCAGGCCAACGGGCCGTTCAAAGACATCTTCGCCCTTGCCGAGCGGCTCGATCCGAAGGTCATGCAAAAGGGCACGCTCGAAATCCTGATCAAGGCCGGAGCGCTCGACTCGCTCGGCCCGAACCCGGCCCAGCACATGGCCGCCGTCGAACGCGCCGTCGCCGGTGCCGCGTCTCGCCAGAAGGACAAACAACGCGGCCAGAAGAATCTCTTCGGCGGCGATGACGATGAGGCTCCAGTATCAAACGCCAATGGCCAACCGGCCGGGACGACGTCACTCCCCGAAGCCGCGGCTTGGACGCACTCGCAACGGTTGGCTGCTGAGAAGGAAGTCTTCGGCTTTTACCTCACCAGTCATCCGCTGACGCAGGTGGCCGACAAGCTCGAAAAACATGCGACGCACAACAACAAACAACTGGGGGACATGGAAGACGGCACTGAAGTGCTGGTCGGCGGCATGATCGCCAGCATTAAGAAAGCTCAAACGAAAAAGCCCAGCCGCAACGGACACAGCAAGTACGTCAACTTCGACCTCGAAGATCCGACCGGCATCGTCCGCTGCATCATGTGGCCCGAAGACTTCGCCCGCCTCGGCGAGAAAGTGCAACCGGAAGCCGTCGTGTTCCTCAAAGGCAAAGTCGATCGCCGCAGCCGCGAACCCAACCTGATCGTCAACCAACTCTTCACCATCGAGGAAGCCGACAAGAACTTCACGACTCAAATCGCGATCAACTTCAAACGCGGCCTGCACGGCGAACGGGAGATGACTCGCACCAAACAAATCCTCGAAAGTCACCCCGGCAAAACCGACGTGATCCTGATCGTGGACACCCCCGACCCAAATGACTCGCATCAACACTTGCGCTACGTCCTCAGCACATCGAGCCAATTCAAGGTGAGCTGCAACGCCGACCTGCAATCCGAACTGCATACCCTCCTCGGCCGCGAGCACATTCAGCTCATCACGCCGCCGAAAGAGACGCGGATGCGAAACGCAGGAGCGTCTTCAGTCGGTCGGTGAGACATGCCGATTCCCGTCGGGAAGGTTGTGTGTTGATAACGTCGTGGTCTCTGGGATTTATTCTGACTCGGACGATTTGAGTTTTGGCTGGTGGTCACCGCCAAAGCCGTCGTATCATCGCGTCAGTTTTGATTCACAGAAGAATTCGGGAGATATTCAGATGGCAACGGCATCTGCTTCAATCGCATCTTCATCGTCGACACGACGTAAGGCACTCCGAGCATGTGCGGAGGCGTTGCGGCTCACGGCGGATTACCGATTGCCGAACGCTCTTCAGCGCAAGTTGCGAAAAGCGTTGGACGAGAAAGAGCACGTCAGTCCGTCTCAGCACCGGGAGCTTTTGGTTTTGGTTGAGGCGGCTCAGGAGCGGTCGCTGCAAAAAGTGAAAGCGCAGGTCGCGCTTCAGCAGTTGGTCCAAGCGTTCCCTGAGTTGGAAGGCTAAGCGTGGCTCGGATCAGTCAGCGGCTGTATCGACTTGTCGCGACGCGAGCACGCTTTCGCTGCGAGTATTGCCAATTGCCTCAAGACGCCGAGGCAATGGACCTGACCACCGACCATGTTGTTCCGCAAGCCGATCATGGCGAGACCGACGAGTCGAATCTGGCCCTGGCGTGCCTGTGGTGCAACTCCCACAAGTGGACACAGACGAAAGCCGCAGATCCCAAGACCGGGCGTACTGTCTCGCTGTTCCATCCAAGACTCCAAAAATGGGCAGACCACTTTCGCTGGTCAGCCGAAGATTCGACACGGCTGGAAGGGGTCACGGCAACCGGCCGCGCAACCATTGCCGCTTTGCAAATGAACTCGCGCCGTGCGATGCAGATTCGACGCTGGCTGATGGTCGTCGATCGGCACCCACCAAACGATTGAAGCGTTACCGACCTCCGTGGTCTATGAGGAGTTGTCATCATGCCAACGTTCGGACGCCGTGACTTTCTTCGCGTTTTTGCCACCGGAAGTGTCGCAACATGGCTTCGACATTCTGCGATGGCCGCAGCCCCCAATGACGTGATCGAGCAGCCTCGGTTGCTCGGCATGGATGTGCTCAAACCGACTGCTCGTGATTTGGAACACGGGTTGGCTTTGCACGCGAAGTCGGTTGTCTTCGACGTGTACGGCTTCTCGCCGAATGCCGCCGTCGATGGGGAACGGCTGGCCGATGCGGTGAAGGCCGGGGCGTCGGACATCGAGTTGCAAGACCTCGAAGAAGACATGCGGATGACTCGGTACGTCACCGACGCGGCCGAACGGGCGGAGTACTTGCAGGCGTGGGAAGCCTCCGGTGTGACGTGCGTGTTTCAGAATGCTGGGGAAGAGGGATCGAGTCCGCTGCGTCTGCTGAAACGGCTCGCGAGGTTCACCTACGCGACCGATCATTTGCGAGACGTTGTCAGCAAGGCGGTTACTCCGGATGACATCGTAACTGCCAAGGAGCAAGGGCGGCGGTGTCTGTACTTCACGGGCAATGGAATGCCGCTGACGGGCGATGCGGTTTCAGTGGCGGACGAATTGCGGTACGTGCGCACGTTTTTTGAACTCGGCGTCCGGATGATGCATGTGACGTACAACCGCCGGAACTTGTTGGGTGACGGCTGTGCGGAGACGGCCAATGGCGGGCTGAGTGATCTCGGCCGAGCGGCGGTTGCCGAGATGAATCGTGTCGGCGTGATCGTCGATGTCGCTCACAGCGGCTGGCGGACGAGTCTCGAAGCGGCGCAGGTCTCGCAGAAGCCGATGGTCGCGAGTCACACGACCTGCGCGGCGTTGCAGCAGCACATCCGCGCGAAGCCGGATGAAGTCATCAAAGCGATTGTCGATGGCGGTGGCTTGATCGGCATTTGTGCGATCCCGCATTTCCTTGGCCGGACTGGCGACATCGCTGCGCTGTTGGATCATGTTGATTATGTCGTGAAAACTTTCGGCATCGACCACGTCGGCATTGGGACCGACATCGGCTATCGCTCGCGAAACGATGCTGCCGAACTAAAGAAACTCCCGCCGCGTGCAAAACGTCGCACGCGATACGAGGCTCTCTGGCCAGACGATGCGTTCCTGCCGGGTGCCGAAGAGGCGAAGCGGTATCCGAAGTCCAAGTCGCTGGCTTGGACGAACTGGCCACTGTTTACTGTGGGCCTCGTGCAGCGCGGTTACTCGGACGAGCAGATCGAAAAGATTCTCGGCCTCAACATGCTGCGTGTCGCGCGAGCGAATCACAGTAGACCGGTCACTCCGAGGCTGTGAAAGAATTGGTAGATGAACTCGCCAGAGTTCAGTTTTCTCGGCGAATTCTGAAGTCTGGCGACTTCAGCTACCCAAACCTTCACAGGCTCTCCGTGACCGGAACGTTCGAGTCACGGAGAGGCTGTGAAAGAATTGGTAGCTGAACTCGCCAGAGTTCAGTTTTCTCGGCGAATTCTGAAGTCTGGCGACTTCAGCTACCCAAACCTTCACAGGCTCTCCGTGACCGGAACGTCCGAGTCACGAAGAGGCTGTGAAAGAATTGGTAGCTGAACTCGCCAGAGTTCAGTTTTCTCGGCGAATTCTGAAGTCTGGCGACTTCAGCTACCAAAAAGGTCACAGCCTCGGAGTGACTCGTCTACTTGGCACACGAAATTGATCGAGAGGCACCATGCGACCACAACTTGATCGTCGTCAATTTATGATCGGCTCAGCGGCCGGCTTGGGTTCCTGCTTCCTGAACCCGCTGGCCGCCGAGCCGCCCCGCCGTCCGCGAGTCGCGGCAATCTTCAGCGAGTTCCGGTTTCGGTCGCATGCGTTCGACTTTCTGGAGAACTTCTTCAAGCCGTTCTTGTTCAACGGCAAGCTGGTCGATCCGGGCGTCGAAGTTGTGTCGCTCTACGCCGATCAATTTCCGAAGGAGGACATGGCACGAGACGTCTCGAAGCGATTCAACGTCCCGCTGTTCCCGACCATCGAAGACGCGCTGACGCTGGGGACCGGAGGACTGGCGGTCGATGCGGTGTTGTCGATCGTCGAGCATGGTCAGTATCCGACGAACAGCCGCGGCGTCGTGATGTATCCGCGCAAGGAGTTCTTCGATCGCGCCGTCTGCGTGATGCAGCAGTCGAATCGGTTCGTGCCGTTCTTCAACGACAAGCATTTGTCGTATCGCTGGGATTTCGCGAAGCAGATGTACGACGTGGCTCAGTCGTGCGGCATTCCTCTGATGGCGGGGAGTTCGGTGCCGCTGGCGTCACGACGTGGAGCGGGATTTCAACCTGCCCGCACCGGCGAAGCCAACTCGGCCGGCCAGGTGGAAAATCTGCCCCACGAGGCCCAGATCGAAGAAGCCGTTGCGATTCACGGTGGCGGCATCGAGGGCTACGACTTTCATGGACTCGAACTGCTGCAATCGTTTGTCGAGTCTCGACGCGGCGGCGAGACAGGAATCTCATCCGTCGAATTGCTGGAGGGCGATGCCTTGATGCAGGCCGCAAAAAACGGCCGCTGGTCGCGCGCACTCGCCGACGCGGCGATGCAGGCCGAGCGAACGATGAACGAACCAGTGCGTGGCTTGGGGAAGAATCTTGGCAAAGGGGACATCCCGACCGAGCCATCTCACGGAGTGTTGCTCACCTATCGCGACGGATTACGAGCGACTGTGCTGAAGTATGGAACGAGTTCAAACCGCTGGAACTTTGCCTGCCGGCTGAAGGGCGAACCGCATCCCTGGGCGACGGCGATGTACAACGGACCTTGGGGGAATCGGAATCTGTTCAAGGCGCTGTCGCACTCGGTGCAACATTTCTTCCGCACGGGGCGTTCGCCGTCTCCCATCGAACGAACGTTGCTCGTCAGCGGAGTGCTCGATGCGGCGATGTGGTCACACGAACTCAAAGGCGGCCGAATCAACACTCCGAATTTGGAGTGGCCGTACGCGCCGAGCGATTTCTCGGCGTTTCGAGAAACCGGCGCAAGCTGGAAAGTGCTGACTCGCGACACGCCGGAAGTGAAAGGCTTTGAGCCAGGCGATGCGGGACTGTCGTGAAACAACTTGGCGAGCGAGGCCGCGTCAGCCCCCCGCGCGCCCGCGTGAATTCAATCGGCCGCAACTTGGCGAGACAGTTCATTCCAGCGGCGCTCCAGGCGACTCTTGAAGACGTTCAAGATGGATTCGATGGTCCCGCGAGTCAGCTTCAGTTCGCCAGCGATCTCGCGGATCGAGTAATCCGCCAAACGCAGTTCGAGAACGCGCGCGTACTCCGGCGGATCATCCTTCACCAGGCGATCGATCTCCTCCGCACACGCGACCGCTTCGGCCATCGAGGGTTCCTCGGTCAGTTGATCGACAATCGCGGCGGCTCCCAACAGCGGCTGCGCGGCTTCACGCTGAATGTCGCGACGTTCGGCCGTGTGATGCCGGACCTGCTCGCGAGCCTTCCGCACCGTGATCGTCACCAGCAGCTTCCACATGTCTTGTGAGTTCTCAATCCGAAAACTCCCAGCGGAGGCGCGCATCAAGAAGCTCTTCAAGGCGGACTGCATGACCTCTTCGCCATCCACGCGAGCCGCCAGGCGCGGACTGAGATACCGCTGCGCCAATCGACTGAGCCGCTCGGCAAAGTAAAAGAACAACCGCTCGGTCGCCTCGGTCTCACCCCCGCGATGCCGTTGATAAAGCTCGGTCAGCGGCGTGCGAGAATCAGGGAGTTCTGGAATCTTCATGGAAGGATCTCTGTGAAATCCTGGCGAACGGGGCGGCGTCAGCCCCCCGGTTTTCGGCACTTGTCGGAATCACCGGGGGGCTCACGCCGCCCCGCTCGCCGAGTTGCTCGAACCCTAGTTGCTCGAACCAATGTATCAGACCGCGCGGCACGGACCGCTCTGCGGATTCTTTTCGGATTCTCAATTTTTCTCCGACAGATCGACATGGCACGGCAATTAGAGGTTGTCCGGCCCCCTGTCCTCTCGAAATCGGAGACCAGAATCATGAATCACAATCTTCCGGCGAGCGGGGCGGCGTCAGCCCCCCGGTGGTCACAGAATACGGTCCGAACCGGGGGGCTGACGCCCAATGGCACTTACTTTAGTGAGCGGCAAGGCGCTAGCCGCCGGTATTTCGCAGGGAAAATCGCTCCCACCACACCGGTGGCTAGCGCCATTCCGCTCAAAGTAAGTGCCATTGGGCTGACGCCACCCCGCTCGCCAGTCGCGTGGATGTTGCTGCTGTCCGTTGTGGCCGGCCTGTTGATCTTCGCGCAGCCGGCTCACGCTCAAAACAGCGTGCGGAGTTCCACTCCCAGGCTCACCCCCAACGAGCGGCGGTTTCTGTGGCCCATCGATCATCGACTGGCCACTCGGCTGAACTCGAAAGAGAACCCGGCCGACCGCGACACTTGGTACGTCCTGATGTTTCGCGACATCGCCCGCGCCGAAACGGAAACCACAACCGCCATCGAACGCCGAGCGGTCAAGGTGGATGGAGCAATGGTCATTCAAGGACGTACGCAGGCAGCGATGACGGTCGCTCAATTCCTGACGAAGTCCAACACCGCCGTCGATGCCGTCGCGGCAAACGTACCGCGCGGCAGCCAACTCAACCAATCGGCCGCCAATAAGCTCTGGGAGTATCGCGCGTTCCGCACCGAGTTCGAGGCGAAAGCATTCCTGGCAACACTCTTCCCACCGGCGGCTTCAGAGTCCCCCGGTTCGCTCGCCCGCTAATAACAGGCGAGCGCGGGTGCGAACACAGGCGAGCGGGGCGGCGTCAGCCCAATGGCACTTACTTTAGTGAGCGGCAAGGCGCTAGCCGCCGGTATTTCGCAGGGAAAATCGCTCCCACCACACCGGTGGCTAGCGCCATTCCGCTCAAAGTAAGTGCCATTGGGCGTCAGCCCCCCGGTGAGTTCGACATCGCAACAAAGTCACCGGGGGGCTGACGCCACCCCGCTCGCCAATTCACCTGCCATATTCTTTTCCGGCGCGCTTGCTTCACAAACTCACATCAATTCAGAATGGCCGCACACACGTCGCTGAATTCATCGCGAGACCAGCATGTCTACGTCACCGAAGTCGGTAGTCTCTGTCGCTCAGTCCGATTCGGATTTGATCGCCGGCCTGAAGTTGCGGTTCGATCGAAACTGGAACGCGAGTCAGATCGACACGTTTGCGGCCGAGCTGGCAAGCTGGCCCCCCGAATCGCGCCGCCGAGCCTTGATTGAACTGCTGAAGATCGACCTCGAACGGCGTTGGCAGGCGGGGCAAAACACGCTGGTCGAGCAATACCTCGCCAAGTATCCAGAGCTTGGCACCACCGAGACCGTTTCGGTTGAACTGCTCTTCACGGAATGGGAAGCCCGTCAACAGTTCGGTGAGCCGCCTCGTTTGGACGATTTCACGCGACGATTTCCCACGCAAGCGCCGGCACTGCAACAACTCATCCGACAGGCCGAAGCTCACGAATCCGCCCCGCGCCAAGCCGCCAAGCGCGACACGTCCAAAGTCCTCAGCGCGAATGCCAGCTCGCGCGCAGGCGAGCGGGGCGGCGTCAGCCCCCCGGTGAGTTCGACGTCACAACAAAGTCACCGGGGGGCTAACGCCGCCCCGCTCGCCAAATCAATTTCAGCCACTCCGCTCGCCGATTCGTTGGCCGCCGCCGGGCTGCCCGAAGTCTTCGGCCGCTACCGCATCATCAGAGAACTCGGCGGCGGAGGCATGGGGACCGTCTATCTCGCGTTGGACTCGCAACTGGATCGCGAAGTCGCGCTCAAGGTGCCGCACTTCAACACGAAGGCCGATTCCGAATTCCTCGAACGCTTCGACCGAGAAGCCAAGACCGCCGCGAAGCTCTCGCACGCCAACATCTGCCAAGTCTACGACGTCGGCGAGATTGACGGCCGCCGCTACTTGACGATGGAGTTCATCAACGGCCGGCCGCTCTCGAAAATGGTCGGGCTCAAGAGCATGACCGACACGATCGCCATTCAATTGATTCGACAAGTCGCTCTCGCCGTCGGAGTCGCCCACAAGCAGGGAATCATTCACCGCGACCTGAAGCCCGCGAACATCATGCTGACGCTCGACGGCAAGCCGAAGGTCACCGACTTCGGCCTCGCCCGCCGACTCGGCACGAGCGATCAACGCCTGACTCAAAGCGGCATGATCATCGGCACGCCCGCATACATGCCGCTGGAACAACTCCAAGGAGAGTTGGACCAGGTTGGTCCGCACAGCGACGTCTACAGCTTGGGCGTGATCCTCTACGAATTGCTGACGGGACATCTTCCCTTCGACGTTCCGTCCGACGCACCCGTGATGTCCCTCTTCGCCAAGATCCTCACGTCGCCACCCGATTCACCAACGAAGTATCGCCCCGAACTCGATCCCCGTTTGGAAACGATCGTCCTCAAAGCCATCGCCAAACAACACGCCGACCGCTACCAGACAATGACCGAGTTCGCCGCAGCGCTCGCCGAATACAACGCCTCCAGGCGAGCGGGGGGCGTCAGCCCCCCGGTTGTTCCGCCGAACGCCACGCCCGCTTCCAACACCAACTTTCCACCCACCGGGGGGCTAACACCCCCCGCTCGCCTGGCCGAAACGCAGAACGCGACTGCCGCGTTCCCAGTCTTCACCGACGAAGCCCCCGCCGCGCCCAGCACGACGCCCGCTCCCAAACAAAAACGCGGCAAGAAATCCCCATCACTGAAAACCACCGTCCTGATCTCCGCCAAGACTCTGCAATCGCGCTGGATCAAACTCCCGTTCCCCGCCCAAGCCGCCACGATCGTCGCCGGCTTCGGAGCACTGTTGCTGCTGGGAGTCATTCTCTTTTTCCGCAACGGCAACACGCTGGTGAAGGTCACCATCCATGCGGACGACCTGCAGGTGACATTCCAGAATTCCACGTTGAGCCTCGCCGACGGCGAAAGGGAATTCCGCGTCAGTCCCGGTGACCACAAGCTGCATATCCAATCGGGCAACGTCGTCTTCGATACTGACAAGTTCACGATCAAGAAGGGTGACACGCTCGCGGCGACCGTTGAAGTCGTTGATGACGAAGTGATCGCGAGCATCGAGGGTGAAGTCATCGGCCGCAAGCCGCTCGGCAGTCCCAGTCCAAAACCGAAACCCGTCGTCGCGATTCCCAACGGGACAGCAACCCTAAGCACATCACCCGCGCCCGTTGTTGCGGCGCTCGCTCCGACGACAGGCGCAAACGCTTCGGCCACGTCACCCCGCTGGAGCGACTCCGACATTCAGGCTGGTAAGGTCAAGGCTCCTGATCTCAGCAAGCTGAAGCCGATTTGGGACGACGATTTTAGCTCCAACAAATCTGGTGTTTCTCCAGTCAATCGAACCGTTGTGGCTTCGGTGAGAGACGGATTCGCACATTTCGAGGTCAAGGCGGGAGATTACTTTTGGGTTGATGCGTTGAAACGCGTTCCAAGGCTGGAATCGTTCGCCGTGCGTGTGGTGGCGAAGAGCAAAGCCACTGGACGGGGCCGTCAAGGATGGCGGTTCATAGTAGCGGACCCCGATTTGAAGGGGATCGAGTTGGTTCTGACGAAAGAAAACAAGCTCGCGATCGCGCCGTATCGAGGTAGCGACAGTCGTTCGTTTCCGACCGTCGCTCATCCGGCCATCAAGCTGGAGTCAGAACTCAATGAGTTGCTCTTCATTTATCGCCATGAAAACAAGCGGATTGAACTGTATGTGAACGGCGTCATGGTTTGCTCGCCCATCGAATGGCAGTCGAGTCTGAGCAACGCTTTGATGCATCTGGGCATCCGCAGCACCGGCGGCGGCACCGCCGATTTCGACCACCTGACGCTGTGGTCTGCGAAGGACATCCCAACGCTCGAAGAACGGATCGCGAAGAAGGAGCTGCCGCCGCCGATCAACGGTGTGACCGATGAGAAAGTAGACCTCACGACAAGCAACACGGAACCACCAGAAACTCCTGAGACCGATCAAGAGACGATGCTTGTTGCGACCAGTCAGGCGACGGCTCGCGTCACTGACTCGGGACCTAAATGGCCGGAGAAGGAACTGGCGGCAGGACAGATACTGGCTCCCGATTTGAAGTCGGCCAAACTTCTTTTTCAGGACGACTTCGATGACCCCAAGAGTGGTTTCAAGGTCTACCAAGGGACCAAAGGGCACGGTGACAGCGGATACAAGGACGGCAAATACTTCATCACCGGAAACTCGAAACGGGCCAACCGCAAGCTGGCTTCGTCAGCGGATATTGCCATTCAAGTGCGAGGTCGGATGAGCGGGAAGGCGACCAACGCCTGGTACATCTCGCTGGATAATCACGCTCAAAAAAGGAGCCTCCCGATTGGAATCAACGGCGAGGGCAAACTGGTTTCGGGAAGTGGTGGCTGGTGGCCGAACATCAATGCTCCGTTCGTCGTCAGCCATTCGAGCGTCAAACCGGGTACCGAATGGAATGACCTGTTGCTCGTCCTGCATCGCGACTTGCTGGAGGTCTATGTCAACGGCATCGCGGTCTGTCACCCGATTCGCGTCAACGGAACCTTGTACCCCAATCTGACCGCATCGCTGGGGTTCAGTCGCGGCGACAACAAGTCGGGCGAGTACGAGTTCGTGAAGTTCTACGATGCCACCAATGTCGAACCGGCTGCGAGACGAACTCCCGGTTCGATTTCTTCGCCCCGCCAGATCACTCCCGGCAAGTGGCAGCCGCTCGTCGATGAGAACACGCCGCTGCCGGACACGAAGTATTGGTCGTTCAAGGATGGAGTCCTCAAGGGGGGATACCCTCAAAATACCGATGCGACCAAGGTCTACATGATCAACCTCGATGCGTTCGAAGCCAGTGACCTCATCATTCGCAGCCGAGTGACCGTCACGACTCCGTTTTTCGGTGGAGAGAACATCGCTCTCAGGCGTAACGAGAAAGGCTCTGTCGATTTTTGGTGCAACAACTGGTTTGGAATGGGAAGAACCCTGAAGGGAGAGCCTTACTCGATCTTCGTCGATGTGAAGGACAAACTGTTTCACCCCAAGGAAGTTGATTGGGCCATCGCAGCCGTGGGTGACCAATTTTCGATTCACGCGAACGGACAACGTATCTACCAGACCACTTCGAAGAGTCACCTGAAAGGGGGCGTCTCGCTGGGTTTCAAATACATGGGCGGCACCTTCAACCACCCTGAAATCATGATTCTTGACGGAGTCCCCAATGTCACCAAGGAGTGGGTCGATCAGACGATTCAAAAACGGATGAACGACTGGCTGAACGGGACGAGCGAAGAAAAGGGACAAGGTTCCGTTGCATCACCGCCCCGGCCGGTGCCAGTTTCCTTGGACGACACGCTTAAGAAACCGAAGCGGATTCGCATTCTCCCGGCAGGCTACTGCATGCAGGTGTTTGCGACGGCGGATGAATCACATGCCGTCAGCCATGATTTGGGTGGCACGGTGTCTTGCTTCGAGATCGCCTCCGGGAAGAAGGTCCATGACGTCGGCAAGCACTCGCCGCCCGATTGGGTGTTTGAAGGGGCGTTCTCGCAAGCGCTGGATCAATACGCCTCGACCGCGAAAGGGGTCGTTCATGTTTGGGACATCACATCGTCCGGTAAGGCTTCCACCAAACTGCCGGATGGTGGCGAGCGAGTGGAGTTCTCTGCCGACGGCCAGCGCGTGTTCGCGTATCGCGGCGGAGCGATTCACGTCTACGACATCGCGATCGCCAAAGCGCGTGAGGCTCCCACGTTTTCTCATAGCGGGCAGATTTCCGCGAAGCTGCCCATGACTCCGTCGCCGATCAACTCCGATTGGATCTATTTCCCCTGTACCGACAACTCCAAAGAGTTCTGCCTGTGGAGCATCCGCGAGAAGAAGGAACTCGCTCGATTCAAACATCACGAGAAAGGAGTGTGGGGCATTCGCGTGGCGCGGGATGGCAGCCGCATCCTGTCTCGCGCGGAGGATGGAACTGCCTGCGTCTGGCATCCGACATCGGGCAAATTTGAACGCCAACTCGACATCCCCAATCGTCCGTATTCTGGCACGGTCCAAATCTCAGAAGACGGCCGGCGCGGCATCATTCAGTCCAACGAAGGCTCGCTTCAAGAGTGGGATTTGGAACTCGGCACAAAGCTGTGGGAGTTCTATCCCGAACACTCACGAATCCATAACGCTTACTATCTCAGCAGCGGACGACGCGTCTTGCTGGCCGTTGGCAACGGAGTTCAGTTGTGGGAGTTGCCTAAACTGGATCCGGTCAAGGCAGAGAAAGGACCGCTGGTAACAAAACCACAGACGGCGAACGCTCCCTTCTCAACGGAAAAAGCCAAACAGCATC
Source organism: Planctomyces sp. SH-PL62 (assembly GCA_945905295.1). Classification (GTDB taxonomy): domain Bacteria; phylum Planctomycetota; class Planctomycetia; order Planctomycetales; family Planctomycetaceae; genus SXKJ01. Next base: position 9,013 of record CAMDPX010000117.1, on the reverse strand, counting down.
AGCAAGCGTGGGCCGACCACCTCGGCGTGCCGGTGACGTTTGAAAATTCGATCGGCATGAAGTTCTCCTTGATTCCGCCGGGCGAGTTTGACATGGAGGGGAACGGTAGCCAGAAGCATCGCGTGACGCTGACGAAGCCCTGCTACCTCGGCACCTATGAAACGCGGCAACGAGACTTTGAGACCGTGGTTGGCAAGACCCCGTCGAAGTTCTCGTCGGCGAATGGTGGCAGCCTCGATCATCCGGTCGAGACGGTGCTGGTGTCGGACTCAGAAAACTTTTGCCGCAAGTTGTCCGCTGCCGCGGGTGAGAAGGAAAAGGGACGGCTCTATCGCCTACCTACCGAAGCGGAATGGGAGTATGCCTGCCGCGCGGGAACAACCACTCAATACTCGTCTGGAGAAACGCTCACTCGCGCGCAGGCTAACTTCAAGGGAACCGGAAGCGATGCTCCCGCGCCCCTCGACACGACGGCTCGCGTTGGCTCATATGCTTCCAACGCCTGGGGACTATTCGACATGCACGGCAACGTCCGCGAATGGACCAGCGACTTCCACACCAACATCAACGGCGACGCCGTGACAGATCCTCGCCAGACCAAGAACAACGGCAAGTGGGTTTACAAGGGGGGCGACTTCAACTCCGTTGAGTTGTGGTTGTTGGGATCTGGTGCGCGGGGCTTCGGCGAAGGGGGAGTGAAACGCGATCACATCGGCTTTCGCATCGTGCTGGAGGTGCCCGACGATGCGGCTAAGCGTCAGTCGCAGTTCGGTGCGTCGAAATAATAGGCGAGCGACGCGGCGTCAGCCCCCGGTTGTTTGGGCACGAACGTGGCGGCAAAATGTTCGCACGGAGATCACCGGCGGGGCTGACGCCGCCCCGCTCGCCTGCATCAAATTTGACGCGGCCACTTGGTTTGAATCACACTGGGACACGACGCGCGTTTTATCCGCCAAGGAATCTCATCATGCCCAGCCCGTTTCCAGGGATGGCCCCCTACATCGAGCGATCGGCCGTTTGGCCGGACTTTCATGATCGACTCATTTCCTCCATCGTCGGCGTCATTCAACCGATGCTGCGGCCTCGATATGCAGCGATGACTCAAGAACGGCTGTACTTGGTCGAATCGCATCGGCCGATTTATCCCGATGTCTCGGTGGTGGAATCGCATCAACCGAATTGGCGTGGGAGTTCTGGAGCCACGGCGGTACTGAATGCCGATGCCTCCACGGTCTTCGAGTTGGACGAGGAAGAGATTCGCGAACCGTTCATCGAAATTGTCGAGGTGTCTGGCGGTCGGATCGTGACGGCGATTGAAGTCATCCGTCCCACGAACAAGGATCGTGGCACCAGACAAGATGTGTACGAGCGGCAGCGCGAGGAATACTGGGACTCCGGAAGCAGCCTTGTCGAAATTGATTTATTGCGCGGTGGCCCCTCGGTCGTGAAAATCCCCTCCTACAAACTCGATAGCCTCCGCCCGTTTGATTACGTCGTTGCGGTGAGCCGTCGGCGACCGGGACAGCACGAGGTTTATGCTTTCTCGCTCGAACAACGCTTGCCGCGCATCGCCGTTCCGCTGCTGAAGGGCGATTCCGATGTTGTGCTGGACCTCCAGATTCCCTTCAACCGCTGTTGGGACGAAGCCCCTTCCCGGCTCTTTCTCGCTATGACGAACCGCCGCCGGGGGAAATGTCGGCGGAGCGAGTTGAATGGTGTCGGCAACGCCTGCGCGACGCGGGATTCGTGAAATAGGCCAGGTGCCCCGCTCGCCAAGGGTTTCATTGATGCGCATCACGTTGACTGTCATTGCCGGGCCGCATGAGGGGCGGGAATTCTCTTTTGAAGAGCATGACAACTTCATCGTCGGGCGGGCGAAGAAGGCTCAGTTTCGGTTGCCGAAGGATGATCCGTATTTCTCGCGGAATCATTTTCTGATCGAGGTCAATCCGCCGCTGTGCCGGTTGCTGGATATGGGGAGCCGCAACGGCACGTTCGTGAATTCGCAACGAGTCACCTCCATCGAACTGAAGGACGGGGATGAGATTCGCGGTGGTCAAACGGTGTTGCGAGTCGCGCTGATCGGTGATGCCTCTTCGGAACGCAGTGACGCAAGCCATCCGAGTGGCGTTGGTCAGTCGGTTGCTCAACCAGCCACGCCGTCGAATGCGGTCAGTGAGTCGGCGGTGATGACAATGACGCAGACTCCGGAGATACCGATCTCAGCAGGCGAGCGGGGTGGCGTCAGCCCCGCGGTCAGTTCGTCGCTCAACCGGGGGGCTGACGCCGCCCCGCTCGCCAATTCGATTGTGGATCCGTTCGCTGGGAAGTCGGCGATGCGTGAGTTCGTCCAACTGGATGCGGCCGCCGAAAGTTTGCTCCCTTCCAATTATCGTGAGTTGATCAGCAAGCGTCGGCAGCCGATCGCGGGATATCAGATTGTGGACGAACTTGGCCGAGGCGGCATGGGGGTCGTGTATCGAGCCATTCGCAAAGCCAGTGGATCGGTGGTCGCCGTCAAGACGTTGTTGCCGGCGGTGCGTGGTACTCGACAGGACTATGCCAAGTTTCTGCGTGAGGCGGATATTCTCAAGCAGTTGGATCATCCGCGGATCGTTCGCTTTCAAGAGATGGGCGAGTCGGAGGATCTGGTGTACTTCGCGATGGACTTCGTGCCGGGTATCGACGGTGCCAAACTGGTGCGTGGATTGGACGCTCACATGCCCGTCGCGCGAGCGGTGCGGATTGCCTGCCAATTGCTGGAAGCGTTGGAGTCCGCACACGCCAAAGGATTCGTGCATCGAGATATCAAGCCCGCGAATCTGTTGATTCGCAGCGATGGCCCCGCGGACCTCGTTTACTTGTCGGACTTCGGAATTGCGCGCACGTATCAAGCGTCGAAGCTCAGCGGGTTGACCATGACCGGAGCCGTCGGCGGAACAACGGCCTTCATGGCTCCCGAACAGATCACGGCGTTTCGCGAGTCGAAGCCGGCGGTTGATCAATACGCCGCGGCGGCCACGTTGTTTTTCCTGCTGACGCGGCATTTCATCTACGACATGCCCAAAGATTTGTCGAAGCAACTCTTGCTCATCTTGCAGAACGAACCGATCTCGATCCGTGAAACTCGGCCCGAACTTCCGGCACCGCTCGTGGCCGCGATTCATCGGGGGCTCGCCCGCGAACCGGCAGATCGCTTTCCTTCCGTCCGCGAGTTCCGGCTCGCATTGCTCGAATTCTGTCGTTCGCCTGCGTGATCTTCCTCGCGCTGTCACGGCTTCAACTCGAAGCGGCCTGGCAGCAGATCGCAAAGATTAGACTCGGTGACGTGGTCGGGATGGTCAGCGTCGATCAGCAGAATGGGGAGACCGTCGCAGAACTCGGCCGCGAATTGGCGGCAGGCTCCGCAAGGCGGATGGCCGCCTGATGTCGCGATCGCGAGTGCTTGAAAGCGACGATGGCCTGCCGCAACGGCGGTCCCGAACGCGACTCGCTCGGCGCAGATCGTCAGCCCATAAGAAGCGTTCTCGACATTGCAACCGCCGACAATCTCGCCGGATTCGGTCAGCAGCGCGGCTCCCACCAGGAACTTCGAGTACGGGGCATGCGCGTGCTGTCGCGCATCGCTGGCGTGGCGGATCAGGTCAGATCGTTCTGACGGAGTCATGCGAATTCTCGTCACGAGATCATGTGGACCATCATCAAATCGTGACCTTCATCCGACCAGTTGGTGCTGGCGATGAGCACGACCCGTCCGCCGGAATGCGCGACTCCATTTCGCTTGGCCCAATCGACAACGTAGCGCAGCAGCGGTTCGGGATTCCCCACCGTGCGGGTGTCGGTGAGCACCGGCGTCACGCCCCAGAACAGACACATGCGGCGGGTGATCTCCGGCCGATCGCTGACCGCGATGACCGGCACCGAGAGGCGCTGATTCGACAAGGCGATCGCGGTCAGTCCCGACCGCGAGGCCACCGCAATGATGTTGGCATTCAGATGCTCGGCGGCAGAGCCGGCTCCGCGCGTGACGGCCTCCGTCACCAGCAGCGCTTGAGCTTTCAGTTCGGCACCGGGGTGAGCTCGGAACTGCTTCGATTCGACGAGCGTTTCGGCCTCGCAGGCGATGCGGTTCATGATGCGGACCGCTTCCAGAGGATATTTGCCGACGGCGGTTTCTCCGGAAAGCATGACCGCATCGGTACCGTCGATGACGGCGTTGGCGACGTCGGTGACTTCGGCACGGGTCGGCAGTTCGTTTTGCTGCATGCTGTCGAGCATCTGCGTGGCGGTGATGACGGGGATGCGTCGCAGATTACACGCCTTGATGATTTTCTTTTGCAGCACCGGGACGCGGGCGATATCCACTTCGACTCCCAGATCGCCGCGAGCCACCATCACGGCATCGGTCTCGGCAAGGATCGCATCGAGGTCATCAATCGCTTCCATTTTTTCGATCTTCGAGACGATGAACGGTGTCACCTTCGGCCTGGCGGCAGTGATTGCCTCTCGCAGTTCTCGGACGTCCTTTCCGCTGCGAACGAAGCTCAGGCCGACGAAATCCAAGTCGTGCGCCAATGCCCAGGCGAGATCTTCGCGATCCTTGTCGGTCAGGCTGGGAGTACTCAGGGCCACCCCCGGCAGATTGACTCCCTGCCGACTGCGAACTCGGCCGGGACCATTCACCACGCAGCGCACCCATCCCGCAGTCGGGTTGCATTCGACGACCTTCAGCGAGACTGTGCCGTCGGCCATTAAGATCCGGTCGCCAGGGCGAACGTCGTCGATGAGTTGCTCGTAGGTGCAGGTCAGTTTGCCGGGCTCTTCCGTCTGCTCTCCGCGAACGAATTCGATCGTCGCGCCCAACTCGCACACGAAATCATCGCCGGGCACGGTCCCCAATCGAATCTTCGGGCCCGACAGGTCGGCCAGGAGTCCAATCGGCTGCTTCAGTTCGGCCGAAACCGAGCGGATCGATTCCACCAGCTCATTGAGCCATTCGTGTTTCCCATGCGCGAAGTTCAGGCGGAAGACATCGACGCCGGCCTCGACCAACGCCTTGAGCTTCTCGCGCGATGACGACGCAGGGCCGATCGTCGCAATGATCTTCGTTTTGGACATGTGAGTTTCTGGGGACACTGCGGACATAGTCTTACCGTTTGCAAGTTGGTCTGACGGGAGCACTCGCGTCAGAAACAGAAGGGCGAAGGGACTTGAGGTGCGGAGTTGTAGTCTCCGGCAAATGGCACGAGTAGCCTCCGCAGACGTGGTGAGACACAGTCGGTCTGGAGCCGCTTTTCCGGTTTTGTTAGAAGCCCGCCCCTTCGACACGGGGCGCGTGTCTCAGGCGAGCGGGGCGGCGTCAGCCCCCCGGTTCTTTGTGTGCGACGTGAATCACCGGGGGGCTGACGCCGCCCCGCTCGCCAAAACATCACACGCAGAGCGTGAACGACATCCGGCAAGGAGGCCACTTCATGGCGAACGAACAATCATTGCGAATTGCGGTCTTGGCGGGCGGAACGTCTCGCGAGCGGAATATCAGCTTGGAAAGCGGCGACGCGGTCTCGAAGAGTTTATCCGCACTCGGACATATCGTCTCGCGCATCGACCCGGCGCACATCGACCTGCATGCGCTCGATTGGTCCAGCTTCGATGTCGCGTTCCTCGCACTGCACGGCACGTTTGGCGAGGACGGCCACGTTCAACAGATTCTGGAAGACGCCGGCATCCCGTTTACCGGCAGTGATTCGGTCGCGTCGCGATTGGCGTTCAGCAAGTCGGCCGCCAAGGAACGCTTCATCCAAAATGGAGTGCCGACGCCGGCCTATGTGCTCATCCACGAATCCGACAGCGCGGCGCGCATCCAGCAACTCGCGAATGCACTCGGATTTCCGCTGGCCGTCAAACCGGACGGTCAGGGTTCGAGCCTGGGTGTGACGATCGTGCGCACGCCGGAAGAGTTGCCGCAAGCGCTCGCTCGCTGCTTTCACTTCGATCCGTTTGGGTTGCTGGAGGTCGCGATTGAAGGCACCGAGTGGACACTGGGAATACTCGACGGCGAGCCGCTCCCTTTGATTCAAATCGAAACCGGCCGAGGCTTCTTCGACTATGAGGCCAAGTACGAAGACGATGACACGCAATACCTTTTCGAGTTCGCGTTCCCGACGAGCGTCATCAAGGCGATCGAGAATGCCGGCCGCCGCGCGTACGAATCGCTCGGCTGCCGCGGCCTCGCTCGCGTGGACTTGCGGCTCGATCGCTTCCACGAACCGTGGCTGCTGGAAGTCAACACGATCCCCGGCATGACCAGCCACAGTCTGGTGCCCAAAGCCGCGTCACGAGTGGGACTCAGCCTGGGAGCGATCTGCGAACGATCGATTCACAATTGTTTGCACCGTAAACCGACTCCGCCTGCCAAACAAAACTTGCTGCCGACAACGTAACCGCGACCCCAAAATGTCTGCTCACAGTTCCGATGACTCCGATCCGTCGCCACAACGACCCGCGACTCCGACTGGGCAACTCCTGAGTTGGCTCATCCAGCCAAACCTGTTGCTCGCGCTGTCGTGCGTGGTCGCGGCCTGGGTGTTTATCCCGAAACTGGGAGTGCGGTTTCCGGATCTCCACGACCATCAGCAATACCGCTTGCAGACCGCGCAGATCGAAATCACTCCGCCGCCTCGTTGGGTGCCGATCGACTTGGCCGAACAAGTCGCGAAGCGTGCGGGGCTGCCGGACGAACTCTCGCTGCTCGACAAAGACGTCACACGCCGCGTGGCCGAGGCGTTCGAGCGGCATCCCTGGGTGAAAGGGCGCGTGCGCGTCAGCACCTCGGTACCGGCGCGGATGCGAGTCGAACTCGAATACCGCGAACCGGTGGCGATGGTCCGAGTCGCTTCCACCACCGGACTGTTTCCGATCGACGCCGAAGCGACGTTGTTGCCGTCGGCCGATTTCGCACCGGCGGAGATCCCCAAGTACCCGCTGATTGAAAACGTCAAAACTGCGCCGCGCGGTGCAGAAGGGACCGTCTGGGAAGAAAACAAAGTGATCGCGGCGGCGCGACTGGCCGTGCTGCTCAAGCCGTACTGGCAGCAGTTCGGGTTGCAGTCGATCCGCGTGCCGGAGAACTCCGACAACCAGCTCGCGTCGGAGGATTTGAGTTTGCAACTCGCCACACGGGGCGGTTCCCGCGTCATCTGGGGCCGAGCTCCCGGAGCCAAGCACCCCGGAGAACTCCCAGCCGACAAGAAGATCGACCGGATCAAGTTCTATCTCAAACATCACGGCCCATTCGATGCGGCACATGGCCCGTATGAGTACGACATCACGCAATGGCGGGACATCTCCCGCAAGCCGATCGAGGATCGTGGCGATTCGCAGCGGCGCTGAATCAAATAAGACCGGCGAGCGGGGCGGCGTCAGCCCCGGTCCTACGTATGAAGAATTCACCGGGGGGCTGACGCCGCCCCGCTCGCCTTTCATCGTGATTTTTTCTTGGACGCTTTCCGTTTCTTCTTCGGCGTTTCGGCGGGTTTGAACACGGCGAGTTCGACCGTGTCGTGAACATCGTCCGGTTCAGATTCCAGAGTCGTTCCCTCGCTCGGAATCAGTTTGTCCAAATCGAACCGTCCCCCCGTTCGCAAAACGGCCGTGGCCAGATCGAGTGTCTCGGCATCAACACCGCTTTCACGCATGTGTTTGAGCGTCGCGTCGATGTCGTACTTCACACGGCGAAGTTCGACTTTGCCGTTTTCGATGATCGCATAGGCGGCACGCGGATCGCCGTCGCGCGGCTGGCCGACGCTGCCGGGGTTGATGACCATCGGCCCGTCGAGTTGCAGCGCGAACGGGATGTGTGTGTGACCAACGAGGATGAAATCCGCGTCAATGCCCTTGAGCCGCGCTTCCCAAGCGGACTTGTCGTCCCGCAAGTATTCATCGAAGGGATCGCGCGGAGTCGCATGCACCAGGAAGAACCGTTTCTTGTCGAGCGTCACTTTGCGAGTGACCGGCAGCCGAGTCAGGAATTTCATGTGCAACGGAGAGAGCACTTTCCAATGCAGCGGCCGAGTCGCGGCGGCCAGTCGATGCAAACCGCTGCTCTTCACGACGGGGATTCGTTGTGCAACCGCGTGGTCGTGATTGCCGCGCACCGAGACCGCTGCGTGCTTGCGAATCCAATCCACACAGGGCACGGGATCGGTTGCGTAATCGACCAAGTCGCCAACGAACAAACACGCATCGAACGGCTCTTGGATCGCCGCCAGCGCCGGCCAGTTGGAATGGATATCCGCCAGAACCAAAATGCGCATGAGCGTCCTTCCGCGACCTTGCTGAACCACTCAAGACATGTCGGCGAGCGGGGCGGCGTCAGCCCCCCGGTGCATTCGCCGTCACCGTAGAACCGGGGTTGACGCCGCGCCGCTCGCCTAAGCATTTCCGTCAATTTACGCGAGATAGCCAGCAACACCTTGACCATCTGCATTCTAGCCGGGTCTAATTTCCTGGCCTATGGATCGAATCCCTCGTATCCCAGGAGCGAAACGGTGGCGGAGCGACCGGTTTCCCAACAAACACTGCGTGAGCAATTCACGAACGCCGAACAGCTCACCAAAGAGTTGGTCGATCATCTCGAACATAATCTTTTGCCGAAGATCCAAGACCTCAAGAAAATCGTCCAGACGGAACTGAAGGGCGAAGCGGTCTCCGAAGACATCACGGTGCGGAATCACGCCTCGAATGTCCTCGAAAGTGCTCGCTTTGCTGACGAGATTAGCGACAAAATGACGGCCTATTTCACTTCCATCAATCAGTCCGTCACTCGGATTATCGGTCCTTAAATAAGTGCCGCTGGCCGTTCGGCCTCACGCGGCGAACGAACCGCACTTCACTTCTGACAATCGAATCGAACGCACTTTGTTTGTTGAAAGTTTTATTTCGCACGGTCATCCGTGAGACATTCAGGCGAGCGGGGCGGCGTCAGCCCCCCGGTGCATTCGCCGTAGGACCGGGG
>CAMDPX010000116.1 GCA_945905295.1 Planctomyces sp. SH-PL62 | reverse complement strand
CGCGGAACCGGGGGGCTGACGCCGCCCCGCTCGCCAAGCCATCTACTGTGAAATGAAGCCGCTCGCGGTTTCGTTCTTCCGAAACCGCGAGCGGCGAGAGTTATGGCGTTGCTTCTGTCAGGTTTGTTACCCGACATGTGAGGCTAAGTCGGTCAAGGCGGCGATGGCCTGATCGACTCCACCCATGTTGATCGCGAACGACATGTTGGGATCGTTTCGCACCCCTTCCAACGCCTTCTTGGCTTTGTCGATCGTTCCATTTTTCAGAGCGAAGAGCATCGCTTCTTTCTGAGAATCCCGGCCCAAGCCGCCCCGTCCGCCACGGGTTTTGCCTGCCTTCGCGCGCAGATTCGACTTGATCACGCTGACATACTTCGGATCGAGAGCCAGTCCTTTGCTTTGCTTCGCGTAAGCCGAAATCGCCGCCGGGGATTCAATCCCTTTGCCGAGCGCTTCGCGAATGATCGCTGCCTTATTGACTCCACCACTTGCTCTTTTCGCCACGAGTAACTCCTCTGAATGAAACTGTGGAATGACATATTCCAACTTGCAGGGCGATCTATAGCTGGCATTCCAGCAAGAGTCAAACAGGGCGCAGTAGGGTTACACACAGTGTGACGTCAAACATTACCACACTACTTGGCCACGTCCCGCCGGAAGTCGCTGAGCATTTGCAACGCGGCGAGAGGCGTGAGTTGGTCGAGGTCGAGCGACTTGAGTTGTTCAATGACGGGGTGATCCGGTTCGACGAATAGGGCGAGTTGGCGGTCGCGAGATTTGGATTTGCGTTCGGGGATTTTCACTCGTCCCGACTCGTCAATGTGATCGGACTCCAATTGCGCGAGAATGACGGTGGCCCGTTCGACGACTTCGCGCGGAAGGCCAGCGATTTTGGCGACGTGGATTCCGTAGCTCTTGTCGGCGGGGCCTTCCACAATTTTGTGCAGGAAGACGATGTCGTCGCCGTGCTCCCGAATCGCGACATTCCAGTTGCTGGTGTGCGGCAATGTTTTGGTCAATTCGGTCAGCTCGTGGTAGTGCGTGGCGAACAGCGTGCGACAGCGGATTTGGTCGTGCAGGAATTCGGTGACGGCCCAGGCCAGCGAGATGCCATCGTAGGTGCTGGTGCCTCGGCCGATCTCGTCGAGAATCACGAGACTACGTTCGCTGGCGGAGTTCAGGATGCGCGCGGTCTCGGTCATTTCGACCATGAACGTACTTTGGCCTTTGCTGAGTTCGTCACTCGCGCCGACGCGGGCGAAGATGCGATCGGCGATGCCGATGCGAGCCTCGCTGGCGGGGATGAACGATCCCATCTGAGCCATGATCGTGAGCAACGCGGCTTGCCGGATGTAGGTGCTCTTGCCAGCCATGTTCGGTCCGGTGATGAGTTGCACGCGGCCTTTGTAGGTCAGGCTTTCCAGCCTGACCGGACGTGGGTTGGTGTGGGGCAACTCACCGGACGTCGATGGCGATGGGGGAGTCTTTTGGGCGTTCGGGTCAGGCTGGAAAGCCTGACCTACGCCTAGCCGCACGTCATTCGGCACGAACGATCCTGAGGGCATTAGCTTGTCGAGCACCGGATGCCGGCCTTCGCGGATGTCGAGGAGCGGTTCGTCAAAGAGTTCCGGGCGGCAGTATCCTTGTTTGACGGCGAGTGTCGCCAACGCGGCCAGCACATCGACTTCCGAGAGGACGTCCGCCGTTTGTTTCAATCGCGCGGTTGCGCGAGCGACTCGTTCGCGCAGGGCGTTGAAGAGTTCTTGTTCCAGCGAGATTGCACGCTCTTCGGCTCGGAGGACTTTGTCTTCGTATTCTTTCAACGCCGGTGTGATGAATCGTTCTTGGTTCTTGAGCGTTTGCTTGCGGATGTACTCGGCAGGAATCTTTGCGGCTTGGGCGGCGGTGACTTCCAGGTAGTAGCCGAAGACTTTGTTGAAGCCGACTTTTAAGTTCGGCAGACCGAGCCGTTCCGATTCCTGAGCTTGATACTTGGCGATCCACTCCTTGCCGCCGCGAGCGAGGTCGCGGAGTTCGTCGAGCGTCGTATTAAACGCAAGACGAATCATGCCGCCATCGGTGGTGAGTAATGGCGGTTCGTCGACCAGCGTCGCGTCGATGTCGCTGCGAATCTCCGCACAGAGGTCGAGGTCGGCTTCGAGCAGTTGCAGCAGCGCGCTCTGTCGTCCCGCGAGCTTGGCTTTCAAACGGGGCAACAACGCCAGCGACCGAGTCAGGCTGCCGAGGTCGCGAGGACTCGCGCGGCCCGTTGCGACCTTTGCGGTCAGACGTTGCAGGTCATAAGTCTCGGCCAGGATCTCGCGGAGGTCGCGGCAGAACATTGTGTCGCGAGTCAGCTCTTCGACCGCATCCAGCCGGCGATTGATGGCAGCGATGTTGGTCAACGGGTTCGAGAGCCATTCGGCCAGCAGTCGCGCGCCCATCGGCGAGACGGTTTCGTCGATGGTCTCCAACAGGCTGTTGTCTCGCTTGCCTTCGCGGATCGTGCGAGTCAGTTCGAGACTGGCTCGTGTCGCTTCGTCGATGATCAGCGAAGTCCCGCGACGATAGGGCTCCAGCCGGCTGATATGGGCCAGCGACGACTTCTGCATCTCTTGCACGTATTCGAGCAACGCTCCCGCCGCGGTGACTCCGTCGGCGGCCGAGTCGATGTCGAAACCTTCCAGCGTTGTGGTGCCGAAGTGCTTGAGCAGCGCCGATCGACAGGCTTCGTCCGCCCAGCACCAGGGTGCTCGCGGCGTCTTGAGCATTCCACCACGCGCGAACAACGGTCGCAGTCGCTCGTCGTTCGCGAGATGTTCGGGATACAGACACTCGCTGGGCCGAATGCGAGCGATCTCGTCGGCCAATTGCTCTGGCTGCAAATCGGTGGTGAGGAATCGCCCCGTGGAAACCTCCAGCCAGGCGAGGCCCACCGCACCAGAGCGGCCGGGCCAGACGCTGGCGAGGAAATTTGATTCGCGCGGGTCGAGCAGCGCTTCATCGGTCAGCGTGCCGGGGGTGACGACTTGTGTGACCTCGCGTTTGACGAGGCCCTTCGCGAGTTTGGGGTCTTCCATCTGCTCGCAGACCGCGACGCGATGCCCGGCCACGATCAGCTTTCGCAGATAGCCTTCCAGTGCGTGATAGGGAAACCCCGCCATCGGGATCGGGTTCGGCGAGCCTTTGTCGCGGCTGGTCAGCGTCAGCCCCAACACTTTCGAGGAGACTTGCGCGTCCTCGAAGAACAGCTCGTAAAAGTCCCCCATGCGGAACAGCAGGATCGAACCGGGATTCTGCCGCTTCACTTCCAGGTATCGCTCCATCGCCGGTGTCAGATTGTGGGGAGCGGGATTCATGGCGGAAGTTTTCGTCTTCTCCAACGAGTGACTCATGTCGTCCTCTAAGTGAGCGTCGCGCAAAGCGGCGGCAGAATAACGCCGCCGTGCTCAAGAGTCCCAGTCACGTGAGCTTCGCCAGCACTTCGTCGTGAGTGGGAAAGCGGCCGGTCTCGCGCTTGCAGTAGATGCGGCGGCCATCGACCACGACGTCGAAGATGCCGCCTCCGCCGGGGATCAGTGTCGCATCGACGTCGAGCTGCTGTTTGATCGCGGCCGCCAGACTGGTGGCCTGTGGTTTGTAGTTTCACTGCATGCAGTAGGTGATGCTGATTTGCATGGGGCTCTCCGTCTTGAGAAGGATGAGGGACTGGGATTCGTGTTGAGTGACGGGGTCGGGAGTCTTTTTCAGGTCGGCCAATTGTTCAAGAACCGTCGGATGAGAACATGCGGCCGACCTGAAAAAGACTCCCGACCCCTTCGCGTCAGCGGACGGCACGGCGTTCATGCCACTCGGCTTGTTGGGAGTCACCCTCGGCGCGGAAGAGTTCGGCGAGTCGTTGATGGGCTTTCCACAGCCGAGGATTGATCCGCACCGCCGCCAGCAGCGCCGCTTTGTGAGCGGCTTCGTTTCCGAGTTTTTGTTCGCAGTCCGCCAGCATCATCCAATCCACATGTTGTCGCCGCAAAGTGGTGAGACGATGCAGAGCGGGCACGGCTTCTGAATATCTCCCGGCTCTGAGGTGCGCGTCAGCGATCAGGAACCACGCATCGGAGCGATCCTGCCCGGCGATGTCCTCGTGTTTGAGCGCACGTTCGGCCAACTTTTGATAGTCCCCCAATTCCAAAATGAAACGGAGCCGGCCCAGCGACGCATCGAGCATCGGATCTTCCAATCCGATCGCGTGTGCCTGCGACAGGTACGTCAACGCGCGGTCTCGATACTGATCGGCCAGGAGAGCCTCCTGCTCGCGATTGGCCGTTTCCAAATAGGCCAGGCCCAGCGACCGCAATTGATCGACGGAACTGACTCGCGAGACGTCGAAGAAGGGACGCAAGACTCCGGGCCGGGGTTGTGGCGGCTTTGTGGCCGGTGCGGGTTGCTCGGAAGTCGGATGCACGCCAATGCGGTGGTGTGTGAACGTGAGATGTGGAATCTCCGTGTCGGAACGAGGCATGTGGCACACAATGCAGTCGTTGTTGGGACTCAATCGCTGGCGTTTCGATTCATCGACTCGGCACTTCTCCGGTTGATGGCAACTCAGGCAGGCATCGCTGTGGTTGGGCGATTTCGCCTCCCGTTCCAAAGCGTGCGGTTGGTGACAGGTCATACAAGTGAGGGTCTTGGAGTTTTGATAGCAACGGCTGAGATGCAGTTGCTCGACGTGCCCGACGACGGTCATCGGTTTGTTCGATTCGTCGAGCCAATAATCCAAACGGGAGTCTTCACGCGGCAGGCCGGGACGGTAGTCGGTGAGCTTGCGGCCTCGCTGAGTCACCATCGCAGCGCTGCGCAGATGACATTGCTGGCAGATCGCTTCGGCCAGTTCTCGCGACAAGTGGTCAGGATTGACGATCGTGTGATCGACTTCGCTGCCTCGCACGGAGGTCGTGCTCGCTGCGGGTCGATTGCGGTGCCGTTCGACATGCAATGCGCCCGGACCATGACAGCGTTCGCAACCGATCGCTGCTTCGAGGACTTCCATGCGATGCAGGCTCCCTTGGACGGCATTGGCTCGGCTGGCGTGGCAAGTCAGACAGCCTTCGCCGATCGGTCGGACGAATGCTGCGTGATCGGGAACGTCGTAACCGGGGGACATGCCCCACGCCTTACGCGACGCATACCAGGTAATCGGCGACTCCACCAAGAAGCCGTCCGCTTCGACGAGGTACGTCCGCGAATAATGTCCCGACCCGACGACATACTTCACCGGGAACTCCGCGAGCAGCACCTCGGAAGGATCATCGACGAGCAGCAACTCGCGATGCCACATCTGCCCGGCCTGTCGTCGAACTTCGTAGCGACGTTTCGACAGCGGATGCTCGAAGTGGCCGTCGGGTGGTTCGAGTGCCAGGTCGACTTCTGCCATCGAGCGGCCCATGCTCGTGTGACGAAACGCCGCGTCGTGCTCCGCGTGACATGTTCGGCACGCTTCGCTGCCGACATAGGCGACATCGAGCTTCGTGTTGAGAAACGGACTTTCGGAAATTGGTGGCAAGGGAAACACATCCGACTCCGTCGGCTTGGATGTGTCGAGCGGCGGTGTTCGGCCAGTCCAGACTCCCAAGGCCACAATGGCCATGACCGCGAGGCCACCGGATAACCACCAGCCCCATTGTCGGGGGGCATTCATTGAACCGCGTCGCGAGGGATCGTTCATCGAGCGCTCTCCGCGAGGCCTGCTCAACGTGTCGCGATGGCCTGGGCCAGCGGACGCAAGATGGGATCGACCACCAGTTCCTCGATCAATTCGTCGCAGCGAGCACGCAGGTTGCCGAGTGTTTGCTCGAACGACGCACCCGGTTCGAGGCTGCCGTATTGCCGCAGCGTGAAGTAGACGCTGATGTTCTCTTCCGGGTACTCGCCGCGGCGGACGTGATACGCGCTGGTCCGCGTCTCGACCAGCAGCCGAGCTTGCATGCGGCACGATTCGTCCAGCGTCAGCGTGATCGCCGGCTCGTAGTTGATGACGCGAGCGCCGGGGATGCGGACCAGTCCGTCGATGGCCGGGCAGCCGCCGAGCGCCTCGGCGACGAGTTCGTCGTGGTTGCCGCGATAGGCCATATCGAAGCCCATCATGAAGTCGAGCGCTTCGCAGTCGAGCGGGCTGACCGAGAGCATGTACGGCAGCAATTCCAGCGTCAG
This sequence comes from Planctomyces sp. SH-PL62, assembly GCA_945905295.1. GTDB lineage: Bacteria > Planctomycetota > Planctomycetia > Planctomycetales > Planctomycetaceae > SXKJ01. The sequence goes on along the minus strand of CAMDPX010000116.1, from coordinate 17,849 downwards.
GCGGTGCTGCTCGAAGGCGGTGTCGATGTCGGGTGGGTTGAGAAAACCGCTGCAAACCCGCTTCGGCTCGACGGAGACCCAGCGCTGGTGGCCGAGGTCTTTGTCTTCTTCGAGGACACAGTCACCGGTCTCGCGGGTGTAGAAATTCCGCATCATCGGGTACGACTTTTGGATTCGCTCAAAGAAGCCCAGGATCGTTTCCCGAGCGGCCGGTAACGGCATCTCGGTGCTGAGGTTCATATTGCAATAGAAGTCATCGACGTAGGAGTCGAAGGCCAACATGGTTCGGTCCTTTGACGAGAAAAGCGTGAGGTCCAATGCGCACCGACCGGCGTCCGCGAGGCCCCCACGCTAGAGATGTTCGCCGAAGGCTGGCAATCGTCCTTCGGCCTCGTTTATCGTCGGCCGCATTCTAGGGGTGCTGTTGGACAAGGTCAAAGAATGGTTTTCGCGGAGGCACTAATGGGACTTCAGGCTTGTGTCTTTTCGACGCCGCTGGGTTGGCTGGGTCTGGTTGGACAAGACCGCTGCGTGTGGCGGCTGGTGTTCGGCCATCGCCGCGCCGAGGATGCTTGGACCAGTTTGCGTCGTCACTTTGGCGATGAACCGCTCGTCGAATCGAACTGGTATCCGGCGTTGAAAAAGTCTCTGGCTGAATTCGCCTCCGGGAAAGCGGTCTCGTTCGACAAGATCACCGTGAAGACCGACCAACGCACCGAGTTTCAAACGAAAGTGCTGATCGCGACGCGAGCAATTGGCTTCGGCGAGACGGTTAGTTATGGAGAACTCGCCGCTCGAGTCGGTTCGCCACGAGCGGCGCGAGCGGTCGGATCAGTCATGTCGTCCAATTCGGTGCCGATCATCATTCCGTGTCATCGTGTGGTCGGCAGCGGCGGTGCGCTGGGAGGTTTCTCGGCCCCGCAAGGGATCAGCCTCAAGCAGCGGTTGCTCGATATGGAATCGCGGGCGCGCTCGTAGTGACCCGATTGATCGGGTCTGATCGCACGCTCGACCCCATGAATGGGGTCACTACGAGCGAGACTGTCAATAGTTGAAACCGGCACCGCGACGAACTTCAGTGACATTGTGGAATCGTTCGCTCGTCCGCTTTCGTGCTGTCGAAAGACCTGACTAGAATCGGCCGCGCACGCTCGTGGTTTTCGGGTTCCCAACGAAGGTGTGGTCATGAAAGTCAGCTCGGTTCGGCCGGATGTGTCGGAGTTGAATCTCGCCGTTCTCGGCCGCTCGGTGCATCCCGAGCTGTTCGCCATCTACGAACGGACCTCCGTCGTGCAAGAGGGCTTCCGAGCCACCCTCGCGATCTGCGATGCGGGGCATCTGCTGGAACTCCGGACGCCGCATCACACGGTCTGTGAAATCGTCTGCCCGAAAGGGCAAACCCTGCCGCATCGTCAACGGTTATTCGACAAGAAGCTCCGCGGCAGTCGCGATGAAGTGCTCGTGCTACCCGGCGGAGTTGGCTACCAACTCAGCTTTCAAGTGGAGCGGCTGGATCCGGAGGTGTATCTGCACCTGCACGAAGAGTTTTCCATCGACTGCCGCAAGGCGACGCTCGGCCGCATGTTCGACCCGACCAATCGACTGGCTCCCGCCGCCATTAGCTATCTGCAAGTGGACTTGTTCCCGCGCAGTCTGTTGGTTCATGCCTTTCACACGTTTCCGGAAAACTGCGCGGTCGTGAAGACTCAAACGCTCATCGAACTGCCGGGGGCCAAGTAGGTCAGGCTTTCCAGCCTGACCCGAACGTTCTACCAACGCTCTATACCCATTCGGTCAGCCTGGAAAGGCTGACCTACGAGACCGCATGTCCGCCACTCAATTGCTTCTCGTCCGCCACGGCACCACCGACGCGAATGTCCGAGTCCCCTACATCCTGCAAGGGAGTTCGATTGATCTGCCGCTCAACGACAACGGTCGCCGGCAAGCTCAACAAGTCGCCGAGTTCTTGGCCTCGTTCCCGGTCAAGCATGTCTATTCCAGTCCGCTGCAACGCGCGCACGAGACGGCCCTCAGCATCGCCGAGCGACATCGCTTGAGCGTGACTCAGATCGCCGAGATCACCGAATGCCACGTCGGCCTTTGGGAAGGCAAAGACTGGGACGCGATCGCTCGTGAACATCCCGAGGCGTATCGACTGTTCCACGATGATCCGGCCACGCACCCGTATCTCGGCGGCGAGTCGTACACGGACGTGCTCCGCCGTTCGTTGCCGGCATTCGAGCGGCTGCTGCAACAACACCTCGGCGAGACGATCGTCGTCGTGGCCCATAACATCGTGAACCGCGCCTTCACTGCGCACTTGATGGGCCTGGATCTCCGCAAAGCGAAGAGTCTGGCGCAAGACAACTGCTGCGTGAACGTCATCCAACACGCCGCCGGCAAGAGCACGCTGTTGACGATGAATTCGTTATTTCATCTGCAATGATGAGCGGCTTGCGAATCACGTCGGGCTGATTCCAAAATGCCGCGACGTTGCCCGTAGGTTGGGATTCCATCCCGACCGGTCGGGATGGAATCCCAACCTACGAAAACAAGGAGACCGTCATGAGTCTGCTGACCTGCATCAAAGATATCTGGGAATTCAATCGCTCGCGCACGTTGGCCACGTTGGATGACATCGCCAAGCAACCTGATCCGACCGCCGTGCTCGGCTGGCGTCCGGGGCCGGGGCGAGCACACATCGCCTGGCAACTGATGCATGTCGGCGTCACCGAAGAACTGTTCGCCACCGAACGGCTCTTCGGTCGCACCGCCGGATTCACGGATTTGATCCCGCGATTCAAAGGAGGCAGCACGCCGGACGACAACATTCCGTCGGCCGATCAAATTCGCGAAGTGCTCAACGCTTCGCGGCAGCATCTGCTTGAGGGGCTCACTCAATTGACGGAAGCTGATCTCTCTCGCATCCCGGAATCTGGCTTGCTGAAAGAGCGGGGTTGGACGTTCGCGAAGGCATTGCAAATCATCAATTGGCACGAGGCTCATCACCAAGGCCAAGCTCATATCACGCTGAATCTGTGGAAGAATCGAAAGTAGGTCAGCCTTTCTAGGCTGACTCGAATTGCCATCGGGTTGGTTGGCCGTTTGGGTCAGGCTAGAAAGCCTGACCTACGTTGAAGGACGCCCTAATGAATTTCTCTGCCGAATATCTCGCTCTCATCGAACGTGGCCGCAAAGTTCTGCCGGGAGGCGTTTGCTCCAGCACGCGATTCAATCAAGGCTGGGGGGCACCGGTGTATGCTTCGCGGGCGAAAGGCTCGCGGTTCTGGGATGTCGATGGCCGCGAGTTCCTCGATATGTCGATGAGTCACGGCGCGACGCTGCTCGGTCACGCGCCGGATTGTCTGCGCGAGGTATTCGACAAGGTTTGGGAACTCGGCGTGTTGTGCAGTCTTGACGGCCAATACCCGATCGAACTGGCCGAGCAGATTTGCGAGATCGTGCCATGTGCGGAACGAGTCCGCTTCACCGGTTCCGGCAGCGAGGCGACGCTGCACGCTCTGCGTCTTTGCCGAGCGGCCAGCGGTCGTGACAAGATCATTCGCTTTCGCGGGCACTTCCACGGCTATCACGAGTTCACGTTTATTGGCGGTCATCCGCCAGCCGATCAAATGGACGCGCAGCCGCCGTATCGCGAAAGCCCCGGCATCCCGATCTCGCTTGCTGAATTGATTCTCGTGGCCGAGTACAACGACCTCGACGCACTCGAACGATTGGTCAAGCAGCACAAGCACGAGGCCGGCACGATTCTGATCGAGCCGGTCGATTACAACTGCGGCGCGATCCTCCCGGAACCGGGCTTCCTCGAAGGAGCACGCCGGCTCGCGACCGAGCATGGACTCATTCTGTTCTTCGACGAAATCCAATCATTCGCCAAGAAGTCCCCCGGCGGAGCACAGCAGGACTTTGGGGTGACGCCGGACATTTGCACGATCGGCAAGTCGCTGGGGGCCGGCTTGCCGTTGTCGGCGATCGCTGGCAAAGCGGAGTTAATGGACCGCTTCAAACCCGTGGGCGATGTGGCCCACTCCGGAACGTTCAATGCGCCGTTGCCGAGCATTCTCGCGGGCCTCGCGTTTGTGCATGCCATTCGGCAGCCAGCATTTTGGCAACACATTCATTTGCTCTCCGCGCAGTTGTCTCGCGGCCTGAACGACATTGCCGAACGCAGCCCCATCCCGTGCCGTTTTCAAGTTCATGGAAGCCGCTTCGGGCTGACGTTTGGAACGCGCGAGCCGGTCAAATGCTATCGCGACAGCCTCTGCCACCGTCGCGAACTGATGCTGGAGTTCTGCCGCCAAACGACCGCTCGCGGCGTTTATTTTCACGACTACGGCGGCAGCCCGTGCCATCACGGCTTCTCGTTGGCTCACACGCCAGCCGACATCGATCGCGTCCTGCAAGTCGTCGAGGACTCGTTGAAGGCGAATTGAATACCCGATTGACTCAATTAGACTGCTCCGCGATGAGGAATTCGACATGTCGACCGTTCCCAAGTCTGTGATGTCTGAAGCGGAATACCTCGCCTTTGAGCGGCAATCGCGCGACAAGCACGAGTTCTACCTCGGCGAAATCTTCGCGATGTCCGGTGCGAGTCGGAAACACAACTTGATCTCCGGCAATTTGTTCGGCGAACTGCGTGAACGACTCAAAGACCGTCGCTGCGAAGCCTACGTCGGCAACATGCGCGTCCGAGTCAAACCGAATGGGCTTTACACCTATCCCGACGTGGTCGTGGTCTGCGGCGAGCCTGAGTTCTTAGATTCCGACGTCGACACGTTGCTGAATCCAACGCTTCTGATCGAAGTCCTGTCCGATTCGACCGAGAAAAATGATCGCGGGACCAAGTTCAAACAATACCGCCAGATTCCTTCCCTGCGCGAGTACATTCTCGTCAGCCAGGACGAGCCGTTGATTGAGCATTTCACGCGGCGCGGTGACACCTATTGGGAACTCACCGAGACTGCCGGATTGGACTCACAATTAGTCTTGTCGAGTCTTGGCTGTCAGATTCCGCTGGCCGAGGTTTACTCCAAAGTGGACTTCTCCCCGAAAGACGATGACGTGGCAAACGGCAACGTTGAATCTTGAAGGACGCTTGTTAGAGTACGCCCCACTCATTGAATAACCAAATACGCTTAGGTTTAGGAAAGGTCCAATGCCGCTGACTAAAGAACGAAAAACGGAGCTGATTCGCGGTTACGCACGTTCGGACGCGGACACCGGTTCTCCGGAAGTCCAGATCGCGATGCTGTCGGATCGGATCACTCAATTGACCGGCCACCTGAAAGGCCATGTGAAGGATCACTCGAGCCGACGCGGGTTGTTGATGGCGGTTAGCCGTCGTCGCCGCCTGCTGGATTACCTCAAGCGAGTCGATTCTGCTCGCTATCAGACGATTCTCGAAAAGCTTGAATTGCGCAAGTAGCCCCGGCCGAAATGGGGACGTTGTTGATTTGCTTCGGCCGGGAGCGTCCGTCAGAGGACGGACGCAAATTTGCCAGCCAACCGGCGACACCGGTTGGCTCGCCGGATCGAAGATTTGCTTGAGCCTGCGCGGTGGGTCCACGCGAAACGACGTTCGCCCTGCTTCGGCCACCGGCCTGGAAGTTGGCGTTGCTGTCGTTGCGACGCCGTGGATCACAGTCGTTAGGACGTGTTGGCTCGCTGTCGTTTGTCACTCATGGTGAGTGGTCTCGCTGGGCTGGCGTCCGTTGCAGTGGAAAGAGAACAGATATGAAAGTCTCAGTCGAACGGGAAATTGGCGGCAGGATTCTGAAGCTGGAGACCGGCGAATTGGCGAAACAAGCCCACGGAGCCGTCGTCGTGCAATACGGTGAGACCTGGGTCTTTGTCGCCACGGTCAGTGGTCCGCCGCGATTCGCGGATCAGGATTTCTTCCCGCTGACGGTCGATTACCGCGAGCGGTTCGCTGCGGCCGGCAAGTTCCCCGGTGGATTCCTCAAGCGTGAGTCCCGTCCCTCGACTCGCGAGATTCTGACGGCTCGGCTCACCGATCGTCCGATTCGTCCGCTGTTCCCGGAAGGTTACTACGACGAAGTGCAGATCATGTCGAACGTCCTGTCGTTCGACGGTGCCAACGACCCGGACGTCCTCTCGATCAACGGCGCGAGTGCCGCGCTGATGCTGGCTCCACTGCCGTTCAACGGTCCGATCGGAGCCGTGCGGATTGGTCAGATCGACGGTCAGTTCGTCGTAATGCCGACGATGGAACAACTCAAGACGAGCAAACTCGATCTCATCGTCGCCGGCAGCAAAGACTCCGTGCTGATGATCGAAGGCTTCGGCGATCAAGTTCCCGAAGACCAGATGCTCGAAGCCATCCTGCTCGCTCAGGTCGAGATCGCGAAAATTTGCGAACTCCAGTTGGAACTGTGCGCGAAGGTCGGCAAGGCTCGCACGCCGAACCCGGTCGTCGTCGAGAACAAGTTCACGGCGTTGCTCCGCGAGGAATCTTACTCGGCGCTGAAAGCGGCCAAGGCCAATACGAAGAAGGCCGAACGCCACTCCGGCACCGACGAGATCAAGAAGGGACTCAAGGCCAAATACTTCCCGGAAGGGGCCGAAGCCACGACCGGAACTCCGCGACAATTCTCGGAGGCATTCGGCGCGCTCGAATCCAAGGTCGTGCGCGATCTGATCCAAGAGGGAACGCGACTCGACGGACGTAAGTGCGACGAGATGCGAGCAATCACCTGCTCGGTCGGCGTTGTGCCGCGTATTCACGGTTCGGCCGTGTTCACACGCGGTGAAACGCAATCGCTGGCGCAGATCACGCTGGGCACCGGCCGCGACACGCAGAAGATCGACGGTCCGGTCGAAGAATACGAGAAGCGGTTCATGTTGGACTACAACTTCCCGTCGTACTCGGTGGGCGAGTGCCGTCCGATTCGTGGTCCTGGCCGTCGTGAGATCGGTCACGGCATGTTGGCCGAACGCTCGGTGCATTGGGTGATTCCGCCGGCCGAGAAGTTCCCGTACACGATCCGCACGATCTCCGACATCATGGAATCCAATGGTTCCAGTTCGATGGCCTCGGTGTGCAGTGCGACGTTGGCTCTGATGGACGCCGGCGTGCCGATCACCCAACCGGTGGCGGGCATCTCGATCGGCTTGGTCAAGGACGGCGACAAGTACACGCTGCTGACCGACATCATGGGTGACGAGGATCACTTCGGCGACATGGACTTCAAGGTCGCCGGCACCGGAAAGGGGATTACCGGCATTCAGCTCGATCTGAAGATCGACGGCATCAACGAAGCGATCATTCGCGACACACTGGTGCAAGCGAAGGAAGCTCGCCGAGTCTTGTTGAAGACGATGCTGACCGCGATCGGCCGTCCGCGAGCAGACATCTCTGCGACTGCTCCGCGATTGCATCAGATCAAGATCGACCCAGAGAAGATCGGCCTCTTGATCGGCCCCGGCGGCAAGACGATTCGTGCGATTCAAGAGGAATCGAAGACGACGCTCGACGTGGGCGAAGACGGCACGATCACGATTGCCGGCATGAACGCCGCCTGTTTGGAAGCCGCGATTGCTCGCATCGAAGCGTTGACTGCCGAGATCAAGGTCGGCCGCGTCTACACCGGCAAGGTGTGCGCGATCAAGGACTTCGGAGCCTTCATCGAGATCGCTCCGGGCAAGGACGGACTTTGCCACATCAGCGAGCTGTCCGATGGTTATGTGAAGTCGGTTCACGACATCTGCAAGATCGGCGACATCTTGGAAGTGAAGGTCATCGCGGTCGATGACCAGAACCGCGTCAAGCTGTCTCGCAAGGCGATCTTGATCGAGAAGGCTCAAGCGGCTGGTGGCGGCGAAGCTGCGCCTCAGTAGGTTTGGACGTCAGTCAAATTTGCGATTCAGACTTCCGAGGTCTCAGAGACTTCGGAAGTCTTCTTTTTTTCGTCCTTCGTCGTATGCTGCGTCTCGAGAAAACCGGCCGTTCGGTCTGGGAGTCGCGAGCAGATGTCTTCCGCGAAATCATGGTTTGTGCAAACGGGATTCGGAGCCACGCTCGGCCCGATGCCCACGGACGCTTTGGCGGAGATGGTCCGCACTGGTGCTCTCATTCGAGCGGATCAAGTGCGCGCGGGTGACCAGTACGAATGGTGTCTTGCGTCCGAGATTCCCGACCTGAACGATGTCTTCACCGTCGTGTCGGACAGCCCCGAGCCATCCGCGTCCGACAACGTTGTCGAAATGGCTCCGGCAGTTCCATCTGCTCCGGCCAGTGCTCCCCGGAGTTTGTCCAAGATCAATCTCATTCCTCCCACTCAGCCAGTGGGTTTTGATCCTTCCTCGGTTGCGGTTGATGCGTCAGTCCCGGTTGCCATTCCTCAGCCAGAGCACACTGTCGAACCTGCCCCCGTGTTGCGCGATGTGGTCCCGATCGTTGTGCCGTCGATCGAGGACGATTCCGTGTCTTCGACCGCACCGGCGGAAAATGATTTGATCGCCAACTGGAAGTCGCAGCGAATTCCGTCCTCGGCTGAACGGAGCATGAACTCGCTGGCTGCGGAGATGACTCAGGCCGAAGAGAATCTCGCTCCCGAGTTACCCGCCGATCTTTTCGCCGATGAAGAGGAGCCAACTCCGATCGTGGTGGCGAACAGAAAGCCTTCGTCCCATCCCGCGGCGAATCGACCCGCGTTTCTCGATCAGATTGTGGGGCTGGAGGACGGGCCGCGAGTTCGGGTCGAGACTTCGCAGGAAAAATGGAATCGCTGGCGTCGTAGCTTGCCGAGTTGGCCGATTGCGGTGGTGGTCGTACTGGTCTTGTTCATGGCGTGGTCGTACTGGCCTCGATCGCATCGCGGTATTTACGCGCGCTACGTCACGATTTGGGAGGAATGGAAAACTCGCCGCGCCGATTTCAAAGACAATGACGGCTGGGAGGCGTTTCTTAAGCACACCGCCGCGGAACTGGATGACACGGTGCCGTGGTTGGAAAAAAACGCTCGGGCGAGTGATCGCGAACGAATGCTGCTGCTGTGGATTGGCCGCGATTGTTTCCGCAAGATGCTCAAGCAGCCTCGGCAGATGGGGTCGCCGGAGGAGAAGCAATTGCAAATCCTGCTGACGAAAGTTCGCGAACTGCATGAGCCGTCCGGTTCCACCACGCTCGATGGGGGACAGGCCGGAGGGAAGAATGCCGATCCCGAACAACCCACCGGTGCCGGAGCGTTCGATCCCAACGCCGCGCGAGCGGAAACAAAACCCGTGGCCCCTGTCGATCCGGCGACTCCAGCCAAAGCGGATGTCTCTCCGGGCGGCGTTCCGGAGGATCGGGAATAAGCACAACGCGGGGCAACGACGCACTCTGACACACCTTGAAAAGGACACTCCGATGCGAATGCTTTACTGGTTCTTGGCGAGCCTCCTGTGTTTCGTTTCCACCACGGTTTTGAAGGCCGATGGACTTCAGGCTGGCGCGGCGACGAGCAACATCACTCCGGAGATCGGCCAAGAGATCATTGGCGGCTTCGTGCCGTATCCGTCGAAGCACATTCATGACGAACTGCATGCTCGGTGCTTGGTGCTCGATGACGGGAAGACGAAGTTGGCGTTGGTCGTGTGCGACTTGCTCGGCATTCAGCGGGTGGTCAGCACGGAAGCTCGGAAGATGATTCAGGAGTCGGTCGGCATTCCGCCGGAATGCGTGATGATCAGCGCGACGCACACGCACTCGGCGACCAGTGCGTTGGGGAAGGATCGGCTGAAGCCCGAGCAGACGCTGGATGACTATCAGCGGTTCGTGGCTCGACGCATTGCTGATGGCGTGGCACGCGCCGTCAACAATCTGCGGCCGGCTCAGATCGCGTTCGGAGCGGTGGATGTTCCGGAGCATGTCTTCAATCGTCGCTGGCACATGCGACCGGGGACCGTGCCGGTGAATCCGTTCGGCACCAGTGATCTCGTGAAGATGAATCCTCCAGCCGGCAGCCCGAATCTCGTCGAGCCGGCCGGGCCGATTGATCCGACCGTCTCGTTCATTGCTGTGCGCGAAGCGAATGGGGCAATGATCTCTGTGTTCGCGGCGTACTCACTGCATTACGTGGGAAGCGTGGGCTCCGCGGACATCTCGTCCGATTACTACGGCGTCTTCAGCGAGCACCTCAAGCGGCTGACTGAGGATGGCAAATCCAACGGCACACCGGCCGACCGCCCACCGTTCGTGGCGATGCTGGCCAATGGGACGAGCGGCGACATCAACAACATCAACTTCCGCAATCCGCGTCCGGGCAAGAAACCGTATGAGCAAATCCGATTCGTCGCCGAAGATGTCGCTGCGAAAGTCCACGGCGCGATGGCCAAGCTGGAGTATCGCGACAACCTGACCTTGGCGGCCCGCTATCGTGAGCCGGTGATCGCGTGGCGGAAGCCGACTGCCGAACAAAAGAAGTGGACCGAAGAGACGCTCGCCGCCGGTCCGAAGAGCAAACAGGATTTGTCGTTCATCTACGCCGAGCGAATCACACGTCTGGCACAGTATCCCGAAACGACAACGATCCCGCTGCACATTCTGCGGATCGGCGATGTCTGCATCGGGACGATGCCCTGCGAAGTCTTCGTCGAGATCGGCCTCGACTTCAAACGCCGCTCGCCGTTGCCGAACTCGTTCATGGTGGAGTTGGCTCACGGTTACTTCGGTTACTTGCCGACTCCGAGACAACATCAATTCGGTGGCTATGAGACGTGGCTTGGTACCAATCGGCTGGAGGTCAACGCCTCCGACAAGCTGCTCGATCAACTCATCGAGATGGCGCAGGTGGTCGCAGCCGATCAAGCCAAGAAGTGACCGGGCAACTCGACGGACACGGAGGTGTTCGCCACACTGCGAATGAGTTCTTTTGGTAACGAAACGCTCTTCCGAAGACGGCAGCATGATTCGTGTGACAATCAGTCCTGCGGGGGCAGAGGCGCGTGAGATCGTGATCAACCCCGATCGGTTTCTCCCTTCGAGGCAGCTCATTCGGCAGCAGTTCGACACCGGAAAACTCGGTGAAGTCGGCTTGATACGAGTCCATCGTTGGGAGCCGCGCGGCTCGGCCTCTGCCGACGACGTTCACGGATTACCGGCGTCGTTGCTGCGTGATCTGGATGTCGTATTGTGGTTGATCGGCCACTCGCCGGACGCGGTCTATGCGGTCGAGCAGACCGATTCAAACCCCAGCAATTCGCGAGGTCGTTTCTTGCAAGTGCATCTCGGCTTTCCGAGCGGCGCGATGGCGCTGCTCGACTTTGCCGATCGGTTGCCGCCGGGTGAGGGATACCAATCGCTGTCGCTGATCGGCTCCGCCGGAGCCGTGTATGCCGACGATCATCAGAACATGCAGTTGGTCTTTCGCGGCGGCCGTCCGCAGGCATTGCTTGCCGAAGAGTCTGGCCGGCGACATGCAGCGCTGATTCAAGAGGCTGTCGATGCTTTGCAGGCGGGTGGTGATGTTTCTGCGCACGTCGCGGATTGGCAAAACGTGTTGAAGGTGGCGGAGGCGGTGCGGCAGTCGATTGCATCGAACAAACTTGTAGGAACTGATCGCGAGGAATCCCGTTGCCGAAGTCGTGAGACTTCGGTCCGAACTCTCACGAGTTCGGCTACGACGCAGTTTCGTTGTGCGGTGCTCAGCGCGGTCAAACACGATTACGTCGCACGCGGGCTGGCGACGCATCCGCGGTTCAAGCTGGTCGTGGTCGCAGATGATCCGCAGATTCCCGATTGGGCTCACGAGCGAAACCAGCAGTTTGCCGATGCTCATCAGATTCCTTACGTCCGTGATGTCGAACGGGCGCTGCGCGAGTTCGACGTGCAGGTCGCGATCGTCAGTCCCGAGGCCGAACGTCATGTCGATTTGAGTATTCGTGCGGCGGCGCTCGGCAAACACGTCGTGCAGGACAAGCCGCTGACAACGCGACTCAGCGAAGCGGATCGGCTGGTCGAGGCGATCGAACGGAGCGGCGTGAAGTTCCTGATGTGGAACCGCAATTTCATTCCAGCGGTCGTTCATGCGCAAGAACAAATCGCGGCGGGAGCGATCGGGCAGCCGTATGCGGTGCATTTGGATTTCTATTTCGCGAAGGATGCTGGGCCTCCGAAGGGGAGTCGGTCGCAGGGATATCCGCCGCTCGATTGGCAGGCGGCGCTGATTGCTGCGCATGTCGATGGTTCTGATGGCGGCATCGGTCACGATCCGATGGGCGAATTGGCGATCGAAGGGATCTATCCGCTCGGCTATCTGCGGTTTCTGACGGGGGGAGAAGTGCGGCGTGTCTTCGCGAGATCGGCGTCGCACTTTCATCAGCTCAATGCCGACAACGGAGTCGAGGATTTAGCGAGCGTCACGCTCGAAATGGACAGCGGCTTGATCGCCTCGTTGGCAATTGGCCGCATCGGCGCGGCGAGTCATCCCAGTGGCGGCGAGATCAAACTGCATGTGCTCGGCAGCGAAGGAGCGCTGGTCGTGAGTGAGGCGCGGCCTGATGTGGGGGTTTATTATCGTGGGCAGCCGACGAAGGAGTTTCGTCAGCGGCGTGTTGCCGGTGATAACGATTTCTTGTTGGCTGAGAATTTCGCGAACGCCATCGACACCGACGGCGACACGATCCTCGACGTTCGAGCCAGCCGGGCGATCTATGCGACCGTCGAAGCGGCACTCGAATCGTGCCGCACGGGAAAGTCAGTCGAAGTGAAGTAGGTCAGGCTTTCCAGCCTGACCCGAATTAACAAACAACGTCGAACACCATTCGGGTCAGCCTGGAAAGGCTGACCTACGGGAGGCTCCATGAACGGACGCGAAATCATTCAGACACTGCATTCAGGCAAGCGTGTTTATTCGTCGGCGATGGTTTCGACCTCGCCGCTGTGGCCGAACTTAGTGAAGCAAGCGGGGATCGACTTCGTCTTCGTCGATACCGAGCACACTCCCATCGGCCGCGAAACGCTGTCGTGGATTTGCCAGACGTATCAGGCGTCCGGCTTGCCTCCCGTCGTCCGGATTCCCTGCAACGATCCGTTCGAGGCGTGCAAGGCGCTCGATGCCGGAGCGGGTGGGATCATCGGGCCGTATGTCGAGACCGCCGAGCAAGTCCGCGGCTTGGTCGGAGCGGTGAAGTATCGCCCGCTCAAGGGCCGCCGATTGCAAGAAGCTCTGCGCGATCCCAACACACTGGAGCCGGAACTGCGCGATTACCTCGAAAAACGAAACGGCGACAAGATCCTGATCGCCAACATCGAGAGCATCCCCGCGATGGAGAACCTGCACGAGATTTGTTCGGTGCCGGGATTGGATTCGGTGCTCATCGGCCCGCATGACCTGTCGTGCAATCTGGGCATCCCGGAGCAATACGATCACCCTCGCTTCGACGAGGCGGTGCGGAAGATCTTCCGCATTGCTCGCGAGCACGGCGTCGGAGCCGGCATCCATTTCTGGCTGGGGCTCGAACAGGAAATCACTTGGTCGAAGGCCGGCGGGAATCTCGTGATGCACAGCTCCGATCTCGCGACGTTCAGCCGCACATTGAAAAATGAAGTCGCAGAACTGCGTCAAGCACTCGGTGAATGACGACCTGTTCGGCTGATGGCCGTTCGCCGAAAGCCGTCAGCCGCGATACCGTTTTTGAATCGGATCAAAAACGGTGTCACGGCTGACGGCGATCGGCTCACGGCTTTCGGCCGGAGGATGATGAACCTCATGAATAATTCTGCTTCTCCCGCGTTGTCGCTGTCTGGCCGATATCTGATTTTGGTCTGCGCGTTTCTGGGCTGGTTTTGCGCGGGATTTCATTTGTCGATCTCGTCGCTGGCGATGCAGCCGGCGGCGGTGGATTTGCTCGGACGGACCGGGGAGTTGGATGTTGCTCGGTATCAACAACTGATCAAACAGGTGCCGAAGAAGAGCTCGGCCAGTCCCACGATGACACCGGCCGAGAAGGTGGAATGGGAGGGGATGAAGTCGCTCGTCACGAGTTGGTTCGCGTGGTTGACCTGCGCGTTTCTGTTCGGCGCGGCCAGCGGCGGTCTGATCTTCGGTCGGCTGGGAGATCGCTTCGGCCGCTCGAAGGCGATGGCGTGGAGCATCCTCACGTACTCGGTGATGGCGGGAGCGGCGTCGATGTCGCAAGCGCCGTGGCAGTTGTTGGTGCTGTGGTATCTGGCCTGCACCGGCGTCGGCGGCATGTGGCCCAACGGCGTGGCGTTGGTTTCGGAGGCGTGGTCTAGTCTGTCTCGGCCGGCGGCGGCGGGAGTGATCGGGACGTCGGCGAACATCGGCATCTTTTTGGTCTCGACGTTGAGGGCCAAGATCTCGCTGGTCGCGGCGTGGCCGCTGTGGACGTCATTCTCCAGCGAATACTTGCCGAGCGGTTGGCATGTCGGCGTCGATGGTTCGTTCCTGGCGTGGCGCTGGTTGCCGGTCATCGGCGCGGTCCCGTTCGTCTTGGGAGTCTTCGCGTTGCTGTTCGTCCCGGAGTCACCGCGCTGGCTGGCGACTCGTCGCGAGACGGGCTCCGCAGATCAACCGGCGGCTCCAGCGATGAGCGTGATTTTTCGTTCGCCGTTGCTGAGGGTCACGCTGGTGGGGATCGCCTTGGCGACGATCCCGCTGTTCGGTGGCTGGGGGAGCGCGAACTGGATGGTCCCGTGGGCGGGCGAAGTCGGCGAGTCGCTCAGTCCGCCCGACAAAGAATTGCCGGCGAACGTGCAACAAGCTCGGTCGTTCGCGGGAATCATCGGCAGTTTGTTGGGAGGCTGGATCGCCAGCCAACTCGGACGCCGCCGCACGTATTTTCTGACCAGCCTGCTCTGTTTGGTCTGTGCTCAGTACACGTTCTGGTTTCTGTCCCCCGCCGATCGCACGATGTTCCTGTGTGGCGTGGGAGCGGTCGGATTCTTCAGCGGAATCTATTTCGGCTGGTTGCCTCTCTGCTTGCCGGAAATGTTTCCGACGCGAGTCCGCTCCACCGGCGCAGGGGTGAGCTTCAATTTCGGTCGCGTGCTGACCGCAGTGACTCTCTTCGCCACGAGCCTGGTGACGGCCTACTTCGGCGGCGACTACGCCAAGATCGGCCGAGCCACCAGCCTCTGCTTTGCACTCGGGATGATCATCATCTGGCTGGCTCCCGATACGAGCCAGAAACAATTGGAAGATTGAGTTAAGGGGTCGGGAGTCTTTTTCAGCTCGGACGAATGGCCTTAGGATGTCGAATCGCGAGAAGACGTCGAGGCCGCAACGCCGACCTGAAAAAGACTCCCGACCCCTTCCTTTCGGTCATCAAAGACACAACATGAGCCAACACAAATCGACTGTTGAAGAAATCCGTCAGCGTTTCGACGCCGAAGTTGTCCGCTATGCGAACCTCGAAACGGGCCAAGCCGCCGTCGTGGATTCGCCGCTGTCGATGAGCCTCGTAGCAGAGGCGGCCGCGGTAACGACGCCTCATGCACAGAGCATGCTCGATGTCGGCTGCGGAGGGGGCAACTACACGCTGAAGTTGTTGGAACGAATGCCGCACCTCAACATCACGTTGGTCGATCTGAGCCAGGCGATGCTCGACTGTGCCCTGCAAAGAGTGCAGCCCAAAGCCGTTGGCCCAGTGACGGTGATTCAATCAGACATCCGTGAGCTCGATCTTGGGCAGCAGCGGTTCGACATCATTGTCGCCTCCGCAGTATTGCACCATTTGCGAGCGGAATCGGAATGGCGGTCGGTCTTTCAAAAGCTTTTCGATGCGGTGAAGCCCGGCGGATCTTTTTGGATTTTTGACATCGTCGAAAGTCCACTCCCGGAAGTGCAGGCGATCCATTGGCGGCGATACGGCGAGTACCTCACGGCGCTGGAGAGCGAAGCATTTCGGGACGAAATGTTCGCCCGCATTCTCGAAGAAGACACGCCGAGATCGGTCGCGTATCAACTGGACTTGCTGCGTGAGGTCGGATTCAGCGAGGTCGAAGTCTTGCACAAGCATGCGTGCTACGCCGCCTTTGGAGCCGTGAAGCGCTGACCGGCGAAGACCGCAGGCAGTGCCTCCGGGTGTGACAACGAATTCAGGCAACTAAGATGGGGCAGTCGTTGCCAGGATTTGTGCGCACATCCGCGGTTGGGTAGTGTCCTAATTCGAAAGTGTCACATGGTAAGAAGAAAGCCCCGACTCGCATCGGGGCTTCTTTCATTTCCGGTCTACGCCATCACCGCGTTGTACAAATCCTCGAATGTCCACAGCTGGTCGGTGAGGCCGGCTTGCATCGCTGGCGTCGGTCGCTTGTGTCCGATTCGCGGCCCGTCCTTCTCGCGTGACGCTAATTTTTGATGCCGGTGTTGCAGTATGGATGCACCAAATCTGCATTCTCTGGATCGCCAGTACCGCCATCTCGAACCGGCTTCCTGTGATCGTATGAAACAGACTTTTTGGGATCGAGTTTTCCGCGACAAATCGGGCAAATCAGAGCCGATTTAATTGCGTTGCGCACGAATACGATGGATTTTGTATCGTCCGAGAACTGCGGTGACGATTGTGTTGCGACAACATCAATGATGCGACCACGCAACCCAAGATGCTGAATCATCGACTCGACGGTTACCGCAGTGCCGGTCTCGAATTCTGACACCAAGAACATCAGCAAGTCTCGCATTTTGGGGACGCGATTCGTCTTGCTCATGTTCTGCAACAGAATCCCGATTAGCGACTTGTTCTCGATAATAAACGCTTCAATCTTCTCACGTTGCGTCGTGAACTTCTTGAAGAATTTGCGGTCGTTATTCCTCACCTTTTCATTCAGCAACAACGTCATGCCCAGGAATAGAAACCGGCTGTACTTCCCTTTTTCGTTGTAGAAATAAACGGCCGGGTGCAGCCCAAGACTGCACCCCTCGTTCCCGGTTATGTACTTCACAATCTCAAGCGAATTCTTCAGCACGGCGACAGTTGCTGCGCCCGAATCGTCATCGGCATAGTCTGCCACGCCCTTGTACTCCGCCGCTCGCGTACCGGCGATAGTCAGAAACTCAATTAGAAGCGCGAGGGCGTTTACTGGGGACACTGAGCCACCGAGAGAGACTTCAAGGGTCTTGAGCGGCTCTTCTACTTCTGGCTCGAACATCAATTGATAGAACTTGGAAGCCAACTCCTCCAACTCTGCCTGATTCTCAGCGGAAAACGCTGACCAGTACTTATGCCCGGCACCCGCCCTCAGGATCGCCCGCGCGCTTATAGCGATTGGCTTACGGCGATTCCTGATCAACATTTCCTCGACTTCGTCCAGGGGCGTCCCTTGAGAGTTAATCTTGAAAAACGACGTTTCGGCAACCGATGCACTGCCTTGAATCCACTGCACTTGAACAGCGCGAGTGACGAGCATATTTGCTCGACGGGTCTGTTCGTCAGTGCCCGTTTTTGTGCCTACGAGGTCTCTCAGCGTGCTGAATCTGCCGATTTTGGATTCGATTATTTTGCGCGTACGTTTGGCGATTTTCTTTTGCTCTTCAGAAATCTCTCCATTGTAAAACACTTGCGAGATGGCCCGGTCTCCGTAGTCGTCCTCCATCCATGACCGAAGGGCGCTAAGGCGATGCCCGCCATCAATCACAAATATGAAGTTGGGTGATTTCCACAAAATGAGCGAGGGGATCACCTCGTTGTCTAGGAAACTTGCGATGAAGGTCACTAGTGCCGCGTCACGACTAAAACTTCGGGTTGGAGTTTATCGAGAATTCGACGACTCTGCGTGTACCACAAGGAGGTGGTCTATGCACAAGAAATATGTAGTTCGATTGACGGACGAGGAACGGGGAGAGCTTCAGCTTGTGATC
>CAMDPX010000115.1 GCA_945905295.1 Planctomyces sp. SH-PL62 | reverse complement strand
ATCGAGACCCACCAAGATCGGTGTCGCTCGTGGTGGGTCTCGATGACTCGACCCACCCTAGTTGTCTGACCATCTCGGCCCGGTACACTGCGGCGCGATTCCCTGTGGAGTTCTCGCGAAGGGTGCGGCGAGTCATGGATAGTTACGCGACGATGGCGGTGCTGACGTTGGCCTTGGGGCTGACGCTGTTGGTGGCCGAAGTGTTTATCCCCTCCGGCGGAGTCATCATGGCGGCGGCGGGGATTGTCTTCGTGATCTCCGTGTGGAGCGCGTGGCAAGCCTGGGGCAGGTCGGGTGAACTGACGCTGTTTTTGATTTACATCGCGGCCTTGGTCGTGTTGTTTCCCTCGGTGTTGGGCGGAGCGTTCTATGCCTTCCCGCGCACCGAGTACGGTCGGCGGCTGATGAATCCTCCCAGCTTGGACGAGATGCAACCATTCGTCGCGGAAACCGAGCGGCTGTCGCGGCTCATCGGGAAAACGGGGACGACACTGACTCGGCTGAGTCCCAGCGGAATGGTGCTGGTCGAAGGAGAGCGGATGCACGCCGAGAGCGAAGGAATGCTCATCCTGACCGATACGCCGGTGCGAGTGCTGGCTCAGAAAGGAAACCGTTTGGTCGTGCGGCAAGTGCGTGAAAGTTCCGCCCCGGATCCGTCACTCACCTCAGAACCTCTGGCGGAACACGAACGCACGCCGCTTGACGATGAATTCGGCCAGAGCTAAACCGGCCGCAACACGTAGGTCAGGCTTTCCAGCCTGCCCCCTCTGCGGCCAACCATACCGATCGCCACTCAGTCAGCCTGGAAAGGCTGACCTACTTTGAAAGACATCATGCTCAATCGCCTGTCTCTGCTGGCTGACAATTCCAACGCGATGCTGCTGGGCGTGTTCGTGCTGGTCGCGTTTTTCGCGCTGATCTTCATGCTGGTCTTCGCCCGTTATTTCAGCCTGTGGATTCAGTGCGTGACGACGCGAGCCAACATCTCGCTGCCGAGCCTGCTGATGATGTCGCTGCGGAAGGTTAGCCCTTCGATCATTGTTCGCTGCAAAATCATGGCCGTGCAGGCGGGGCTGACGCGGTCGTTTCCGATTCGTACGAAAGATTTGGAGGCTCATTATCTGGCTGGCGGCAACGTGCCGAACGTCATTCGCGCGTTGATCGCGGCGCATCGAGCCGGCCTGGCCGACCTGGATTGGCAAACCGCGGCGGCGATTGATTTGGCCGGCCGCGATCTACTCGACGCCATCCGCACGAGCGTTTATCCGAAAGTGATCGACTGCCCGGACCCCAAGCGCGGTGCCACCTTGAGCGCCGTCGCCAAAGATGGCATCGAGTTGAAGGTGCGTGCCCGCGTCACCGTCCGCACCAACATCAAGCAGTTGGTCGGCGGTGCGACGGAAGAAACCGTCATCGCTCGCGTGGGGCAAGGCATTGTGCAGGCGATCGGCTCGACCGCATCGTACAAGACGGTCTTGGCCAATCCCGATTCGATCTCGCGGACGGTGCTGAGCGAAGGGCTGGAAGCTCAGACCGCGTTCGAGATCGTCTCGATCGACATTGCAGATGTGGACGTCGGCGAAAACATTGGTGCCCGGTTGCAGGCCGATCAAGCGGAAGCTCAGGTTCGAGTCGCTCAGGCCAAGGCGGAAGAACAACGCGCCGCCTATACGGCCGAAGAACAGGAAATGGTCGCTCTCATCCAAGAAAACCGTGCGAAAGTCGTGATGGCCGAAGCGGCGATTCCGTTGGCGATCGCGCAAGCTTTGGCTGAAGGCAAGTTGTGCCTCGTGGATTACTACGAACTGCGAAACGTTCAAGCCGATACCAAGATGCGAGACTCGATTGCCGGCGGAGAGCCGGCCACCAAGTAGCCGCGTTCGCCAGAACGCGGGCAACCCGCACTCTGGCGAGTGCGGCTACTTGCCAAACAAGTCGGACAAGAATCACAGGCGAGCCGCCTGTGCTACGTCGAAAGGCCGATCGTCATGTTCCCTCTCATTCCCATTCTGGCGGCAGGCGAGTCGTGGCTCTCGATCATGTTTGTGGTGATCGCGTTCGTCAGTTGGTTGTGGAACGTGTTCAACGGCAACCAAAAACCGGTCGGTGGCGGCGTGCAGCCGCAAGCGGCCGGGGGTAAGCGAGGCGACAAAGATCTGCAAGCCGAGATCAATCGCTTCCTCAAGAACGTCATGGGGCAGAAGGAGGGCCAAGCCGACGAGTTGGAAGTCCTCGTCGTCGAAGAGGGCCCGACCAAACCTCGCTCGAAAGGTAAGAATCGCCCGAAGCGGCCGGCTGCGAGTCCGGAGTCCGCGGCCGTCATCGGTGGCGCTCGGCCGGGTGGACGAATCTCGGAACGCAAAGGACCGGGCTCAGCATCGTTGGGATCCGGTGTGCGCCAGCACCTGGCCGAGCACATGCAAGAAGGCCGCGTCTTGCAACAAGCTCAGAACCATTTGGCCCACGGCGTTGCCGAAAAAGTTCAGAAGGACTTGGGTTCGTTTACCGCCGCCGATGCCCCAACCGCAGCCTCGGCCACCGCTGCCCGTGCCAAGTTCACGGTGACCGAAGTGGCCAGACTGATGCGCGACCCCGCCGGACTCAAGCAGGCGTTCGTGCTGAATCTGATCCTCAATCGTCCATCCTTCGGAAGACGCCGCGGCTAAGGGGTCGGGAGTCTTTTTCTGGCCGCCTCGTCTCAGATCATATTCATCGAGCGACATAACGGCGGCCAGAAAAAGACTCCCGACCCCGTCACGCATGCCGTCGCTCACAACCGCCACTCACGAACTCTTCGGCCGCCCAAGTGGCCGCATCGTCGCTTCCAATCCCAATGACGAAGCCGTCTGCCGCTGCCATGCGACCGAACCAAATGGACTCCCACGCTTCACGCTATTCCGCAGCGACAGCAACTCGGCTTCCGACTCAATCCCGTTGACGAAGTCCATCCACAAGGGCGAGCGTGGAATCGGCCAGGCATCCAATGAGACGGGCCAGCTTTGATTGGCGTATTGCCACAGACTGCACCACCGCCAGCGCTCCGCACGGGAAGCGAGCTTTGCCCGCAGCCCGTTTCGCTCGACATAACGGACCAGGCGGTAAAAGTGCTCGTCGGTCTCGACGGGAAACGATTTGAACCGGCCTTGGTACAGCGGCCCGGTTCCGCTGGTCTCATGAAACTTGTGCCAACGCTGCGTGTGAGTGACGGTCAGCCAGTGCATGTAACTTGAGAGGTCATCATCCCCACGAGGCCACAAGACCAAGTGCCAGTGATTGGGCATGACGCAATACGCCAACAGCCGCATCGGCACCTGCTGCCTCGCCTCTTCGAGCGTCCGAAGGAACGCTTCGTAATCGCCATCCGTTTCAAACAGCGTCCCGCGTCCGACGGCTCGGTTGAGCACATGAAAGACGTAGCCACCCGTCGCGAACCGATTACGTCGAGGCATTGTGCAGCTCCATCGCCAAGGGGTCGGGAGTCTTTTTCAGGCCGCCCGTCACTCGCTTAATCTAATCGAGAACCATCAGGGCGGCCTGAAAAAGACTCCCGACCCCGTCATGCGGTTACGTCATTGTTTTGCGTTGCGGTGCTTCGGGGCTTCAAGTCAGCTTCGTAATTCTTCATGAATGCGTAATCGACTTCAAAGGTTTTCGCTTCGTTCCGTCCAAAACTCGTATCTGTTCAAGAAGCTCGATCAAGCGGTCACACCGGCCAACGCGACCCCTTGGCTCTCACTTCAACTCTTTGATGCGGATACGGCGGTATTCCATTTGGCCGCGGTCGGCTTCGAGGCCGATGGGGCCAGTCGGTGGCAACTCATTCGGGAACTTCAACTCTTCGCCGTTGCAGGTGCAGGTGGCGGCTCCGCCTTTGACGATGACTTCGACTTCGTTCCAGTCTTGTGGCTTGTACTTCGTCAGTTCCTTGTACGGGCCGGCGACCAGGTAGTCTCGGCATTGAAGCTGCGGCTTGCGGAGGAAGATGCCGCTGTCGGCGTTCACTCCGGCGCGGAACTCCAGCTTCAGATGGAAGTTGTGAGGGAACTCGCGCGTGGTCCACAACTGTGCGAGACCTTTGCCGGGATTCACAACGATGCGACCGTCACGAGCGGTGTAGCGGCCGTCGCTGGCGTGTTGCATGCCTTTGAACTCGGGGCCGTTGGCGTAGTGCCAGCCGGTCAGGTCGGTGCCGTTGAGCAGCATCTCGAAGCCCGATTCGAGCGTGAATGCTCCATCGGTTTGGAATGGTGAGGCGGGCAATCCGGCTTTGTTCCAGAGGCTCGCTTCCGGCACGTTCGTCCAACCGTAACGGACTGCGGTCGGAGCGCTCACGTCGGCGCTGGCGACAACGATCGTATCTCCTTCGATTGTCGCCTTCGCTTCGACGAACTTGCCGTCGGAACCAGCGATCGTGAAGCCCTTGAGTGCTCCGTCTTTGGCGACCAGTCCACCGCCTACATGCTTAAAGCTGAGCGTGGCTTTGTTGCCGCTGACGCTCAGCGCGTCATAGGCCGGGCCGGAGTATTCGATTTTCTCACCATGCGCGAGTGCTCGCGCGGCGAGCGCGAGTCGTGCTCCGACGGGCTGCTTGTCTTGCGGATGAATGTCGGACGGATGACCGACATCCAGCGTCACGGCCATCGCGGTGTTCTGCGTTGTCTGAACCGTCAGCCGCTGAGCTTCGCGAATCTCTGGCGACATGTTGCCGTGCGGCGCGATCTGCACAAACAAGAATGGGAAATCTCCTTGGCCCCAAACTTTTCGCCAGCCGGTGATCATCGCGGGGAAGAGCGTTTGATATTCGCGACCACGTCCCGAATTCGATTCCCCCTGATACCAGATGGCTCCGCGAATGGCATACGGAACCAGCGGCGCGATCGAACCGTTGTAGAGCCCGAACGGGCGATTGGCGCTGACGGCGGGACTTTGTGGAGGGCCAGGTTTTCGAGGTTCCGGCTTCTTGTCGGCTTTTGCTTTCGCGACGGCTTCTTCGTACTGCTTCAGCAATCCCGGTTCGCGCTGCTTGTAGTCTTCGAGCACGTTGGGATACCCGGCCAATTGCTTGGCTTGCTGATCGAGCAACGGCTTCAACGTCGGATTGGTTTCGAGGTCCGCTTTCGGAGTCCAGGCTTCGCAGACCGTTCCGCCAACCGCCGACTTGATGAGCCCAACCGGCACTCCCTGCGACTTCCGCAGTTCTTTGCCAAAGAAATACGCGACGCCGGAAAAGTTCGTCGCGCTCTGCGAGGAATCGACCGCCCATGTTCCACCAATCGAATCTTGCGAGTCATCAACCGCGCGAGCACCCGCGTTGAATAACCGCAACTGCGCATCACCCGCGGCTGCGATCGCTTCATCGCCGCCGGTTGATTGCTTGAGCGTCCACCCCATATTCGATTGGCCGCTGCATACCCAAACCTCGCCGACAAGCACGTCTTGCCGAGCGACCGCTTCATTCCCCTCCACCGCTTTCACGGTCAATGCACGCCCCTCGGCCGAAGCGGCCAATGGGTCGAGCTTCACCGACCACTTGCCGTCCTTGTCCGCAGTAGCCGGCTTCTCTTGTCCCGCGAATTGAACGACGAGCTTCGATCCCGGTTCGGCCTTGCCCCAAACGGGAACCGCGATGTCACGCTGCAAGACCGCGTGGTCTGTGAAGAGGCTGCTGAGGCTGAGCTTCTCGGCAGCGCTGAGCGGACTCGATAGCAAGCCGATAACAGCCAGCACTCGGACGATGGTGGTGAGTTGAGCGATTCTCATCGAATGTGGTCTCCAAAAAAGGTGGATGGTCCGCCGAAGGCGAGGCATCCTACATGGCAACGGGACGATCTTCGATGCGCCGGCCTGCGCAGTTCGTAGTGCAGGCGGCTCGCCTGCATCTCCGTCGCCAAAGGCGACGCGACTCAGGCGAGCCGCCTGAGCTACGAGGCGGCCGCTTTCGGGATCGCTCCAGCAGTTCGCGTTTTCCAATGCGGCAGATCGGTGTTATTCTCTTCGGCGACCCATGTGCGATCTGGAGACGACAACGATGACGAAGGCCGAGCGACCACTGCCCCACCAGCACAACACCGGCGTGTCGCGGCGCGAGCTACTGCAAGTCGGGTACTCGGGGCTGCTGGGAGTCGGGCTCTCTCAGGTTGCCGGCCAACGAGCTGTCGCGGCCACGCGAACTCCGAAGTCTCTCGTGATCGTGTTTTTGACCGGAGCTGCTAGTCACCACGACACGTTTGACATGAAGCCCGATGCTCCGGCAGAGATTCGGGGTGAGTTCAAACAAATCGCGACTTCAATCCCTGGCTATCAGATTTGCGAGCACCTGCCGAAGTTGGCCGAGCGTGCTCATCGGTACGCGGTGATTCGCTCGCTGTCGCATGGGGACAACAACCATTTGATGTCCACGCATCATGTGCTGACTGGCGAGAAACAGCCGGGCGGCTTCTTTGACAAGGTCGCCTCGCGCGATGACTGGCCGAGCTACGCGGCGGCGTTGCAGTTTCTGCAGCCACAGAACACCGGCATCCCGTGCGGCATCAACCTGCCGACGTTTTTGCGGGAAGGTCCGCTGACTTGGCCGGGACAGCACGCCGGATTCTTAGGGCCGAATTCCGATCCCTGGCAGATCACCGCTGACCCGAACAAGCCCGACTTCCGTGTCGATGCGTTGTCGTTGTCGCCGGGCCTGGATGTCAGCCGACTCGGCCAGAGGCATTCGCTGCTGAGCGAGGTCAACAGACAACAAATCCTGCTGGGCGAGGCCGCTCAATCGCTGAGATTGCAGAACGATCAGGAATTGGCTTTCTCGCTGCTGACCTCCAGCCGATTGGCCGAGGCGTTTCAATTGAATCGTGAGACAGACGCAGTGCGCGATCGTTACGGCCGCACGACGACTGGCCAGTCCTTGTTGTTGGCGCGACGGTTGATCGAGTCCGGCGTGCGTGTCGTGCAGACAAACATCGGCCGCGTTCAAACGTGGGACAACCACGGCAACATTTTCCCGACATTGAAGAATCAATTGCTGCCGCCGGTGGATCAGGGCGTGTCTGCATTGCTCGATGATCTGCAGGCGTCGGGGCGACTCGATGACACGCTGGTGATGATGCTCGGTGAGTTCGGTCGCACGCCAAAGATGAACGCGCAAAGTGGCCGTGATCATTGGGGACCATGCTTCTTCGCACTCTTCGCGGGAGCCGGCGTGCGTCCCGGCCAAGTCATCGGCCGCTCGGACGACATCGGCGCGTATCCGGTCACTCGCGCCTTCTCGCCCAACGATGTCGGCGCGACCGTTTATCATGTGCTGGGCATTGAACCGGACAACGAAGTCCGCGATCGGCTCGGTCGTCCCGTCCGGTTGAACCGCGGTGACGTGATTGAATCGCTCTTCACTGGCGCGGCGGTGTGATCGTGGCGGTGTGGTGAAATTGATACGACTCGCTTCGCACACGGATGCGAGGGGCACACACGGATGGACGCGAGCCAAACGATTCGTTGATCCGTGATCGCTGTTTTCATCCGTGTGTACCCCTCGCATCCGTGTGCGAAGTTCCTGCGAAGTCTCCGCGAATCACTCTCAGATCCGCCATCCAGAAGACACCGCCATCGCTCTCACGCTCCGAGGCAAAACCTCGTTAGTGATCGAGTTCCTCAAACCTGGCTCGCATGGCTTGGCTTCCGAGTTCCGGGTACAGCAACTTCGTGACCTTCAGCAGTTTGTCGGCTTCGGACTTGTCGCCGAGTCGTTGGCAGTTGCGGATGACATGCCAGCGCGCGTCGAGCCACTCAGGACTGCCCGCCTTAAGGACGCCTTCCAATCGCCGCCAATAGGTTTTCGCGTGTTGGTCACCGGTGGTGGAACTGAGCGACTCGCACAACTCAGCGGCCGTGCGGAGCAGCTTCGCGTCGCGCGGCGATTTCTCAACGAGTTGTTCGTAGACGGCGACCGCTTTCGTCGGCTGTCCCGTGGCGGAGAACGCTTCCGCGCGAGCTCGCCACAAACGCAATCGTTGAGCGTCCGTCAGTTTCTTCGGAGATTCGGCAAGAGTCTGCGACGCTCGCAATTGCAGTTCGGCCACCAGCCGCTGCGTCCCCATGTCGCAGTGCGCGGCGACCGCTGCGAGACCGTCCAACAGCGTGAGCAATTCATCCGGTCCCGATTCTTCGAACGCTCCGATCAGCTTCTCCGCTTCGTCGATCCGCCGTTGCCCCGCGAGCGAGACGACGCGCAGTTGTTCCGCCGCTTTCAGCCAATCGCGGTCTTTCGATTGCGAGAGGACTGCTTCTAGCCATTGATCCGCCGATTTGTAGTCCGCTGGCTGCCGCTCCAACAAAAGCCGCGCGAACCGCACGAGCAGTTCCGCTTGAGGATTTGAGATTTGAGATTTGAGATTTGAAATTCGCAGTTCTACTGCCGGCAACAATTGTCTGGTCGCAGCCGATTCCGCATCCGCCGTCGGTTTATTCTCAGCACGCAACCACGCCACCTGTCGTTCGTGACTGCGAGCGATCGCGGCCCACGCTTCGTCGTAGCGTGCGTGCGTCGCCGGGATCGACGCGAACAACTCGATGGCTTCGAGAAAATGCTGTTGCCGCTCGTGCATTTGGCCGAGCAGCCACGCCGCTTCGGCCGACTCCGGCTGATCGGCGTACCGTTCGCGCAATTGGCGCAGCGTGTCGAGGAACAGAGCGCGGCGATCGTCAGTCGGCTCTTTCTCGAACTGCTTGCCGAGGCAAAACGCCCAGAGCAAATGGGTCGCGGCCGAGCGTTCGTGTCGCGGCGCTTCGGCCAGTTCGCGAAACGCGGCGGCCGCTTCGTCGAAGCGTTTGGCTTGGAACAGCAGCGACCCCCGCGTGTCGGCCAGTTCCCGCAGCAAGTTTGACGTCGCGGCGTCCGGCGGTCTTTTTCGCGCCGCCGCGAGTGCCTCGTCATAGCGCGGGATCGCCACGTCGGTCTGACCGGAAGAAAACGAAGAACGTGCCTGAAGCACAAGGCTCGCGAGTTCGCGACCGTATTCTCGCACGTCCCGTTCTCGCTGCCAGTCGAGCTGCGCTCGCGCCGCCCAATAGCCGGGGTCGTTCTGTTCCAGCCGTGCGACTTCGGCCGAGACGCGATCCCACAACTCGCCTGTCAGCTTGGTATCACCACGCTCAACGGTGGCTCGCCACACGGAAAGCTCGACCGCGATTTGCCAATAGGCCAGTTCGGGCGACATGACAATCGGATTCGCTGTGCTCGATTTCAAAACGCCGGTGTGACGTTGCTCGATCAGCCAAGTCGCCGCCTCGGTGACCTGCCGCTTGGCGAGCATCCCGCGCAAACGTTCGATGACGAATCGCTCTCGCATTTCGAGCGACGTGTCCTCGGCAATGGACTTCTCAAACGCCGCCAGCAGTTTCGCCGCGCGGTCGAGATCGCCACGCAGGCGAGTGACTTCGGCCAGCACGAGTTGGCTTTCGCCCGTCAAACGGTCGCTATTCGACGCGGTCGCGAGCGGCAGCAGGCTTTCATCCGCTGCAACCAGCGCGGCTGCGCGATCCGCGTTGTCGGTCGCGAGTCGCGCTTGCGTCAGCCGCGCGAGTCCAAGTCGAAAGCGAAGCTGCATCCACAACGCACGTCGCTCGTACAGAGAGAGTTTGTCCGCGGAGTCTTTCGAGGTCGGCCGGCTTCCCGCCACTCCGTCCGTCGAGCTCTGACGAACTTGTTGGCCGATCGACTTCTCTAGCGGAGCGAGTCGTTCCAACGCGGCGTCAATCGCCGTCCGTCCTTGCTGACGCAACTCGCGATCCTCCGGCCGCAACTCCGTCTGCGCGAGCGCCCATTCCGCTCGGCTGAGGTCGATCAACGCCAATTGTGTCTCAAACAATTCCTGACGTGCCGGTGACTTCGTGCGATCCAGGTACTCGACGATGACTCGCGCGGCACGGTGCCACAGGTCTGCTTGCTCGGAGCCGCCGGTATGCCACGCATGCGCTGTGTATGTTCGCGAAAGTTCCAACACCAAATCGCCGCGCTCACGGTCGCCCAGCGATTTCGCTTCGAGACGCCGCAAGCCGTCCGACTCGACCAAGCCGAAGAGCTGCCGCTGTCGAAGCTGCTCGTAAAACCGCGCGGTTGCGTCATCGGCTCGCAGCGGCGACGCAACTGCGGTCAACACCATGAGCCAAATCATTCCTCTGGCCACATTCCTCTGGCAGAAACACTTTGCCAGAGGAATGGGGGCAGAGGAATGACGGCGGTCGGTGATGAACGGTGACATGATCGAAATTGAAAGTGCGTGACGAAGAGATTTGGCGGTCGAACACTAACCCGAAGCGTCAGCGAGGGCGAGCGCTTCACGAAACTTCCAAGCATGGCTATGAATCGTTGAATCTGTCAGGCGAGCGGGGCGGCGTCAGCCCCCCGGTTCGGCAGGTCATGAACGGACCGGGGGGCTGACGCCGCCCCGCTCGCCAACGATGAAAGGAAACTGCGCGATGTCTTTTCTTGAGCGAAATGTGTTGCGGCGACTCGGTGCGGGTGAAGCGATTGACTCCGTCTGCCAAGCGGCCGGTTGGACGCGAGGCGAATTCGATGAGCGTTGGAAACGCGAAGCGGAAAGTCGTGCTCCGCGCTGTGATGGGCAAGTCGTTGCGGGAGTCCATGCAGCCGTGTCGATCGAACGGGATCGCTGGGGCATTCCGCACATCTTCGCGGAGTCGGCTCGCGACTTGTGGTTCGGATATGGTTTCGCGATGGCGCAGGATCGGCTGTTCCAGTTGGATTACCTGCGTCGAAAAGGACTCGGCCGATTGGCAGAGGTACTGGGGCCGGACGGTGTGCCGCTGGACTTGGCGGCTCGGACGGTCGGGCTGAACCGCATCGCTCAAGCGGAATGGTCACGTCTGCCGAGTGAGACGCGCGACGTGTTGCAAGCGTTCGCCGACGGCGTCAATGCGTTGATCGCACAAAGCGGCGAGCAACTGCCGATCGAGTTCGACTTGCTCGACTATCGTCCGGAGCCGTGGTCGCCGATCGACAGCCTGGCGATCGAGAGCGAGTTCCGTTGGTATCTGACCGGTCGCTTTCCAGTGATCGTCATGCCGGAGTTGGCCAAGCGAGTGCTCGGCGATGGGCCGCTGTACCGCGAATTCTTGCTGGGCGAAGCGGACGAAGAAGCGGTCGTTCCGCCGGAGTCTTATCGCGATCGGCGAAGTGAACTCGGACAACGTCCGCTGGAGGATGTCGGCCAAGCGACCGGCGATCCCGAACGGACCGGCAGCAACAATTGGGTCGTCGCGGGACAGCACTGCCGTTCGGGGATGCCGATGGTCGCCAGCGATCCGCATATCGCGATCGAAGCGGTCTCCTGTTGGTACGAAGCGCATCTCTGCGGCGGCGGCTTCAATGTGGCGGGCATGGGCTATGTCGGGATGCCCGCGATCATGTTTGGCCGCAATGAGCGTGTCGCCTGGGGCATCACCAACAACATCTGCTCGCTGCGCGATCTGTTTCAAGAGCGAACCGATCCCGCGCATCCGAATTGTTTCCAGTTCGATGGCCGTTGGGAGCCGGCTCGCGAAGTGGTCGAGACCATTCTCGTGAAAGGGGCCGAGCCGATCTCACGGACGATTCGGTTCTCGCGCAACGGTCCCGTCGTTGACGAGATCTTGCCGCCGCCGGGAAATCAAACCGGTCCCGTCACACTGAAATGGCTCGGCGCGACTCAAGGGGGTTGGCTGACAGCTCTGTTGGGCATGGACCGCGCGTCGTCCGTCGCCGAGTTCCGCGAAGCGCTGCGGCCGTGGCATGTGCCGACATTCAATCTCGTCATCGCCGATGTCGCAGGCCAGATCGCCGTGCATTGCGCGGGACGCATTCCGCAACGCAAGACTTTCGAACGCGGCTATCGCGCCGGTTGGGAACCCGATCAACAATGGCTGGGATTGTTGCCCTTCGAAGCGAT
Organism: Planctomyces sp. SH-PL62; assembly: GCA_945905295.1. GTDB lineage: Bacteria > Planctomycetota > Planctomycetia > Planctomycetales > Planctomycetaceae > SXKJ01. The sequence continues at coordinate 12,159 of CAMDPX010000115.1, read as the reverse complement.
GCCACACGCCATTGATCCACCGCGCGGTTGGCTGGCTTCGGCGAACAACCGGCTGGCGGGGGACGATTATCCGTTCCCGCTGTATGGGACTTGGAGCAGCGGTTACCGCGCGGTGCGGATTCGTCAGATGATTGAAGCCGGACTCGGTCACGGTTTCACCGTCGATGACTTTCGAGCGATGCACCACGACACGGTCTCACTGCGCGGCGTGACGTGTCTGCCGCCGCTGTTGGCTGCGCTGTCTGAAATCACCGATCCGCAAATTCTCGCTGCGGTGCAACACTTGCGAGGCTGGGACGGATGGACCGAAGCCGATTCGGTCGCGACGACGTTGTTCAATGTGTTCCTCACGTTCTGGTCGAAGGCCGTCGCGGACGTTCGATTCTCAGGCGTCACTGCCGACTTGTTGGCGAAGCAAGCGGAGGGGATCGCTTGCCGGTTGCTCGCGGAGGACGCACACGGCTGGTTCCCCGATGGGCAGCGACTTCCGGCGCTGCACCGTATCTTCAAACAGACCTTGAGCTATCTGATGGAGCGACTCGGTTCGGACATGACCACCTGGCAGTGGGGCCGCTTGCATCAGTTGCCGCTGAAGCATGTGCTGGCCGCTCGTGGCGATCTGGCCCAACTGCTCAATCACGGCGGAGGGCCGGTGAAGGGGGACATGATCACGGTCTGCAACACCGGCAGCGGTCCCGATTGGCTGGCGACCAGCGGAGCCGGCTATCGCCTGATCGCAGACCTCTCGACGAATGTCTTGCTGGCCGTGGATGCCGAGAGCCAATCGGGTCATCCCGGTTCGCCAAACTACTCGGATCAATTCGGGGCGTGGCACTCCGGCGAGTATCACGTCTTGCCGTTGGAGCGCGCAGCGGTGTCGGAATTGGTCACTCAGCGATTGCGGCTTTGCCCGTCAAACGGATGACGACGCACGATTGTTTTCTCGTGTGGCAACGATCTGAGTGTCCGATAGAATCCGCCGCGTCATCCAACTCACCGTGAGGTTCACTCATGCCCGCGACGTTCGCCGAACCACCGACGATTGCTGATCTCCTGCACGATTTGGGGGACATCAGCCCCAAGCGCATCCGCCTGCGACCGGCTCCCGGCCGAGCGACTGAAAAAGATGTCGTGCGGATCGAGGCTCAGGAAGATCGACTCTGTGAACTGATCGACGGCGTGTTGGTGGAGAAAATCATGGGAGCCAAAGAGTCGTTGCTGGCGTGTATTCTGATCCGGTTGCTCGGAAACTACCTCGATCGCAATCAATTGGGAGTTGTGCTGGGCGAAGCCGGGATGCTCCAGCTTCGGCCGCGGTTGGTTCGCATTCCCGATGTGTCGTTCATTTCCTGGGACCAGATGCCGAGCGGCGAATTTCCCTCTGTGCCGGTTCCCAGTTTGTTTCCCGATCTCGCCGTGGAAGTCCTCAGCCGTGGCAATACCGCTGGTGAAATGACGCTCAAGGTCTCCGAGTACTTTGCGGCTGGCAGCCGGTTGGTGTGGATCGTTGATCCCGAAACGCAAACGGCCGATGTCTACACTGCTCCCGACGAGTGCCGTCACTTGAAGGTCACGCAATCTCTCGATGGCGGCGATGTCCTGCCGGGATTCAAGCTGCCGCTCAAGGAACTGTTCGCTACCAAACGCCGCCGGTGAAGCAACATGCGAGTTGTAGGTTGGGACTCCGTCCCGACCTGGTCGGGACGGTGTCCCAACCTACTTCGGAGCAGTGCCTTCCATGTCCAACACGCTTGATGATCGCGATCACGACTCGCTCGACACGCTGCAACACGACGATTCGTCGGCATCGCCACCGAGTGGCTGCCGCAATTTTGCGGTGGGTTGCGGTTGTGCGGCGGGGGCTCTGCTCTTGGTGGTCGTCGCGATCGGCGCGTGGGTCGCGATGAATTGGAAGACCGTGGTGGCCGACGGAGCCAAAAAGGTCGCTGCCGATGCGGTCGCGCAGTCCAAGCTCTCGGCGGACGACAAAGACCGAGTGCTCAAACGGATCAACCAACTGGCCGACGATTTCAAAGGGGGCAAAGTCAGCACCGAACAGCTCGCGAAAGTGATGGAAGAAATCGCGAAGAGTCCGTTGCTGCCGCTCGGCCTGCTGATGGCCGCCGACGAGATGTACGTCAAGCCGTCGGGCCTCAGCGACGACGACAAAGAAGCGGGCCGTCGCACGCTGCAACGATTCGCTCGCGGAGCCTTCGAGAAGAGCATCCCCGAAAAGGAATCGCAGGAGGTGATGAAACTGCTGACGGAGAAACAAGCCAATGGCACCGACAAGCTCAAAGAGCGGCTCACCGACGTTGAGCTGCAAGCGTTTCTGAAGATGGCCCAAGAGAAGGCCGATGCCGCCAACGTCCCCGACGAGCCGTTCGAGGTCAGCATCGCCGACGAATTGGATAAGGCGATCGACAAGGTGCTGAAACCGTAGCCGTAGGTTGGGACTCTGTCCCGACCCGATCGGGATGGAAACCCAACTGCGTCGCCACCGGAAACATCGCGAGGGGGCTGGTCCAAATCGATCGGTCGGGATGGAATCCCAACCTACGCAATCAATTCGTCGATGACGCGGCCATGCACGTCGGTCAAACGAAAATCACGGCCGGCATAGCGGTAGGTCAGACGCTCGTGGTCGAAGCCGAGCAGATGCAGCATCGTCGCGTGCAGATCATGCACGAGCACCGGCTTCTCGACCGCTTGAAAACCGAACTCGTCGGTTGCTCCGTAAACTTGTCCGCCGCGAACTCCGCCGCCGGCCAGCCAGCAGGTGAAGCCGTAATGGTTGTGATCGCGACCGTTCAACGCCGGCAGTTCGGCAACCGGCGTGCGTCCGAACTCGCCACCCCATTGGATCAGCGTTTCGTCGAACAAGCCGCGCTGCTTCAGATCGGTCATGAACGCGGAGATCGGGCCATCCCAATCGTTCGCGAGCTTCTTGTGCTGAGCCTCCAACCCGTCGTGGTTGTCCCACGGCTGACCGGCACCGCTCCAGATTTGAACGAACCGCACACCGCGCTCGATCAACCGCCGCGCAATCAGCAACTGCCGGCCGTGAGTCCCCGCTCCGTACATCAATCGAATCGCTTCCGGCTCTTTCGAGATGTCGAACACATCGGCCGCTTCCGTCTGCATTCGAAAGGCGAGTTCAAACGATTGGATGCGTGACTCCAGCGCGGCGTCTTCCGGCCGCTCGGCTTTGTGTTGTTCGTTCAGCTTCCGCACGAAGTCGAGCTGCCGCCGCTGCTCGTCCAGCGACAGCCGCGAGTTCCGAATGTTGGCGATCAGCTTGGTGATCTCGGTGTGCTGCGTGTCGAGGTAGGTGCCTTGAAACGCTCCGGGCAGGAACGCCGAGCGCCAGTTCTGCGTCGAGACAATCGGATACCCGCCCGGGCACATCACGATGAAGCCGGGCAGATTCTGATTCTCGGAACCGAGTCCGTAAGTGACCCACGAACCGAAGCTCGGCCGAGGGAGCCGGCCGTCGCCGCAGTTCATCAGCATCAACGATGGCTCGTGATTGGGAACCTCGGCCTGCATCGAACGAATGACCGCGATGTCGTCGATGTGGTTGTGTGCCGTCTGCCAGAAGAGATCGCTGACCTCGATGCCCGACTTGCCATAGCGACGAAACTGAAACGGCGACCGCATCGCCGCGCCGGTCTTTCGTTCGGTCCGCAGATTCCCAGCGGGCAGCGGTTTGCCATGCCACTCGGACAGCTTCGGTTTTGGATCAAACGTGTCGACTTGCGAAGGACCACCATTCATAAACAGATGCACGATGTGCTTGGCTCGCCCGTCGAAGTGCGATCGCTTGGGAGCCAGCGGAGTGACGGCATCGGCCTTCGCGGCCTCGGCAATCATGCTCGCCAGGCCGAGCATGCCCAGACCTGTGCCGCAGCGACGCAGTGCGTCCCGTCGCGAAATCGGCGGCAGCAGCGTCATCGAAAAACTCCTCGTGTTAGATCTGATCAACCACCAGCGATCACTTGCACCGACGACAAACTCACAAACCCCACCGAGCTTGTCTCGGTGGAAACGGGCCTTTGCACTACGAGTGAGACCAGCGTAGTGCAAGGGCCCGAAACCACCGAGGCAAGCTCGGAGGGGTCAATGTTTTTCGCGTTCGTTATGGCCGCGAAGTCCGACTTCCCGCATCAACCGATCGGTCGCCGTGTACGCTTCGCGAACCCAGTCTTCGATGCGATCCGGATCGGGAGAGTATTCGAGTTCAATCGACACCGCTCCGTCGATGCCGAGGTTCTTGATCTCGCGCAGGTACGGCAGGAAATCGACCACGCCGCGGCCGGGAGGCAGGTCGCCATGTTTCTTCCCATCGCAGTCCGAAATGTGGACGTGGATCGCTTTGCCTTTCAGTCGTCGCAACTCTTCCGGAGCCACGTTCGCGAGACACAAGTGCGAGACGTCGATGTTTGCCTGCAACGCCGGATGAGCGACGTCGTCGATGAAGCGAACCATGTTGTCGACGTTGTTCAGCAGCGACAGCGCGAACGGTTCCAACTCGAGCGCGATCTGCACACCCAGCTTCTCAGCGTGCTCGGCCAGCACGCGGCAGGTGCGGACGCCGGTCGCCCATTGCTCGGCGGGAGGGATGACCTCTTGGTTCCAGATGTATTCGCCGAGCACCAGCAGCACATTCTTCGCTTCCAATTCGTAAGCGAAGTCGAGGTACTGCTTGACACGGTCGATGTGAAACCGCTGCACGCTGGGATTGAAGTCGACCAATCCAACCGCCACGCAACAGATCGAAACGATCGGCAATCCCGCCTTGTCAGCCTCACGCTTGATGAGCTTCCGCTCGCGGACGTCGATGTCCAGCGGATCGGCAAAGATGTCGATCGTGTCGAAGCCGAGTTCTTGCGTCTTGTGAATCCCCCAGGCGGTGTCTCGTCCCGTCTGTGCCCACGCGGAATTGATCAAGCCAAGTTTCATGGTGCCGCCTTTCGTGTGAAAGAATCGGAAGTGACTCTACTGCGACAATTCCGGCTGAGAAAGCGAGTCGGGTGCAGCGTGAGCGAGGAGACATTTGGTCGCGCGAGCATGTGGCTAATGAGGAGACAGTAAAGTGCCCGACGAATCGAAGGAGACGACGAATTTGCTCGACCACACAAACATTCGTCGTCTCCTTTGATTCGTCGGGCTCCGCTTCCCCATTCCATTCGCTCTTGGGAAACCCAATCGCCGCTCGCTACGATGGACGCTGCAAGAGGAGGTCATGCCATGAGCGATTTTGACAAAGCCGAATCCGATGTTGCCGTGATGGAACCGCAGGTCGTCGTCCGTCCGAAGCCGGCCCGTCCCGATTTGAAGTCCAAACCCAAGCGGCAGCCGCCGTACGCGGTCATTCTTCACAACGACGATCAGCACACGTTTCAGTACGTGATCGATCTCCTCATGAAGCTCTTCGCCTACCCGCTGGAGAAAGCCTTCGCGCTGACGACTCAGGTGCATACGCAGGGCAAGAGCATCGTCTGGAGCGGCACGTTGGAACTGGCCGAGTTGAAGCGCGACCAAGTTCGCGGCTTCGGCCCCGATTTCTACGCGATGCAAAAAGTGGAATTCCCGCTGGGCGTGACCATCGAACCGTTGCCGGAGTGATGAAGTTCGATGCCCACTCGCCGAGACATGCTGCTGGCGATCCTCGCCACGTCGCTGGGGCGGACATCCCTTGCGCAGCCGATTGCGAAGAACCTCGTCACGTCGCAGACGCAGTTGGCGATCGACCGAGGACTTGCCTGGCTGGCGGCGAAGCAGCGTGACGACGGCTCGTTCGGATCGGGCGGCGGTTTCGGTCGCAACGTGGCGGTGACGGCACTGGGTGGCATCGCGCTGTTGTCGTCGGGAAGCACTCCTGGTCGCGGGCCGTTTGGTGCGAACGTGAATCGCACCGTGGACTTCGTATTGTCGGTCGCCAAGCCCAACGGATTCCTGCACGTCAAAGAGCAAGAGTCCTACGGCCCGATGTACGGCCACGGATTCGCGACGCTGTTCCTCGCCGAAGTCTACGGCATGTCGCGTCGAGTCGATGTGCGTGAAAAGCTCGAACGGGCTGTGCGATTGATTGTGCAGTCTCAGAACAGTGAAGGTGGCTGGCGCTATCAGCCGGAACCGAAGGAGGCGGACATCTCGGCGACCGTCTGCCAGATCATGGCTCTACGAGCCGCTCGCAACGCCGGACTGCACGTTCCCAAAGAGACGGTCGATCGCTGTATCGAGTACGTCAAGAAGTGCCAGAACTCCGATGGCGGCTTCCGCTATCAACTGGTCCGTCGCGGCGACAGCGCGTTTCCGCGTTCCGCCGCCGGCGTCGTCGCATTGCATTCGGCGGGGCAGTACGAGGGGAAGGAAATTGATCGCGGACTGGGCTACCTCCGCCGGTTTGCTCCGCAGGGTCAGATGGCTCGGTACGAGGGACATTTTTTCTACGGGCATTACTATGCCGCTCAAGCGATGTGGCGTGCCGGTGGTGATGCGTGGGACGAATGGTATCCCGCGATCCGCGACACGCTGCTTCGCGATCAACTCCCCGACGGAGCCTGGACCGACTCGACCGTCTGCATCGAGTACGGCACCGCGATGGGTCTGATCATTTTGCAGATGCCGAACAATTACCTGCCGATTTTTCAGCGATGAAGGAACTTCGATGCCTCTGAAACTCGTGACCTTTGGCGAAGTGATGCTGCGCCTTTGCCCCGAAGAATTCCTGCGTCTGTCACAGGTCATCCCCGGCCGGCTGGAAGCGACTTTCGGCGGCGGCGAATTGAACGTCGCAGTCTCGGTCGCTTTGCAGGGGGGCCAAGCGTCGTACCTGACCGCTCTTCCGGACAACGCGATTACCGACTGCTTGGTGCAGGAAGTTCAGAAACTGGGAGTCGGCACGGAACTGATCCGTCGCGTGAAGACCGGCCGCTTCGGGATCTACTTCGTCGAGACCGGAGCGAATCAGCGCGGCGGGACGGTGACGTACGACCGCGAAGGGAGTTCAATCGCGCTGCAACCGGCCGAATCGTATGACTTCGAGAGTGCCTTTCGCGGTGCGAACTGGTTTCACATCACCGGCATCACTCCGGCGATCAGTGCGAACGGGGCCGACGCGGCGAAGCTCAGCCTGCAAACGGCCAAGCGGCTAGGGCTGACCGTGTCCTGCGATCTCAACTTCCGCAAGAAGCTGTGGAACTGGAGATCGGGCACGAAGTCCACCGAACTTTGCCGCGAGACGATGCGCGGGTTGATGCCGTTCATCGACGTCGTCATCGCGAATGAAGAAGACGCCGAACAGGCTTTGGGCATTCACGCCGCAGCGACCAATGTCGAGGCCGGCGAATTGAATATCGCGGGCTATGAAGGGGTCGCTCGCCAGATCGTTGCCGAATTCCCGAACGTCCGGCAGGTGGCGATCACGTTGCGTGAAAGCTATTCGGCTTCGCACAACAATTGGGGCGCGTTGCTCTTCGATGTCGCCGCGAATCGAGCGTTCCTCGCACCGACCGATGCCGATGGGAATTACTCGGCGTATGAGATCCGCAACATCGTGGATCGTGTGGGAGCCGGCGACAGTTTTGCCGGTGCTCTGATCATGGCTCTCAACACAACGGAGCTGTCATCTCCCGCAACCGCGATCCGGTACGCCGTCGCGGCGAGTTGCTTGAAGCACAGCATCAAGGGAGACTTCAACACCGTGACTCGCGCCGAGATCGAATCGCTGATGGGTGGCTCTGGCTCAGGCCGCGTTCAACGTTGATCGAGACGGGGTCGGGAGTCTTTTTCAGGTCGGCCTATCGGTCAACCACCATCGAAAGTGGAATGTGACCGACCTGAAAAAGACTCCCGACCCCTTCACGCTCACGGCGTTCGGCCGACAACCATGATCACCTTTTGAAAGACAGAAATCGCCATGCCCGAACTTCTCGACCGTTTTCTGAAGTACGTCCAGATCGACACGCAAGCGGACGAGCACAGCGAATCCTCGCCGAGTTCTACTAAGCAACTCGAACTGAGTCGCTTGCTGGTCGACGAGTGCAAGCAACTCGGACTCAAGGACGTGTCGATCAGCAAGCACGGTGTCGTCTTGGCGACGGTCCCGCAGACGGTCACGCACCACGCGCCGACGATTGCGTGGGTCGCGCACGTCGATACGTCTCCGGAAACCAGCGGCACGAACGTCAAGCCGATTGTGCATCGCGAGTACGACGGTAGCGATCTCGTGTTGCCGGGCGATCCGACGAAGATCATTCGCGGCGAAGAGAACCACGACCTGTGCAATTTGCTGGGCGGGACAATCATCACGACCGACGGCACGACGTTGCTGGGGGCCGACGACAAAGCGGGCATTGCGGTCATCATGTCCGCCGCCGAGCAATTGATGAAACGCCGCGACCTGCCGCACGGCCCCATCCGGTTGGTCTTCACCTGTGATGAAGAAATCGGCCGAGGGACTCAGCACTTGAGTGTGAAAGACATCGACGCGGTCTGTGCCTACACGCTCGACGGCGATGGCCAGGGAAAGATCGACGGCGAGACGTTTTCCGCCGATCTGGCCATTGTGAGCGTTACTGGCATCAACACGCATCCGTCGATCGGCAAGGGAGCGATGGTCAACGCGATCCGCATCCTGTCCGACTTCCTGGCCGCGTTGGCACAGGACGCGCTCAGCCCGGAGACGACCGAGGGGCGCGAAGGTTTCATTCATCCGTATTCGATCGAAGGTGGCGTTGCTCACGCGGAGGCTCGGCTGATCCTGCGCGACTTCGAGACATCGCAACTGGCGGTCTACGCTGATTTGCTGGAGAGCATCGCGGCCAAATTGCGAGTGGCTCATCCCAAGGCCCGCATCGACGTCACGACCAAAGACCAATACCGCAATATGCGTGATGGACTCGTGAAGGAACCGCGAGCGCTCGCGAAGGCGGTCGAGGCCACCGAGGCGGCTGGACTCGAACCGCAGCTCTCGATCATCCGCGGCGGCACGGATGGCTCGCTGCTGACGGCCTTGGGCTTGCCGACTCCGAACCTTTCGACGGGCGAACACAACCCGCACTCGCCGCTCGAATGGACCAGCGTCGAAGAGATGCAGGCGGCAGTCGATGTGCTCGTGCAATTGGCCATCGCGTGGGGCCGCGAAGAAGGGTGATTCGTAGGTTAGGACTCTGTTCCGACCGGTCGGGACGGAGTCCCAACTTACGAATCAATGAATCGCAATCGCAGCAGGTCGAGGGCCGACTTCGCCGCGCGGTTTCGAGCGAATGAGATGTCGGCGACGGGGATGTGCTCTTGGACTTCGACTCCGTGGGAGTCGGCCAACGCGAGGCCGAGTTGCGGAATGCCATCCGTCTTCAGCGAGCCAGTGATCGCGAGCGCGAAGTCGGAACCGAATCGCTCGCGGGTTTGTTGTGCCAAGTGGCTCGCGTGGTCGTGGCGCACGTTTTCAACGTGCTCGTTCGATTCGGGCACGTTGAAAACGTGCCCCACGGCTGAGCCAATCACTCCCCCCACGAAACAACGCTCGCTGTCCGACACCGCTGTCAGCCAAAGCGACAACACTCCGCCGGTGACTTCATCAGCGACCGCCACCGTCTGACCACGGCGATTCAATTCGCGGACGACAACGTCTTCGATTTGCTCATCCTCCTCACCGAAGACGAGTTCGCCCAGCCGTTCGTGGATGAGTTGCTTCGTGGCGGCGATCTTCGCATCGCTTTCGGATTCGGTCGCGCCGTGAGCTTCGATGCGGAGCGTGATCGTTCCTTCGTGGACGGTGATGCCGACTTCGGGGTCTCGGCCACGAGCGGTCACGTCGCCGAGCATCTCTTCGCAGGCCGATTCGCCGACGCCGTAACAATTAACTCGCGCGCGGCGGATGATCTTGTTGGAATGCGGCAGCCGAGGCAGCACGCTGTCGCGGAACATCGGCTTCATCTCACTGGGAACGCCCGGCATCGTGGCGATGAGGCAGCGTGTGCCGTCGGGACGTGGTAGTTCCATCCAAACACCTGGGGCCGAGCCGTGTGGGTTCGCGATCGGTTCGCTGCCGGCCGGGAACATCGCCTGGATGACGTTCCGCTCGGGCATGATCCGTTTGCGTTTGGCGAACAGCTCGCGGATGTACTGCAAGCTCGGCTCGTGCAGCACGAGTTCCACGCCGGCGAGATCGGCCAGCGCCTGCCGCGTGAGATCGTCGAGAGTTGGGCCGAGTCCGCCGCTGATGAGGACGATGTCGGAGCGTCGCACCGCCGCGCGCAGAGTCTCCAACATGGCCGACATGTCGTCGGCGACGGTCGTGTGCAGCAGCACCGGGATGCCGACCGCCGCAAGCTCGATGCTGAGCCATTGGCTGTTCGTGTCCAACTTGGCTCCAGTGGTCAGTTCTGTTCCGATGGCAATGATTTCGGCGTGCATGGGTTTGAAGAGGGGTTAGGGGCTGGGGGTTAGGGGCTGGGGAAAGTACAAACGCGAGGCCGCTTTCAGAAGTGTCGCCCGTGTTTCCCTAACCCCTAGTCCCCGACCCGTAACCCCTGTTTGTGCCGGTCGCGCCGGTTGCACCGAGCATCCGCATGGCTCAAGCGGCGAGAAGTTTTCGCAAGCCGGGACTGCGGCCGCTCCGAAGTCGAAGACTAAGGGATGCTCTTTCCGCGCGGCCTCTTGCCGGATCGGGAAGCGAGTCCCTAGCTTGATGTCGTGAGGTTTGACCGTCCGAGCTTCCCGGAAGCCCACCCGTGAAAAAGCTGCATCTGATTTTACTGTCGCTCGTCGCCGCTGTGCCGGGGAGCTATCTGTGTTATTTGCTGGGGACGGCGCTGGCGTTGCCGCGCAGCGATCTCTGGAAGAAGCCGCTCCTGGGCGGTGCGGTGGTGGTGACGGGCCTGTTGGTCTTGCTGGCGGCGGTGGTCTGGCCGCTGCTGTATGCGGTCGCGTTTTACGACGATCCGAACAAGAACAAGCCCCCCGTCGATGGCGAAGGGGACGCGGCCGTCGATGAACTCGAAGAAGACACGTCCAAGACCCCGCGCAGCGATTCGTTCGAGGATGAAGATGTCGATGTCTTCGAGCGTGAAGGTGTAACCGCCGAATCCGAGGAGGATGAGGACTTCGAGTCTGCCGAAGCCGGAGACGAGTTCGACGTCGAAGAAGAGTCGATCGAGTCCGCGGAGACCGCCGACTTTGATCTCGGCGACGACGAATTCGCGGATCTGGAGATGGAAGAAGAAGTCGAAGAGGAAGAAGAAGCGCCCAAGAAGAAGGCCAAGAAAAAGAAGAAGTAGTGGCCGCGTGGGGCACGTTTTCAACGTGCCAAACGCTTGGGCACGTTGAAAACGTGCCCCACGTCACGCCTCTGGATGGGTCAGAAATCGGTAGCCAGTGCCCCGCACGGACAAGATGTGACGCGGGGCTGAGGGATTCGGCTCGATCAGCTTGCGAAGCCGCAACACAAAGTTGTCGATCGTCCGCGGCATGACGTTCGAGTCACTGCCCCACACGTCCTCCAAGATTTGTTGGCGTGAGAGCACTTTGCCGTCGTTGTCCAGGAAGTAGCGCAGCAGTTGCACTTCCATCGTGGTCAGGTCGTGCGTTTGGCCTTGCGCCGACAGTTGGAAGCGGCTGAAGTCGATCTTTGCATTGCCGAATTCACGCACGTCCGATTCCAACTCCGGTTCGCGCGGCACGGCCGGCAGCGACGAGTTGTCGAGCGGATGTCGTTCGATCAAGTTGCGGACTCGGCTGAGCAGTTCCGGCAGCGCGAACGGCTTGCTCATGTATTGATCGCAGCCGGCATCGAATCCCGCCGTGCGATCCTCGCTGAGCGTGCGGGCGCTGAGGACCAAAATCGGCACCTGTTGATCGATGAGCCGAATCTCGCGGCAGATGTCGTAGCCGCTCATCCCCGGCAACATCAGGTCCAACAGGACGAGATTGAATCGTGGATCGGCCTGACGAAACGCGGCGAGTGCAGTGACTCCTTCGCCAGCAACGACGGCCTCATAGCCTTCCTGCTCGAAGTTGAACTTCAAGCCAAGCGCCAGAGCGGATTCATCTTCGACGATCAGAATTCGCATGAAGTGTTGCCCAAAAATGAATTGGCGAGCGGGGCGGCGTCAGCCCCCCGGTTCTGAATTTAATGCACCGGGGGGCTGA
>CAMDPX010000114.1 GCA_945905295.1 Planctomyces sp. SH-PL62 | reverse complement strand
TCGCCTACTACAACAACTCCCGCCGACACTCATCCCTCGATTACCTCACCCCCACCGAATTCGAATCTCAAATGCTCGCCGAAAATAGTGACTCACACTGTCCGTGAAACACCGAGCACCTCAGTCCATGTGGGTGCGGGTCTGGTGATTGCAGACTCCACCAAGTCGCTCGTCGATCAACCAGGAGCGGATCGAATGCGGCACAGCAGGAGCCAGCGAGCATTCGATAAATTCGTCCCCACGATCACATCCTGGTAACTCCAGCGAACGAACCGTCTTCACGATTTCTCTGTAGACTTGGGAGTCTCTCCCGCTGCCCAGCATCTTCAACCAGCGCCGATTGCCTTCAGGCGCTTGGCGGATTGTTTGGTTGACGATGGTTTCAAGCCAGAGGTCTGGGCTGTCCTGAAGGTACACATACCCGTCGCCAACTCGGGAGCGTGATAGCCCGCTCCGCAACTTGGGAAGATCGCTGATGACTTCTCGAACTGTTGGTGCTGGAGCGCACGTCAATCCTGGAAGTTGGGCATCACCGAGATCCTCTCTGATGCCGACCAAAATAACACGATGACGCTCCTGCGGAATTCCATACCGCTCGCATTCAACGACAAACTCTGTTGGCCGGATTGCCCCGCTACGAAGGGGCTTTTCGGGCCGAATCAATGGAACCACTCGGTAGCGTTGGGAGGGGCTCACCTTCCGATCTCCGAACGCTGCCTTTGGAGACTGTAGATCGCGGATGATCCGGTCAAACACATTTTGATTCTGAACGGTCGCCGACAGGAGCCCGATCACGTTCTCCATAACAAAGACTGCCGGCCAATGGTCGGCGATGATCTTGAGGTATTCACGATAGAGCGATGACCGATGGTCATCCTCGATTCGATATTCGGAATTGCCGAGATTTCGTACGCGCCCCAAGATCGAATAGGCTTGGCATGGTGGCCCACCGATGAGGATCCACGGCTTCCGCTTGCCTCCAATGGCCCGATCGACACGTTTAGCGACGGCCTTGTGAGTTTCATCTGCAGCGCCAAGTTCCGCGTGCATGGCTTCGAGATCGGCTGCGTTCCACCGTTGCCACAACTCTTCCGATTTCTCCTTCAGACGGTCCGATAACTCACTGAGCGGAAACTTTCGCCGCAGCACGTCGTAGTAGAGTTTGGGAGCGTGACCGCGCGGAAACTGGCGGAAGAAACTTCGCAGCCGCAGAGTTTCATGCGCAAACTCGTCCTTCTCAATCGACAGTCCAATCCGAAAAGGACAATAGCCCGGTACAGCTTCAAAGGCGCTGAATCCCTCCCCCAGCCCGCCTGGCCCAGCAAAGATGTCGATCACTGGAATCGCGGACTCGTTGAAAACCTTGGCTGTCAATTCCTTCTCCACTCTCGGCTGCCGACACCACCACTCCAGCGGACAAATCCGACGGATCTCCAATGTCGCTGAATTACATGACTTCGTCCGTACTATGCCCAGCACGGATGCTGATTTCAAACGACCGCACGATGGATTGGATCCCGCCGACTCGGAGCCTGCCGTGATTGATGAAGGCGACGGGACTGAATCGACCTAGACGCAGCGAGCCTCTAAATCCGGGCAAGATTCGTGTCATATCAGAAGGAGTGTTTAGGCATCCGTCATTCATCAAGCCGACACGCAAGTTGCGAGTATCGGTAATTCGAGAACTGTCTTGGCAGGCCGCGTCATTGCCTGCAATGAAGTCAAACACACACACGCTTTTGGCCGCCCCACTGTGGAGCGGCCTTTTTTGTTTCTTGGAGGATCAATTGATGAAAGGCAAGAAGACTACGAACACCGGCCAAGGCTCCAGTCGCCCACCGCCCGTCACGACCAGCGGTGACCAACAAGAGCGAGCGTTACGGGAATTCGCACGAGTACTGGGCCAGCTTGTTGGCCAGCGTTGGCTACGTCAGCAGGCAGATCGTAGTGACACATCGGAAGCGTCACCGGCGACAAGAAAACGTCCTACAGCGTCTCTTGGCAAACTCGACGGAGAATCGGAATGACTGATCGCACTTCAACTCTGCAACCGACTCGGCCACTGGTTTGGATTGGCGTGGAGACGACGGGGACCGGCCCCGCAATGAGCCGGATCGCGAAGATCTCCATCCTGCGCATCGAACCCACCGGTGTGACGACGAACTACATTCGGCGACTGAATCCCGGAAAGGTCGCTGGTCTGACATCATCGAGCTTGCGCCGATACCGGCGTGGCAGCGCGAAGTGTCCCACGTTTGCCGACGTCCAGAGCCGCATTTACGGGCTGCTCAGGGGCTGTGATTTGATTGGCTACAACCTGAAGTGTTTCACGATCCCGTTCCTCGCCGCTGAGTTCGAGAGGGCTGGCGCGCGAATGTGCTTCCGCGGCTGCAACTTGATCGAGATGTAGCCGCCGCCATCGGCTCGTGATGGCGCGACGCGACCTGCTGCTGCGCGGGTGAGGCGTACCTCATCTCGTCGATTCTTACCGGTCCTGCACGGTGCTCAGCACCAACATGAACGCAGCGTCCTGCTGCAAAAGGCTCGATGATGACTCTTTGTGACGACGATCAACGCAATTTGGACATGCTGGCCGCAGCCTTCGGGAACCGCGATATCGCTCTGATTGAGTGCCAGGTGATCGCCACCGGCGAGGCCGTTCCGGTGATCTGCGCGGTCAACCGACATCCGGGAGGCCGAGCGGATTTGGTTCCCTTCGCCGAGCTGTTTCGCGGCGATCAGTACGAACGCTTCAGTCCGCGTCGCCCCGACGGCGATGGATTCGTTTCCCAAGCGGAACTGCGTGGCGAGCTGAATTGACCTCGACTTGATTGCATCCCGAATCAACGGGGCTGCCGACGGCATGTTGCCGGATCGGCCTACGGAAATCTGTGAAAGGGCCGCTCGCAAGAGCGGCCCTTTCGTTTTCAAAAAGGACAGTTTTGATGATTGACCAACCCATTCTTCAGAGCGCGAACTTCAGCGCGAGATACGACGACGTCACTCTACGTCTGCTGTGCATGAAGCGAGACGCTTGTGCTGCGGAGGCTCGCGCGGCCGGCTTGAACAACCTCATCAACGACATCTGGCAGTTCGGCCTGGTCTCTCGGACGAGCTTGCTCGGCCCGGTCCTGCAAACTCGGAACTACGCGCCGCAGCCGGGCGGCCACGACTCCGGTCAGGTTCTCCAAGCGGCTCTGCTGGTGCCGAGAGGGCTCGGCGTCGTGGTCTGGGATTCCGAGTACTACAGCACGCTGGTCGAGATCCCCGAGGGACTCGAAGGACGAGCCGCGATGTATCACTTCCCCTTCGAGGAATGCAGCCCCGCTTGGCGAGCGTTGCTGTGCGAGCACATCGCCCCACTGGTGGAACGACTCTTCGATTGGCTCCTTCTCGCGTAGCAGTTTCACGCTGGGCAAGATATTCGCGTTTGGAAGGATTTAACGGTTAGTGGGGGACGCGGGGACTCGCGATCCCCCATTTCATTTTCTGCAATTGACCACGAGAAAAAAGTTTCATACTGACGTTACAGCGATCTTCATGATCGCTGTCGTGAAGCCGCAGACGCCATGCACTGCGACTAGCTTTCACGAGATCGAAGAAGCGTTCGCAATGGTCAAGGAGGGCCGACATGGTGGCATTTGCGCATGACAGAGAACTGGCGACATTCCCACCGGAGTTCATCACCGCGATCAAAGCTCAAGCGGAATCGGATGCTGACGCCGCAATTGAGTTCGTCAGGTTGAACCTTCAAGCAACGGGCAACACCACTTTCAGAGTTGGTGTCGATCAATTGGATCAGGTCGCACTGATCGGGTCAGGATTGGTGGTGCGCTTTTGGCGCTGGGAACGTCAGCACATCCGAGTCCACATCGACGCGGGGTTGCCTTGTTCAGCGGACTTGCTGCGGCGGATGGTGAAGCTCGGCCGTGGCCGAAAGCTCGCCAGATTTGTGGCCTGGGCGATGATCGCCAGTACCAAGGTCTTTCACGATTCGTTTTTGTGGTCCGCCGATGACAGCGATCTCCATCTGGACCTCGCCATCGTGGGCCGTGAAGACGACCTATTTCTGGACGCCATCACACAATTCTTGCTGGATCACATCCGGCAAAATGCTTCCCAAGGGAGCCGCTAAATGAAGAAGAAGCCACAACGATCAGAACGAGGCCGAGCCGTACTTCTCTGCCGCGACTCCGGCGGCCAACATGAAATGACCCCGGGGAAATACGTCGAATGGGCACAACGAGTCTCCAAGTCGATGGGTTTGAAATTCTCCGGGACTGCCAAGGAAATCAAACGGATGATGCGGGATCGCGTCCCCGTCTCCGGAGATCTGTTCCTCGACTACTGCGAGAAGGGTAATCACATGTCGCGGCCAGCCCTGGATGCTTGCCATGGCGAAATTCGCCGTGACTTAAATATCTCACACCTATTGATTCCTCGCCGGGACCGACTTGCTCGACCGGATGACGCGTTCGATGGGGTCCGTTTGGAAAAGGAACTCCGGATGTTGGGCGTCACGCTGGTGTTCATGAACCTGACACTTGCCCCATTGAAACGAGGCCAACGTCAGGACGTGGGTGAGGCGGTGGCAAGTTACATCGACTATCACAAGAGTGGTGAGTTCCTCGATGATCTTGCGGAGAAGATGATTTACGCGCATCTCGAACTGACGTCGATGGGCTGCTCATCTGGGGGTGTTCCGCCATTTGGGTATAAGCGGCATCTTGTGCGTAATGATGGAACGGTCATTCGATGGTTGGAGAAGGGTGAGGTCGTGCGACTACAGGGGCATCACGTTGCTTGGCTTCCGACTGACGAGGCCAAGATCAAATTGCTCTGCCGAATCTTGGCAATGTTGAAAACGACAAAGGCGTCTCAAGTCGCTCGCATCCTCAACGACGAGGGAATCCCTTCTCCTGGATCGGACTTGGTTCGAAGAGATCATGGTGTCCAACATCCGGTGAGCGGCTTTTGGCAAGCGACGACAATCACGAGCTTGGCCCGAAATCCGTTCATCACGCATGCGATGAAGACCTATGGGCGTCGTTCGATGGGCAACCATCGGCGTATGACCCCCGAAGGACCGCGACCGCTGGAAGAAGAAGAATTCGTGACCGACACCAAGACCAAGATCGTTGCGAATCCGAAGAGCAGCTTTGTGTCAGCAATGGGCGCAGGAGGCATCAAGCCGATCCTTTCCGCCGAAGACGCAGAGCAGCTAGAACAAATTCTCGATCAACGTGCTGGCACTCAGCGCGGGAAGCCTCGCTCGCGAGATCCCTCCAGGAATCCGTTGGGTGGACGAATCTATGACCTGAACTGCACTTGGCCGATGTATCGTGTCCCGTACCAGAAAACTTTCCGATACACCTGCGGCTTCTATCAGCAAACTCATGGTCAACAATGCTCGCACAATCATGTCGATGGCCCGACCGCGACCAGGCTCGCCCTGGCGGCGATTCGCCAACGGCTTCTCGTACCGAACGTCCGACAGCAGATCGAGGCCAGGGTTCAGTCTGCCCTGGCCGAACGCCGTGATCCCAAGCTGTTCGAGGCCGAACTTGCCCACCAACGAGCTGAGCTGAGACAGGTCGAAGCCCAACGAGCCAAGGCCACGCGCAACCTCGCACTGGCCGACACGACCGAGTTGTTTCAAGACCTTAAACCAATTGTCGAGGAGTTCGCTTCCCGCGAAACACGGCTTCGGCAAGAGATCGCGGAACTGGCGGCTCAATCCGCCGTGACCGATCCAACTCGTGATCTTGTCGAGGAGGCATTCCGGTTTGCGGAAGAGCTGCCAAAACTAGCGGACGATCCCAACAACTTCGGCAAGGTGTCAGAACTGTTCAGCGCCATCAATCTGCAGATGTTTGTTCAATTTCGCGCCGTTCAGAAGGCAAAACGAATCGAGCACAAACAGAGCGGCGGCGTGCTCACTTGGGGCGACACGCCGTCACCGATCGAGAAGTATTCTGGACCGACAAGTCGTCGTGCCCTACAAGCATCTGTGTCCGTGGAAAGGAAAAGCCCGGAGGGAGAATCTCCTTCCGGGCTCGACTCCGATCCTGATTCCGGCAGAAAGGCGGAATCGTTAGGAAATGGAAGTCGGGATGACAGGATTTGAACCTGCGACCTCTACGTCCCGAACGTAGCGCTCTAGCCAAGCTGAGCTACATCCCGAAGGGCGGGCGGATTCTAGCGGGGGGAGGAAATGCGTCAACGATGGGTTGGCGGCTCGAATAGAGACTGCAAATCGGCCGCGGCGAGTCTCGTCAATGTTTGCAGGAATCGTGCGGCGGGGGCTCCGTCGAGCACTCGATGGTCGAACGTCAGGCTCAACGTCATCTGGTGGCGAGGGCGTGAGGAGTCGGCTGTTGAAGTGGCGGCTTGAACGTGAATGCGACCGAGTCCGAGGATGGCGGTCTGAGGAAAATTGATGATCGGCGTGAAAGCATCGATTTCGAGCGAGCCCAGATTCGTGATCGTGAACGTGCCCCCTTGCAGGTCTGGAGCCGTGAGTCGTCGAGCGCGAGCTTGCTCGATCAAGGCGCGGGACTGGCGAGCGATCTCGAAGACGGATTGGCATTGTGCGTCTCGCACGACGGGAACCAGCAGGCCCGCGTCCGTATCGACCGCGATGCCGATGTGAATCTCGTCGATGAGCTCGATGGCATCGTCTCGCCAGCGTGCGTTGAGAACGGGGTGCTCTTGCAAAGCCTGAGCCGTCAGTTTGACGAAACAATCGGTGAGCGACGGGACCAGCGATTCACCGGCCTGTTTGAGTCGCTCGCGAAACTCGACCAGCGAGGAGACATCGGCTTGAGTTGTGAGCGTGACCGGCGCGGTCTGTTGCAGGCTGGTCACCATGCGATTGGCGATGGTGCGTCGCAGCGGAGTGATCGGGATGGTGCGAGTCGCGGCCGATGTGGAGAGCGGCGGCGCGAAGATGTTGTCAGCGACAGCGAGAACGTCACGTTCGCGGATGCGGCCTTGCGAGCCGGTGCCGGGAAGCTGCGTCCAATCGACTCCGAGCCGTGCGGCGGAGCGTGCGGCACGCGGGGAAATCGTCGGCAGATTTCGACTGCGGCGAGGGACGGCGGACGAGCGGATCGCAGGTGAAGCCGGAGTGAACGATTTCGATTCGATGACGCTCGGCAGGAATTCGCCTCGGCTTTGCAAGTAGCGCCGGCAGACATCGGCTTCGGAGATGCGGCCCGCCGAAGTAAGCGGTGAGAGATCAACACCAAGTTGTCTCGCGAGACGACGCACGGCAGGTGATGCGGGGGGCGCGACGTGGGGCAGGATTTCAACCTGCCCGTGTGATGCTGGCAGGTTGGAAACCTGCCCCACGTTCTGCGGCGACCGAAGTGGTCCGCCTCCTGATCCGCCAGCGGCGGATGGTGCGGATGGAATTGGACGTGATGGAATCGGCGGAGCTGTTTCACCGACCGCGAGCAGATAACCGATGACGGCACCGACCGCGACGATGTCTCCGTCGGCGGGATTCGTCGCGTCGAAGTGCAGCTTGCCGGCATCGACAGCTTCAATTTCTTGGATCGCTTTTTCACCTTCGAGCGTGAAGAGCGGCTCGCCGGGTTGGACGTTCTCGCCAAGTTTCTTCAGCCAGCCGACGAAGGTGCCTTGTTCCATGGACCAGCCGAGGCGCGGAATCTGGATGGCGTGAGGCATGATTGTTTTTCATCCGCCACGGCGGATCAAATTTGAGATTTCAGAAAGTGGGATAACGGCCATCGGCTTTCAGCCATCAGCTTACGGCCGGACAATGACTATTCGGCGACGAGTTGGCGGATCGCGTCAGCGATCTGCTTTGGTTGCGGGACCATGACGGCTTCGAGCGGTGGACTGTACGGCGTCGGGCAGAAGGCTCCGGTGAGGCGACGGATCGGGGCGTCGAGACTGTCAAAACCTTCGGCAACGATGCGGGCGGCGATCTCGGCGGCGAAACCGCATGGGGCGGGAGGTTCGTCGACGATCAGCAGGCGGCCGGTCTTCGCGACCGATTGCAGAATCGTTTCGGTGTCGAGTGGACTGACCGTTCGCGGATCGATGATCTCGACTGAGATCCCTTCGCCTTCGAGTTCATCGCAAACGCCAAGTGTGAGATGAACCATGCGAGCCAGCGCGACGACGGTCACATCGCGGCCTTCACGCACAACGGACGCTTTGCCGAATTCGATTTCGTATTCGCCGTCGGGGACCGGGCCTTTGACTTGGAGGATCTCGCGGTGTTCGAGGAACAGCACCGGGTCGTCGCAGTTCAAGGCTCGTTTGAGAAGTCCCTTCGCATCGGCGGGCGTCGACGGCACGACGACTCGCAGGCCGGGGACTTGCGCGTACATCGCGTAGTAGCTGCCAGAGTGATGCGTCGCCGCCGAGTGGCCGATGCCGATGCAACCGCGGAGCAGGACGGGCATCTTGAGCCGGCCGCTCGACATGTATTGCATCTTGGCGATTTGGTTGACGATCTCGCCGACCGAGTCCATCACGAAGTCGGCGAACATGAAGTCGATGATCGGCCGCGTGCCGGTCATGGCTGCACCGCAGGCGAGGCCCACGAAGCCGCGTTCACAGATCGGCGTGTCGCAGAGACGTTCGCCGCCGTATTTCTGGAACAGTCCATCGGTCGTCTTGAAGTTGCCGCCGCGGACGCCGATGCCTTCGCCCATGACGAAGATGCGCGGGTTCTTGGCCATTTCTTCGGAGAGCGCTTCGTGAGTGGCTTGAGAGTAGGTCAGTTCGCGTGAAGGTTGAGGGTTGAGGGTCGAGGGTTGAGGGGAAGAAGCGGCATAAACGTGATTGGTGGCTGTGCTCGGATCGGGCCAGGGGCTGTTCTCGGCGAACTCGCGGGACTCTTTGACCATCTCCTGCACGTCGCGATCTGTCGCATCGAACTGCTCACTGAATTCGGGCCCCTGCCCTTTAATCCCTTCTGCACGCAGCCGCGCGATCGGGCACTTTTTCTTCCACTGTTCGACCTCTTCACGAGTGCGATAAGTGAAGTCGCCCATCCCTTCGGCGTGAGCTCGCGTGCGATACGTTTTGCACTCGATGAGCGTCGGACCGCCGCCGGCGCGGGCTCGCGCGATGGCCTCGCCGGCGACGCGATGAATTTCGAGCACGTCATTGCCGTCGAGTTCAAAGCCGGGCATGCCGTAGGACGCGCCGCGACTGCCGACGCTGGGATTACCAGCGGCGTAGGCGTTGGGAACTTCGGTTGCGAACTGATTGTTCTCGCAGACGAACAGGACCGGCAGTTTCCAGATGCTGGCCATGTTGAGGCCCTCGTGGAACGCGCCGTTGTTGGAGGCTCCGTCGCCGAAGAATGCGACAGCGACATGCGGCAGTTTCATCAGCTTGAAGGAGTATCCGCCGCCGCACGCCTGCAAGATGCACGGTCCGACGATGCCGCTGGTCCCCATCATGCCGATCTCTGGAGAAAACAAGTGCATCGAGCCACCACGTCCGCGCGAGAGACCGGTCTCGCGGCCGAACAGCTCGGCCATCAGTTCTCGTGGATGAGCCCCCTTCGCCAACGCGTGTCCGTGTCCGCGATGCGTGCTGAAGACGACGTCGTGCTCGGTGAGATGAGCACAGACACCGGACGCGATCGCTTCTTCGCCGACGTAGGTGTGACACGCGCCGAGCACAAGTCCTCGCTGATGACAGCGAGCCAGTTCTTCTTCCGTCTGCCGGATGATCTGCATCGTGCGATAGAGTTTTCGCAAGGTTTCATGGTTTGGTGCATGTGTCGTCACGACAACGAGTCCCTTTCGTTCAATTCCACCAGCAGCGAATTCACAAAATTCTCATTCAACCAAAATCGAGCGGCCTGACGCATCTGATTCAACAACGGACCGTCTCGTGAAATCAACCCACGTTGTCTGGCGAGCGATAAACAGCCGATCGTGCCAGTAAACGCGACTTGATGTTGAGAAGCAACCGCGCGGGCGGCCAAGTCATCCACAATCAACAGCACTTGACCGGGATGGTTGATGGCGAGGGCCAAACATTCGGACTCTCCCGGATGCAGTTCGTAGGTAAGCGTCGAAACAACTTCGGCATTACGTGGTTCGACAACTCGCAATAGCGGCGAGTCGGCCGCCGCAGTCGCCTTGGGAAAGATGTCACGCTTGGCTCGGAGTTCATCGAGCACCGCCGGGGGCACAGTGATTTCACCAAAGAGATCACCCAGCAAATCCATCCGGTCAATTTGCGAGAAATTGATCAAGGGCGATGTATTGCAGATGACGACTCGTCCGCTTCCCATGCTCGTAGATGCTCCAAATCTTCGTGATAGTCTTCGAGGTCGTACTGCTGGCAGATTCCGGCTTCACCCAACAGGAACTGAAACTCCGCTTTTCCTACGCCGGCAACGCGACTCGCAGCGGCTCCCGATACCAAACCCGAGCGATACAACTGCAGCGCCAAATGCTTCTTGAGTTCGGCGTCCAGATTCTGACGCGGAATCTTCACGCCAGCCAGCGCGTCTGCGGGAATTGAGAGCAACACATCCTTCATGATTCGATCCTCCACAGTGACGTCGGCAGTTTATCCTTGTCCGCTGTCCACGTAACGCCGAGTTCCGCCAGCGTTCATCGCCAAATTCCCGCCGTCCATCGGAATGATCGCGCCGGTGATCCAGCTTGAGGCGTCCGACGCGAGGAACACGGCGAGTCCTTGAATGTCGTTCGGTTGTCCCATGCGGCCGCGCGGGATGCCGGACTCGAACCGAGCCTGCAACGTCGGGTCATCGGCCATCCGTTTTTCGAGGCTGGGGTTCACGACTTGAGCGGGCAGGATCGAGTTCACTCGGATGCCGGCGCTGCTCCATTCGGTGCTCAGTTCGCGAGTCATCTGCACGACGGCTCCCATCGCCATGCTGTAGGCGATGTGGCCTCGGCCGAGCGCCGTCTGGCTGGCGATCGAGCCGATGTTGACGATGCTGCCTCGGCCTTGTTTCAACATCCGACGGCCGGCTTCCTGACACATGCAGAAGCGGCCAAGCACGAGGTTTCGCCAGCATTGCTCGACGTTCGCCAGCGAAATCTCTTCCGGCTTGCCGAGGATCCCTTCGCCGGCGACGTTCGCCAGGAAGTCGATGCGGCCGAACTCGCGGTCGAGTTGCGCGAACATCGGCAGAATCTGTTCCGGCTGCGAGACATTGCAGCGCACCGGGATCGCTCGGCGTCCCAGCTTCGCGATGGTCTCCGCCGTTTGCTGAAGCCCGGCCTCGTTGAGATCGGCCAGCATCAAGTCGGCTCCGTGTTGAGCCAATGCCAGTGACATCGCTCGTCCCATGCCTTGAGCCGCACCAGAGACAAGAGCCACTCGGCCAGTCAGGTCAAACAGATTACTGCTCATGATGATCCTCAAGGATTGATTCGGCCGAATGCCGTGAGCCGATGGCCGTCAGCCGCGATACCGTTTTTCAGAACCAAGGAATAAGGACAACGGCTGTCGGCCGAACTCAGTGAAGCACGATCGCGCGTCCTGGGCCGCCGTGGCAGTCACGGATGCGGAGTGCGGCGAACAGGAAGTAGCCACCTGGCGGAATCTTGGCGGTGTTGTGCAGGAACTCAACGCCGACCATTTCGCGGCTGCCGAGCGCCCAATAGGTCATCAACGCGCGCTTGGGATTCACGCCGCCGAGATCGGGAGCGTCGGTGGCAACACAGCGAATGCCTTTGTTCTTGAGAAAGACGACTGCGTCGGGTCCAAGCGCGGGCCAGCCTTCGCTTTTGCCGTTGAGCGGATCGAGCCACACGCCCGCGTCGTTTGGCTGAGCTTTGAAGTGACGATCAAGGTGTCCGGTGCGAAACAGCACGACTTCGCCCGGCTTGAGATCGCCGGTCTTCTTCTCGAACTCTTGGATGACAGCCGGCGTGATCTCAGGCGACGCAGGCCATGTCTTCTTGTCGGAACTGCCGACAAGCGATGTCACGTCGATCACTCGCACGGGGCCGCATGTCCAATCGAGCGGCACCTTCTCGGTCGTCATCGCACTGGTGCCGCGTGGGCCGTATTTTGATTCGTACTCGGCCAGCCAGCCGCGAACTTCGGGAGAGTACGCCACCTTGTCGCCGTCCGCCGGCAGCGCGAACGACGGAGGCACGAGGTGCGTTCCGGCCATCGCGTCCATCAGATGCGTGTGATGCCACAGGTCGAGGTATTCGGAGTACAGAAAATCGAGCTTGAGATAGACCTGCCGATGCTGCCCGGTGCCGGCACCCGGCGAAGTGACCGGCAGATTCGGGGCCAGCGTCGGCGAGAGGTCGATCGCGCGTTTGGCCCTCGCTGACTCGATGAGCCGTTTCGGCAACTCGTCACCGACAATCGAGAACGCTCGGCCTTCGCTGTAGGGAGCACCTTGATGCTTCGGGCCGATCATGCAGTAGAACGCTCCGGTCGCTGGCAAAGCACCGAGATTCGTTGCGCTCTCGGTCCAGATCATGCCGTGCTTCAGACCGGCGTAATGCGTCGGCTCGGCGAGGTCCGGCAACGGTCCCATGCTGGCGCTGTCGGTGCCGAGATTCATCACGCCGCGCGTCGCGAGGAACTCCATGCAGTCGGGATCGGGGTCGGGAAAACCGGGAGCCTTGCGATCCAGGGCATCGGCGATGAAGCGGCTCCCTTCGGGATACGGTCGATAATATTTGTCCGAGTAATCGCTGCGGAACAACACGACGTCGCCGAACCTTAGTTTGCGATACTGCTTCTCGAAGCGTTCGACGTGCTCGCGCTTCACGAGCGGACTGACTCCCTTCGGAGCTTGATCGAGCAAGTCGCGCACATCGACGACACACGCCTCGCCGCCGAACTGCCACGCTTCGATCTTGTCGGTGTACGCCAAGCCCAGCGGCCCCGACTTCTCCCGCTTCAAATCGGGCCGAGCCACCGAATGCGGCGGCACATCCAACTGCGTGCCGGTGTTGCCGTCGATCAACAGCACATCAATGTTGTACGCCGAGTCCGGCCCGATCGTCCGCTGATGCGTGATCTGAAACCTTGGAAACGGATGCGACGGCCATGTGCAGGGAAACTCCGGCGCGATCAGCAGCGAGTGATCGACAAACTTCGGCTCATCGGCTTGTACCGCGCCAAGCGTGCCGAAACACAGCAACCACATGAGGCAATTATTGAATGCAATTTGCGGTGTCATGGTGTGCTTTCTCTTTGGAGTCCGCGTGATTGGCAGTCGCTCGCGAGAACCTCAATGGAATGTGCAAATCGGCAAAGAACAAGTCGGCATCCTGCGTCACGAGGCGATCACCACACGACCGGTACTGGATAATTCCGAACGACTGGGTCCGCACTCAGTAACGTGGCACCTTCCACACGAGCCACGGCAATCAAGAGTCGGTCGAATGGGTCGCTGTGAATACTCGGCAGCGAGGACAATTCGTAAACGTGTTGAGCCCCAACAGCGAGTACTTTCACGGAGTTGACGATTTCCTGCTCACGCACCAACTCTGGAAGCGGCACACGTAACGTCCACTTTCCGAGCATCGACTTGATTTGGATTTCCCAGAGACTGGCGACGCTCAAGATTCGTTCGTTCGTCGGATCGGCCAGCAGCGATCGCGCATTGGCTGACAACTTATCTGGCTCGCTATCGGCCCAAAGCAGAGCGTGTGTATCAAGGAGCAGTTTCATCAACAGCCTCACCCAGCCAGAACGCATCCGGTAGTGGAGCGTCGAAATCGTCGCTCATCCAGATTTGGCCCTGATGCAGACCAAAAATGAATGGCTGCGGTGGCACAGCCGAAAGTTCCGCAGGCTCAACATGAACATGAACCGCTTGTCCAACGCCAAAAGGCAGATTGTCGAGCGTCAGTATTCCGCCTGGCTGAATCGTCGCATTGGTTTCGTACGGTTGCATGAATCACAGACTATCGGCCGGCCTTGGCAACCTCAACGAAGAAGTTCAGCCGCCGACTCGCTGCAGAGCTTGCCAGAGCCAATCGGGGGCGAAGAACAACGCGATGCTGGCAACGGCACAGAGCGAGACGCCCACGAACGCGGGCACTCCCGTCGCACGTCGCGTGTCATCTCGGCTGGGTTGCAGATACATCACGCCGATCAGGCGCAGGTAGTACCACGCGGCGATGGCGGCGTTGATTGCCAAACAGATGGCCAACGTGCGGCCGAAGTCGGTGCCGTGACTCCACGCCGAAAGGAACAGCGTCAGCTTGCCGAGGAAGCCAGCGGTTGGCGGCAGACCGGTCAGGCCGAAGAGCAGGACTGCGGCGAGGAATGCTCCGGCAGGATGCGTCTTGCTCAGGCCCGCGAGGTCATCTCTGGTTTCAAGCGGACGCTCGGGACGTGAGAGGCTGGCGATCAACGCGAACACGCCGAGCGTCGTGACGCCGTAGACTCCGAGATAGAACAGCAAGGCGGGCAGACCACCGACGGAACCTGCAGACGCGGCGGTCGCATCGTCATTGATCTGCGGCACGCTGACAGCGACGCTCAGACCGACCAGCATGTAGCCGGCGTGAGCGATGCTCGAATAGGCCAGCAACCGCCGCACGTTGGTTTGCAGCAGTGCCAGCAAGTTGCCGACGAACATCGTCGCGATTGCCAACAGATACAGCAGGCCGCCGCTCTTGGCCGCGAGGCTCCAGTAACCGATGTGAGTCGCAGCGGTGACGCTCGGCTGACCAAGGATGCGGACCAGAGCGATGAAGCCGGCAACTTTCGGAATGAAGCTCAGCAGCGCGGCGGCCGAGTTCGCCGTCCCTTGAAAGACGTCGGGAGCGTAGAAGTGAAACGGCACGGCGGTGATGCGGAACGCCAGGCCGGCGACGATGGTCACGATGCTCACCAGCAGCATCACCGGCATCGCGTTGAGTTGGTGATTCTTGAGCACTTGATGCAGCGCGGTCAGGTTTGTCGTGCCGGCGACTCCATACAAGAAACTCAAGCCGTACAGCACCAGGGCGGACGAGAAAACGCTCAGCAGAAAATACTTCAGCGTGGCTTCCTGCCCCGAACGATCGCGGCGTGCGACATACAGGAAGAGATACGTCGGGATGCTGACCAACTCCAACGCGAGGAACAGAATGACGAGATCGTTGGCCAGCGAGATTAAGTTGGCTCCCGCGAGGATGAATAACAGGCAAGCGTGCGATTCGGCCGAGTCCCGTTCTTCGGTTTGGTTCCAGTTGATCAGCACCAGCACGACGCCGGTGACGGTCGTCACCAGCCGGACAAAGCTGACCAGCGAGTCCGACAAGAACGGTGCGAGGCCGGTCGCCTCGACCACGGGAGTCGGCAGGCATTGCAACCAAGCGGCAATCGCCAGTGCGATCAACGACCACACACCCCAGCGATGCTTGAGCCCCTTCGGAACTGCGCCGTCATCGCCGATGAGAAACGGCCCGACCGCCAAATTCACGCACGCGGCCGCGAGTAACACGACTTCCGGCAGGACTTGGCTGATGGCGGATGTGAGATGCTGATACACGGAAGGTTCCCCAAAAACGTGAGCGATTTTTAATTCGACGACAGGCGATGAAACCAGTAACCAGGACGACGGTGCGCATGATGCACCGCCAGCACACGCAAATCCGTCGGACGTACTTCAAAAACAATGACGTAAGAAAATCGCTTGATGATGGCTCGCCGAACATTCTGCCAGCGGCGCGATCGCAAAAACTCATAACGAGCGAAAGACTCTGGGGCGACGCAGAGACTATTCAGGCATTGATCAAATGCGGTCGTAAATTCATCGCCCAGCCCACGCACTTGATTGTCGAACCAGGTAGACGCCGTGACGATTTCCGCGGCAGCCTCTTCGTGAAAAATCACATTCATTGCGAGCGCCGCTGGGCTGCCAACGCCTCCTCGATACGTCGCATGACCTCTTGGCGGGTCACCGGGACATAGTCTGGTTGATCCATCTCCTCCAGGCGCCTCGAAACGACTCCAGCCCACAGTTCGTCCGCTTCACGTTCACTAATCTCTTCCTCGTGAGACTCCAAGAGTTCGCGAGCCAGCGCGATCCGGTCGGCAAACGGCAATTCGAGCGCTTGGGTTCTGATGTCTTGGACTGTTATGGCCATCGTTCACCTCTCAGATCCACGCCGCGATTAGGTTCCATTGGACTGTGTTGGGCTCAAGGTATCAGGCTGTCTATGCCGCTGGAATGGGGCCGGCGATGACGAGTTTCTTGCGGCGCTGGTCCACGGTGAAATTCATGCACTCCAGTCGAACCTTTGACAGAGATCGCCCCCATCGCGGTCCCCTTCATCATTCGGGCATTGTCATTCATTCGTCCTTGGGGATTTCGTCATTCGCCCTTTTGGCAACTTCGGTCTTGGCCGCGTTCTGTTGCGGATACATCTTCACGATCACTCGCACGTCGTCCTCAATCGTGTCGAGGAGCGGCTTCGGAAAGACGCCGATCCACAGGCAGAGGATCATCAGCGGCACGACGGCCAACGCTTCGCGCATGTTGATGTCGAGGATCGGGCCGTGAACCGAGGCGGGTTCTTTCAGCGGGCCGAAGAAGGCTCGGCGGAGCATGTCCAGCAGATACCACGCGCCGAGGACAACTCCCGTCGCGCCGATGGCGGCGTAAATCGGATTGGCCTTGAACATGCCGATCAGCGAGAGGAGTTCGCCGACGAAGCCGTTCAAGCCGGGCAGCCCCGCGCTCGCCAGGCAGATGAAGACCATGCAGACCGAGAGCAGCGGCAGACGTGTCGCCAAGCCGCCCAGTTCGCTCAGTTCGCGGGTGTGGTAGCGGTCGTAGACCATGCCGACCAACAGGAACAACGCGCCGGTTGAGAGGCCGTGGTTGACCATCTGCATCACGGCACCGGTGATCCCTTCAGAGTTCAACGCAAACATCCCCAGCATGCAGAAACCGAGATGGCTGACCGAGCTATAGGCCACCAGCTTCTTGATGTCGCTTTGAGCGAGCGCTCCCAATGCTCCATAAACGATGCCGATCACAGCCATCGTCGCATAGACCGGCACACCGAACCCGGCGACTGCGTCCGGCAACAGCGGCAGGCAGATTCGCAAGAACCCGTAGCTGCCCAGCTTCAACAAGACGCCGGCCAGCAACACGCTGCCCGCCGTCGGAGCTTCCGTGTGAGCCAGCGGCAGCCAGGTGTGAAAGGGAAACAGCGGCACCTTGATGACGAAGCCGGCGCTCAGCGCGAGAAGCAATCCGATCTGCCATTGTTCGGACAGCGGATGTGTTTTCAACGCGGCCGCGATGTCGGGAATCGAAAATGGCGTCGCGGTCAGTCCGGTTTCCATGACCTTCAGCACGAGCGCCACCAAGCCCAGCAACGTGATGACGCTGCCGGCCAGCGTGTAGATGAAGAACCGATAGGCCGCAAACTGCCGCTGCACTCCGCCCCAGATGCCGACCAGGAAGAACAGAGGGATCAGCGTGAACTCGAAGAAGACGTAGAACAGGATGAGATCAAACGCCACGAACGCGCCCAGCATTCCCGCTTCGAGTGCCAACAGACAGATGTAGAACTCGGTCGCGCGATCCTGGATCGACTCCCAAGAAATGAGCACTGCTGAGACGGTGAGGATCGCGGTCAGCGCCAGCATGAGCGCGCTGATGCCGTCGGCACCGAGATAGAACTCCAAGCGTATCGGAGTTTCGCTGATGCCCTTCGCGATGACTTCTCTGGATTCGTTATCAACGAGGACGGCACCGCTCGGTTGATTGAGGTGCCCCAGCGTCATCCATGTCCGCCGCCATTCGAGCTTCGGCTGCACCGGTCCATCGACAGGACCATCGGTGGTAGCCATCGCATGCGCTTCGCGAACGGCAGTCACTTGCGAAGCGATCCCCAACGAGACGAGCAGCGTCCCAATCGCAGTGAGCAACGCCACCCAGCGAGCGACGGAGCGACCGCCTCCCAGCAACGCCAAGAGAATCGCGGCGAGAAGCGGCAGAAGAATGATGGACAGGAGCAGCATTTTGAAAATCTGAAATTTGAGATTTGAAATTTGAAATCGCGGATCAGCCGGCCAACGCTCGCAACATTTGGATCAGGAACAGCACCACGCCCAGCAGCATGATCCAGGCGTAATGGGACACGAGACCGTTTTGGATCGGACGCACGATACGGCCGATTGTGGAGGGGATCGAACCCGCGAAGTCGAGCAAACCGTCGAGCACATATTTGTCGAACAGCGTGCAGAGCAGCGCGAGCACTTTCACCGGGATGACCAGCAGGTAGTTAAACAACTCGTCGAGGAAAAACTTGTTGAGCGACAGCCGATGCAGCGGTTTCAAACCGCGCTCCAATCCAGCGGACACGGCCGGCGATTTCACATACATCCAACGGGCGAGACCGTAACCGGCGAAGAAGATGGCCGCACTCAACGCCATTAACAGGTAGTTGTGCGGGTGCTCGCCGTGGCCGGGTAGCGAAGTCGATTGAGCCAACTGCCGGGCGTAGACGCCGGTCGGGCCGAGGAACAATCCGATCACCAACGAGAAGCCCGCCAGCACGAACAGCGGCAGCGTCATCGTCGGCGGTGATTCGTGCGGATGATGAGCTTCCTCCGGAAAGCGTTCTTCGCCCAGGAACGTCATGTTATAGGCTCGGAACGAATAGAACGCGGTGAGGAACGCGGTCACGACCGCGACACCGAGGATGACCGTGAAGAAAGTCTCATGGCCGCCCGCCTTCGTCCCTTCAAACAGCGCGACGAGGATGTCGTCTTTGCTCCAGAAGCCCGACAGCAACGGGCAGCCGGCCAATGTCAACGAACCGATCAAGAACGTGATCCGCGTGTGCGGCATCACGTGCCGCAGTCCGCTGAAGCGGCGCATGTCGATCACGTCTCCCATCGAGTGCATCACGCTGCCGGCTCCGAGGAACAGCAACGCTTTGAAGAAGGCGTGCGTGAGGAGATGGAACATCGCAGCGGTCACTGCGAACGTCGAGAGGTCAACGTGAGTGGCGTCATTCTTCGTGTAGACCAAGCTGGCGGCTCCCAGCGCCATGAACATGTAGCCGAGTTGGCTGACCGTCGAATACGCGAGGACTCGCTTAAGGTCGTACTGCGTCAGCGCAATGAGTGCGGCGAGCAAGGCCGTGATCGCTCCGATCCCGCTGACGACCATCTGTGCGGTCGGAGACATCACGAACAGCGGCGTGCTGCGAGCGACCATGTAGACACCGGCCGTGACCATCGTCGCCGCGTGGATCAACGCCGAGACTGGGGTCGGACCTTCCATCGCGTCGGGCAGCCAGACGTGCAGCGGGAACTGAGCGGACTTGCCCATCGCGCCCAAGAACAGCAGCAAGCAAATCGTCGTGAAGACTGCGGGATTCGTCTCAGCGACGTGCGGGATGCGTTCAAAGACCTCGGAGAATTTCACTGTATCGAACGTCTTCCAAATCAGGAAAATGCCCAGGATAAAGCCGAAGTCCCCAATGCGGTTCACGACGAACGCTTTGCGAGCGGCCGCGGCAGCGCTCGGCTTTTGGAACCAGAAGCCGATCAGCAAATAGCTGCAGAGTCCGACTCCCTCCCAGAACACAAACATCGTCAGGTAGTTGTCGGCGAGTACCAACATGCACATCGAAAACACAAACAGCGAGAACGCCGCGAAGAACCGCGGATAGCCCGGATCGCCGTGCATATAGCCGCTGGCGTAAATCGACACGAGCAGCGACACGAACGTGACCATGCACAGCATGATCGCCGTCATCGCATCCATTTGCAGATCCAGCCGCACATGCAGATTGTCGGTGTCGGACCAGGTGTAACCGGGGGTCGTCAGGACCGGCTGCGGGGCGTGCGGTGCGATTGGCGCGTGCTCGCTGGGTTCCTGGTGGAACGAATGTGTGGTGGGGTCCGGCTTGAGATGTGACGGCGCTGCCAGAAACATCAGCATCAGCGAACCGGCGCAAAGGGTGGAGATGGCCAGTGCGGCAACGCATGGCACATGGCTCCGTCCGCGCAGCAGCGCCTTGCCGAAGAAGGCGATGAACACGCTCGCAAGCAGCGGTGCGACTGGAATCAACCAGAGCAGGGCCGGCGTGAGTTCAGACACGATGCGCAGTCTCCTTCTGGAACGGCGGCGATTTCCCAGCCGGCGTGAGGTGCGGGAATTCTTGGGCCGGCTGAGTCAGCGGCACCGCCGGTTCTTCTTCGTGCGGCGAGTCGATCTCAGCGTCCGCGAGCTGGCTCCAGAGATTCACGTCGAGCGACTTCGTGCGCTTGTAGAGCGTGAGGATCAAAGCCAATGCGAGACCCGCCTCGCACGCGGCGACCGTCAGGATGAACGCGGTGAAGGCTTGGCCTTGCATGTTTCCGTGATACTTCGAGAACGAGACGAGATTCAGCGAAACGCCGTGCAGCATCATCTCGGCCGACAGCATCATCGTGATGAGATTCCGGCGGGTCAAAAACCCGATGGCTCCCAACACGAACAAAATGCTGCCGACGATCAGGTAATTCGTCAGAACGGTCATGGACAGTTTCCTACAACTTTCCGCTTGATCGTTTCGGCGCAATGACGATGGCTCCGATCGACGCGATCAGCAGCAACGTCCCCGCGAGTTCCACCGCGAACAAATAATCGCCGAACAACGACCGGCCGAGACCGCGCATCGTGCCGAACGTCGAGGTGGTGGTCGTGCTGGTCGATTGTGGTTTTCCACGCGAGGGGTCAGGCACCGCAGAATTCAGAATTGGCGGATTGCGATCTTGTTGAAGGAGACCGTTTTCTCCCGCCAATTCTGAATTCTGCGGTGTCTGATCCCGGCCGAGGGCTTCTGGAGCCAGCGACACGAAGCCGGTCTGCACGGCGGCCAAGCCTGGCTGCTCCTTCGAGGGCAACAACACGAACAGCAACGCTCCCAGCAGCACGAAGCCAGTCCCCACGGCGACGACCGGCTGGCGTGAGTTTTGGTCGTAGTTCGTCGCTCCCGCCTGCTGCGCCAGCATGAGCACGAACAAGAACGTGACGATGATGGCTCCGGCATAAACGATGACCGTCGCCGAGGCCAAAAACGGGGCCGATTGCAGCAAGAACAGCCCGCAAACGGCGAGCGTCACCACCGCGAACCACAACGCCGAATAGGCGGGATTGCGGTTGGTAATCATCAACACGGCCGCCACGATGGCGACACCACCAAAGAGATGAAAGAGCACGTCTGGCAGCTCACCGTCGGCCGGCCTGAGCAACGTTCCGCCGACGATCCCCAGCGCCGCCAACCCCAACAGCCAAGCCAGCCACGACGGCTTCGACGCTCCCTTGGGCATCATCCACGCCACCGCGACGGCCCCCAAGACCATCGGCAGCACGAGCAGCCAATGCTCCGTCAGCCACTGCATTCCGGTGTCCCTCAATCATCAAACGCCAAACGAGCGATCTCTAACGCGGGTCGTAATGTAGTTGGCTCACACGACGATGGGAATGAACCGGAAAGGCCTGTCTCGACGGCATGCGTATTGGCTTGGGGGCGGGCGTTCAAATTTCAAAATTGCCTCGGCAATTTTGAAATTTGAAGGCCCGACCCCTGACCGGTGAAGAAATGCAATTCGTCAAAAGTTTCTTTGTGTTATTGTTGGGAGCGTTCTCCGCCTTGTACCTGTTGAACGTTGGAGCCGGAGTCGTTGAGTTGATCCCGGATGTCGTGCCGTTTGTTGGCAACTTCGACGAAGCGACTGCCACGTTTTTGTTGTTGAACTGTCTCGCCTACTTTGGAGTCAACATCGGTCCGCTGCGAAAACTGCTGCCAGCCGACAAGAGGCTCAAAACAGAACAGCCCGGATTTCCGGCTGACAAGAAATAGTGACGCCACTGTCTGTAGCCACGCTCGCCAGAGCGTGGGCGAATGCACTGGCACCCACGCTCTGGCGAGCGTGGCTACGAAACATAGAAACGCCTCACGGCGTTGATTGAGGATGCCATGAGCCTGACTCTCGAAGATCCCCGCGTCATCGAATTCGACGTTCGCACCGACGAGATGCTCGTCAACATGGGCCCGCAGCATCCCAGCACGCACGGCGTGTTGCGGCTGCTGCTGCGAACCGACGGCGAGATCATTCACGAGATCACGCCGCACATCGGCTACCTGCATCGCTGTGCCGAGAAGATCGGCGAGAACCTCGCCACGCCGCAGTGGGTGCCGTACACCGACCGCATGGATTACCTCGCCGGGATGAACATGAACCTCGGCATGGCGTTGGCCGTCGAGAAGCTGATCGGCCTGGACGTCCCCGAAAAGGCAATGACCATTCGCGTGCTGGTCGCCGAACTTGGCCGCATCGCCAGCCACTTGGTCGGCATGGGAGCTTACGGCCTGGATCTCGGCACGTTCAGCCCGTTCCTGTACGCCTTCCGCGAGCGGGAAATCATCCTCGACCTGTTCGAGGAACTCTGCGGAGCACGTCTGACCTACAGCTACTTCACGATCGGCGGAGCGACACACGATCTGCCGGACATCATCCCGATCCCGCCGGGCCTCGCCGCGCTGACCAAGCGCAACAAGAACATGAAGGTGACTTGGCTGGAAGCGGTCGAGATGTTTCTCAACTGGCTGGAACCGCGGATCAAGGAATATCACACGCTGCTGACTCGCAACCAAATCTTCATCAAGCGGACGGCGGGCCTGGGCATCCTCACCAAAGAACTGGCGATCAGCCACGGCTGCACCGGCCCGGTGCTGCGCGGCAGCGGCGTCGATTTCGATCTCCGCCGCGACGGCGAGCCGATCTACACGCGCTATTACACCGGCTACGACTTCGACGTCATCTCCGCCCCGTTTGAAGACGCCCCGCGCGAAGCGGTGCTCGGCGACAACTGGTGCCGCTTCTTCGTCCGCATGATGGAGGTCGTGCAGTCCATCAAGCTCGTCCGGCAAGCGATGGCCAAGTACCCGAAGTCTCAAGGCACCTACCGCGTGCCGTACAAGATGAGCGCCAAGCTGCCGGTCGACGAAGCCTATCTCGAAACCGAATGCCCGCGCGGCGCGATGGGTTTCTACATCGTCGGCAACGACAAAGCCGAACCCTTCCGCGCCCGAGCCAAAAGCGCCTGCTTCTGCAACCTCTCCGTCACCGCCCCGCTCTGCGAAGGCTTCCTGCTGGCCGACATTCCCGCCATCGTTGGCTCGCTGGATGTCGTGATGGGCGAGATAGATAGGTGAGTTAGTTTTTCGTAAGTCATTATTTTCAATAGACTTGCGGAAACTGAAAAAAACTGAAATTGCGCCAAATAGGGTGCATTTTCGTGAATGCGGTGCATTTCGGGTGCATCGCCAACTCGACATCGTACCATCAACTGACTGCCCTTCCGACCATCGAAGGCCGGTCAGTTTTTTTGTTCGCAGTCGCCGTTTGAGGTCATGTGATGAGCAACAAACGACCCCTCAATCTTGACGATCTGCTTCGACAGCGAACCGTCGAAGGCGACCGGATCGAGTACAAGGCGGGTTGGAAAACCCGGACGCCGTGGTGCGGAACTGATCGAGAAGTCGTTTCACGGCCCGCTTAGCGAACAGGTTCGGGACGCACTGCGGTATCTGCAAAGCAACGCCATCCGTGAGAAAGTCATCAAGCAAAAGGACCGGGCGGAAGCGACCCGAATCCTCAACTACCCGTACTGATTCACGCCAACTCCAACCTCCCCCTATACCCTGCCAGTGCCTTTGACGCCGCATCCGACATGAAGCGCAGCGATTCCATTGAGAGCGACTTCCCCTCGTGCTTGCTCAACGCTTCAGCTACGTCTTCTGGCAAATGAATCAGGCCATCGAGAATTAAATCGCCACGGTGAGGGACCAAAGCAGCAGCCGTTGCGACCGAGATCGCCATGATGCCATTCAAAGTCAGCAAGCCGGGGAAGGCACTCAACTCGGCGGCGACTTCGGGGGAGAGATTCGCCAGCCCGCTCAGACAAAGGACTGATCCCTGATATTCGGCAATGGCGGCGGCGACTTCCGGCGAGATTTCCACCAGCCCGCAGAGGCTCAGGAAGCCGCCTTTGAATCGTGCAAGCCGTCGTGCCGCTTCTGGTGAAAGGAAACGCAGCGAGTCGAGATAAAGCGGATCAAGACCGCTCTCGGCAACAACGGAAGCGGCATCGTCGGTGATGCCGTCGAAGGTCCAGAGATCGAAGCCAACAAAAGAAAGAATTTTGTTGACGGGGTTCTCTTC
>CAMDPX010000113.1 GCA_945905295.1 Planctomyces sp. SH-PL62 | reverse complement strand
CCGGTCCAACGGCGAATACACCGGGGGGCTGACGCCGCCCCGCTCGCCTGTGTCATGAGTGGCCGTGCGGTGATTCTCCCGCCGTGCTTGATGACTCCGACGGCGCGGGCGTCTCGACCTTCTTCCCGCCGAGTTCCGACAGCCAGTCGATGACGTAATAAAACACCGGCGTCAGGAAGATGCCGAAGGTGGTGACTCCCAACATGCCGAAGAACACCGCGACGCCGAGCGTCTTGCGCATTTCAAAGCCGGCTCCGTGAGAGACGATCAGCGGGACGACGCCCAGGATGAAGGCGAACGAAGTCATGATGATCGGCCGCAGACGGTTTTTGCTCCCGTTGACGGCCGCGTCGAAGCGGGACTCGCCCGTGGATTTGAGATGCCGTGCGGTCTCGACGATCAGGATCGCGTTTTTCGCGGCGAGGCCCACCAACACGATGAAGCCGACTTGCACGAAGATGTTGATATCGAGCTTGAACATCCAGAGGCCGATGACGGCACTCAGCAGGCACATCGGCACGACCAGCAGCACGGCCATCGGCATCGACCAGCTTTCGTACTGAGCCGACAAGACTTGAAACACCAAAATGATCGCGCCGATGAATGCGAAGATCGCGGCGCTCCCTTCGAGCATTTGCAGGTATGTCAGCTCGGTCCATTCAAATTTCATATCGCTGGAGAGTTCGCTCTTCGCGACATCCTCCATCATTGAGATGATCTGGCCGGTGCTGACTCCCGGCAGGGAACCGCCGTTGATCGACGCTGCCGTGCGCGTGTTGTAGCGCGTGATCATGACCGGGCCGCCGATCTCTTTGATTTCGGCGATCGTTCCCAGCGGGACCATGTCGCCGCGCGAGTTCTTGACCTTCAGCGCCTTCACGTCTTCGGGGCGGATGCGGAACTTCGCGTCTCCTTGCAGGTTGACCTGCCATGTCCGGCCGAATTGGTTGAAGTCGTTGACGTAGTACCCGCCGAGATACACCGACAGCGCGGTGAAGACATCGTTGAGCGGCACGCCCATCGACTTGCACTTCGTGCGATCCACGTCGATGTAAAGCTGCGGCGTATTCGCGCGGAAGCTGTTGAACAGACCGACGAGGCCCGGTTGTTCGTTCCCCTTCGCGGCGACGATGTCCGCCTGAGCTTGCAGTGTCGCGAGTTCTCCGCCGCTCAAGTCTTCGATCATCAGTTTGAAGCCACCGGCGTTGCCCAGACCATCGACCGGTGGTGCTCCGAAGACCGCGATCTGAGCGTCGAGGATTTCGTCGAAACACTGCTTGCGGATCTTCTCGCCAATCGTCGCCGAGTACGTTTCCAGGCCATGCCGATGTTCGAAGTCTTCGAGGATCACGAACATCGACCCGAAGTTGGAATTCACCGCGTTGAGCACGAACGACTGCCCCGGAATGCCGATCGTGTGCGCAACGCCGTGGGTTTCCTTCGCGATCTTCTCGACCCGCTTCACGACCTCGACTGTTCGTTCCAGCGAGGCTGAATCGGGCAACTGAATGTTGACGATCAGATAGCCCTTGTCCTGATTCGGAATGAACCCGACCGGCGTGTGCGTGAGGCCGAAGTAGGTCGCTCCCAGCAAGCCGCCGTAAATCAGCAGCACGATCACGCACAACCGCAGCGACCAGCCGATCATGCGGCCGTAAATCCTCGTGACCCAATCAAACCCGCGATTGAACCATTTGAAGAAGACGGACAATGCCGCGTTGAATTTCTTCGCGAACATCCAACCGACCACCGCTCCCGGCAGAGCCGTTCCCAGCGTCACTGCCCACTGCACGGCGGACGATGCGTCGTCGAGCTTCGATCCGACCAGCGGGTAAAGGAAATGCTTGCTCAGCCAGCCGAGCAGAATCACATAGCCCCACCACGGCAACGCTTCGAGAGGATCGCCGTGCTTGCGTTTCTGGAAGATCTGCACGGCGCGAGCGGGAGTCATCGTCATCGCGTTGATCGCCGAGATGATCATCGACGCCGAAATCGTCAACGCGAACTGCCGATAAAACTGACCGCTGATGCCGCCGAGAAACGCACTCGGCAGAAACACCGAGCTGAGCACCAGCGTGATCGCGATGATCGGCCCGGTGATTTCGTTCATGGCGTTGATCGTGGCCGTCTTCGCGTCGTAGCCCTTCGCCAGCCAGACCTCGATGTTCTCCAGCACGACGATCGCATCATCCACCACAATGCCGATTGCCAGCACCAGCCCGAACAGCGTTAGATTGTTGAGCGTGAAACCGAGCGCCGCCATCACCGCCAGCGTGCCGATCAGCGACACCGGCACGTCGATCATCGGCAGAATCATCGACTTCCAGTCTTGCAGGAACAGCAGCACGACAATCGCCACCAGGATGATCGCGTCCCGCAGGGCGTGAAAGACTTCATCAACCGACTGCTCGATGAACGGCGTCGTGTCGTACACGATTTTGTATTTCACACCCAACTGGAATCCGGGGAGTGTCTCTTCCAATTCTTTCATCTTCGCGCGGATCGCCTTCGCGACATCCAGCGCGTTTGAGCCGGGCAACTGAAAGACCGACAACCCGACCGACGGCTGACCATCGAGCGAGCATTGCATGTCCTGATTCTTTGCTCCGAGTTCGAGTCGCGCGACATCGCGCAGCCGCGTGATCTGCCCCGACTCACCAGTCTTGATGATGATCTGCTCGAATTCCTGACGTTCGGTCAGCCGTCCCAGCGTCGAGAGGATGTATTGAAAATCGAGGCCACTGGGCACCGGCGGCTGTCCGATTCGCCCGGCTGCAACCTGCACGTTCTGTTCTTTGAGCGCGTTGATGACATCGCCGGCGGTCATGTTCCGAGCCGCCAGCTTCTCCGGGTCCAGCCAGGCTCTCATGCTGTAGTCCTGCTGGCCGAGGTAATTTACGTCGCCGACGCCACTGATCCGCAGCAGTTCGTCGCGAACGTAAATCGTCGCGTAGTTGCTGAGATAAAGTTGATCGTAGATCGGTTTGTCAGTCGCCTTGTCCATCTCGGACAAGAGATTGACGACCAACAAGATGCTCGGCGATTTCTTCTTCGTGCTGACGCCGGTGGTCTTCACGACATCGGGTAGCTTCGGCAAAGCCAACGACACGCGGTTCTGCACCAGCACCTGAGCCATGTCCAAATTCGTGCCGAGCTTGAACGTCACCGTCAGCTTGTACCCGCCGTCGTTCGTCGATTGCGACGACATGTAGAGCATGTTTTCGACGCCGTTGACTTCCTGCTCAATCGTCGCAGCAACAGTTTCCTGGACGACCTTCGCGTTCGCTCCCGGATAGTTCGCCGACACCTCGACACTCGGCGGCGCGATCTCCGGATACTGAGCAATCGGCAACGTCATGAGCGCCGCACCGCCCGCGAAGACGATGACCAGCGAAATGACCATCGCGAAGACGGGACGTTCGATGAAGAATTTGGCCATGTTGCTCTCTGTAGCTCTCTCGTTCCGCGAGAGGATTGCCGTTGCAGGACTCGATGCAGAATCTCAGGAGAACGCCAAAGAAAAATGGGAAGTCGATTGCCGTTCGAGTTTCCTGTCGCGGAGCGACAGGGCTACTTTTCAACGGCTGCCGCCGTCTGCGGCTCAACGGTTGATCCAGGGCGAACCCGTTGCAAACCGTTCGTCACGATCCGTTCGCCCGCGGTCAGTCCATCTGCAATCACTCTCATCCCCTCTTGGAGCGAACCGAGCGTCACTGGGCGATAGACAACTTTGTTTTCGGCGTCGACAACGTACACGAACGACTGGTCGAGATTTCGGCCGATCGCGCGTTCGGAGATCAACACCGCCTTGTGGGGTTCGCCGAGCGGTAAGCGGACTCGCGCGAAAGAGCCGGGGGTGAGCGGTCGCGGGCCACGCTCGGGCTTCGGATTGGCGAACACACCGCGGACGCGGATCGTGCCGGTGTTGGGGTCTACTTTATTTTCGATGAAATCGAGCTTGCCGCGATGCGGATACCCGTCGTCCGTCGTGAGTCCCATCAGCAACGGAATCTCACCCTCCATAGGCCCCTTCAGCTTCCCGTCACGCACAAGCTTTTGCAGCGACTGAAGCGTCGACTCGTCCATGTCGAAATAAAGGTGAATCGGATCGACCGACACGATGCTCGTCAGCGTTCCGGCCGTCGGATTGATGAGGTCTCCAACCGACGGGATCGACCGGCTGATGCGTCCGTTGATCGGAGCCTTGATCTCGGTGAACTCCAAGTCGAGCTCGGCCTGATCCACCGCGGCTTTTCCCGAATCAATCGCCGCTGCTGACAAGAGCTTGGAACCGGTATCGCGATCGACGTCCGATTGCGTGGCAGCATTTTTCTTCAAGAGCTCTAACGTCCGATCCAGCTCCGCAGTTGAGGTCTTGAGCTTCGCTTCGGCCTGCGCGAGTTGTGCCTTCGCACTCGCCAAGGCGTTCTGATACGGCCGTTCGTCGATCTTGAACAGCACGTCACCGACCTTCACTTCGGCTCCGAGTTCGATGCTCGGATCAAACGCGATCTTTGTGAGATAACCGAAGACCCGAGCCCGAATCTCGACCGACTCGACCGCCTCCAGCCGCCCCGTGAAGTCGCGAAAATCGGTGATCTCTTTTTCGGTCGGAGTCGCAATCTCCACCTTCACCGGTGAGGCGGCTTTCTTCTCGGCTGCGGCATTCGTTTTTTCGCAGCCCGCAGAACACGCAACCAACAATCCCACCGCGCACAAAATCGGCGCGACGGAACAACTTCGCTCTCGAATCATGATGTGGCCTCAAGACGCTTTCGGAGAAGACAGCGATTGCTGTCGAACAGGATTCTCACGGTCATACGCCAACAATTCAAACGTCGCAGTGCCATCGCAGCCGCAATGAACGATTAACCGCAAGCCGCAAGCAGGCGCGTCTGGAATCGCGTGTGTCTGCGAAATGCGATCACTCGACTTCTGAATGACCACTTGGGAGCCAGAAGCCACGCCATCATGCGGCCTTTGCCGCCGGCCGGCTCTCGGCCGGAGCGAGGCGTTGCAGCAGGAACTCGGCGACTCGGTGAGTCGCGCCGGTTTGGACGTAGCGTTCTCGGAGTTCGGCCATCTCGTGTTGTGCCGCACTCAGGCGTTCGTCCACGCTCAGCCAACCGTGCAGGACTTCGGTCAGCGGCGTCAGCAATTTCTTTTGACTGCCGACGAAGAAAAACTCCGGCATGACCTCGCGATCCACGAACAGGTTCGGCAGCGAGACGTACTTCACTTTCACCAACAGGCGGCCAATCCGATACGTCAGCCAATCACACCAATAGACCACGGCGGCTGGCTTGCCTCGTGCGAGTACTTCCAGGCTGATCGATCCGGAGACCATCAAACAAAACTCGCCGGTTTGGATGACCTCCGGCGTCTTGCCGACAAACAGATGCACGGGCAGGCGGCTGGCTTTCGTCATCAAGTACGCACTGCAAAATCGGCGGTGCGATTCTTTGTAGCACGCGACGAGGAATCGGACGTGCGGATGCCGTTCGTGCAACCGGCACATCACCTCGACCATGTTCGGGAAGTTGTGCCGGACTTCGCCGTCTCGTGAACCGGGCAGGATTGCCACGTTGCGATGCTTCGGCGATGACCAGCCTTCGACGAATTCTTCGTCGAGGCGATGTTCGGCGACTTCGTCGAAGAACGGATGACCGACGTACTCGACCTTCACGCCTCGCTTGGCGTACCAAGCCGGTTCAAATGGCAAACAACAGAGGACGTCATCAACATTCCGGCGGATACGCTCGATGCGATTCTCCTTCCAGGCCCAGAGCTGCGGCGGTACATAAAAGATGACGCGCACGCCGGCTCGCTTGGCGTACTTCGCGATAAACCAGTTGAAGCCGGAGAAGTCGATCATCACGACCGCATCGGGACGCTGCTCTTCAAAATACCGCTTTGCCTGCCGGACCAGCTTGAAGACTTTCCACAGCAGCGGAATGACGACGAAGATCCCCATCACGGCCATATCGGTCAGGCGATAGTGCAGCTCGCAGCCGGCGGCCCGCATCTCTTCGCCGCCAAAACCGACGCAGCGAACGCCTGGCCGACGCCGCTGCAATTCGCGAATCAGATGCGCGGCGTGTTGATCGCCGCTTGGCTCGCCGACGGAAAAGAACAAGTGCATGAGCGATTCCCTTCGCAGGTTCCACCGCAAGCCAGCCTCTCCGAGGCGGATTGATTGCTTGTGGAAAGGCGCGTTGTTCGTGCGACTTTCCAGAGACGCAATGGGTCAGCCTGGAAAGGCTGACCTACGGGGGGCGGGACAGTATTTGTGCCCGCCCAGAGGGTCAAGACGGTTCGCGAAAGGCGATCACGCCTTTACCAAGAATTCACGAGCAGCGCTCATTGAGTCTTCGACAGCAACGATTCGGTTTGCTCAACGACCTCGCGCAGACGGCGGGTTCGCGTTGGCTCATCACGTAATTCCGCCGAGCGAAACGCCGACGTCCAAACCACCTTGCGGTCTCGATACGCCACGAGCGTCACGCTGGCAGCCGGATCAACACACAAACTGTCACGATCCGCCAGGGTCTCCGGTCCGACTCCCAACGGCAAGTTGAGTTGCTGATCGAACGAGACCGTCTGCAAATGCGGAGAAACTTTGCTCGGCTCATCGCTGAGCATGACGCCGAACGCCCGAAGT
Source organism: Planctomyces sp. SH-PL62 (assembly GCA_945905295.1). Lineage (GTDB taxonomy): Bacteria > Planctomycetota > Planctomycetia > Planctomycetales > Planctomycetaceae > SXKJ01. The sequence continues at coordinate 17,555 of CAMDPX010000113.1, read as the reverse complement.
CCGTCCGCGCGGCGGCGATCAACCAGTTCATCGACCGCCTTGAGCACCACTGACGATCCGGCTTCCAATCGCCGCATCACGACCATGACGACAGGGCGATCTCCGTTGCGACAAACAAAGCAGACGGACCGATTCATCTGCGGGCCAGTGATCGCCCGCACGAAGAACGACGGCACTTCCTTGCCGGCCGCCGGGCCGGAGAGCAACGGCTTGGAATCAGCCGCATCGCTGATGGGATTCCTGATCGCAACGAGACCGAGCGCGGCGATGAACTGGCGGCGGTTCATGGGGAGCCTCGGTTTGTAACTGGCGTAGCCGCGTTCGCCAGAACGCGGGTCATTGGCAATATCTCCCGCACTCTGGCGAGTGCGGCTACGACGTTCACAGCACCGACACGATGGCGTCGCAGAGGCGATCCATTGAGGCGGCGTTCATTCCGGCGACATTGATGCGGCCGTCGCGCACGAAATAGATGCCGTGCTTCTCGCGGAGGGCATCGACTTGTTCGGGCTTCAGGCCAGAGAACGAAAACATCCCAATCTGTTGCGTGATAAACGACCAATCGCGGCCCGTCTGACGGCTTTCCATCGTTTTCTGGAACAGCGACCGCATGCCGCTGATCCGATTTCGCATGGCGGCAAGCTCTTCGTCCCATTGTTGTCTGAGAGCTGAGTCCGCCAGCACCGTGGCGACAATGGCTCCGCCGTGAGATGGCGGATTCGAATAGTTGGTACGGACACAGGACTTGATCTGGCTCAGCGCCGTTTCCGCAGCGGCCGTGTCTTTCGCGACCAGAGTCAACGCGCCGACTCGTTCGTTGTACAAGCCGAAATTCTTGGAGAACGAACTGGCGACCAGCATTTCCGCTCCCGGCCGAGCCAACGCGAACAAGCCAGCCGCATCTTCTTTTAATCCGCGACCAAAGCCTTGATACGCGAAGTCGAGCAGCGGCAGCGCGCCACGCTGGGCGAGCACGTCGGCAATCGCAGTCCATTGCGCCGGAGTCGGATCGACTCCGCTGGGGTTGTGGCAGCAACCGTGCAAGCAGACGACGTCACCGGCCGCCACGGTTTTCAAAGCGGACAACATGCCGTCGAAGTCGAGGCTGTTCTTCGCGGCGTCGAAGTAAGGATACGCGGCGACGTTCAAGCCCGCAGACTTGAAGATGCCTTGATGGTTCGGCCATGTCGGAATACTGAACCACACGGTCGCGGAGGGAAACATCTTCTTGAGAAAATCGCCCGCGACACGCAACGCCCCGGTGCCGCCGGGACATTGAGCCGTGCAGGCTCGATTGGAACGGACGACTTCGTGATCGGCTCCGAACATCAATTCGCGAACGGCGCGGCCGTATTCCGGCGAGCCTTCGATGCTCAGATAAGTCTTGGTCGCTTCTGCATCGAGCAACCGGCGCTCCGCCTCTTTCACACACTTCAAGACCGGTGTGCGGCCTTGATCATCTTTGAAGACACCGACGCTGAGATTGACCTTGTCCGGTCGCGGGTCTTTCTTGAACGCTTCGGTCAAACCCAAAATCGCATCGGGCGGAGCGGCAGTGACTTTCTCAAACATCAAACAACCTTTTCAAAGTGATCGAGGATCGAAAGGCCAAGACATCGAAACGGCGGAGGATTCTCACGCAGAGCCTTGGCGACGGGAAGCATGTGATGCCGCCTGTTCGCCAGATTGTTCGACGTCGCCACCGAGCGGTCTTGAAGTTGTTTGCCATTCACCATGAGCCGACCCACGTGCCCCTACGGCAGATTCGTCAAAAAAAATCGCAACCACCAAAAAAGTCTTCATGATCATCACCGTCTTACGTCGAAACTGTAGGGACATTTCAAACCGGGTTGCGCCGGGCGTCAGATCGTCAACGGCTTGCTGAGCAAGAAGATGGGATTGACGACTTTTTCCAAACCGCCTACAAGGCCCGCGCAGATTGATGGCCCCAAGTGCTCAGCCACTTCCAGAACTTTTGCTGAGGTTAGGTCATCAGCCTGGTCGCAATGGATCAACGGAGTGAATCCTGAACGCCGCCCCTCATTCTGGGTGCCAGAGGGTCGGCAACAGTTCTCGGCACCCACCACAAAGGAGTAGTGACTATGGCTGCTGCAAAGAAAACGACCGAGAAGAAGTCCACGAAGGCCGCCGCTGGTAAGAAGACCGCGAAGAAGGCCAAGTAACGATTGACCCTCTGGTCATTCAAAAGCCAACAGGCCGAGCAAAGTTTGCTCGGCCTGTTGCTTTTGGTGCGATGACAACTGTCGTAGCGTCCGGCCATAATCTCGGCACTGCGGTGAAGGGGTCGGGAGTCTTTTTCATGCCGCACAACGCACGAGAGACAATCAAAGTCCTCTTACCTGCGGCATGAAAAAGACTCCCGACCCCGTCGCTTCTGCGGGCCTGGCCGATCAGCCTGGAAAGGCTGACCTACGGAGAAGGATCATGTCACTGACGTCGCGCCGACGAGTGGGATTCACGCTGATCGAACTGCTGGTGGTGATGGCGATCATCAGCATTCTGGTCTCGATGCTGCTACCGGCCGTGCAGAATGCTCGTGAAGCCGCGCGGCGAACTCAGTGCCAGAACAATCTCAAACAGATTGGTCTCGCGCTGCACAACTACCACGAATCGCATTTGTTTTTTCCGCCTGGCTCGATCGCGATCTCGCCGCCGAGTTCGGTCGTCATCTGCGGGTCGGGTGTCGGCTTTGGAGCGGTCGATACTTGGAGTGAAGCCGCCAGTGCATCGAGCGGAATGCACGGCACCAGTTGGATGCTACGAATCCTGCCGCAACTGGAACAAAACAATGTTTTCAAGCAATGGAATTGGTCGCAAAGCGTGCTCGGGAACGCGGCGATCGCCCAGCGAAACATCCCGTTGTTTTATTGCCCATCACGTCGCTCCGCAGTCCGGTCGGAAGACACGCCCATCATGTTTCAAAACTGGACCGCCGGCGGCACGGACTACGGCGGCAGCTTGGGTGGGTGCAACGGCTATCACAACTGCGGCGATCATGAAAGTTGGATGGTCGCCACTGGTCGCCGTCCGCTGTCGCCGTGCAAAGGGATTTTCTGGGTCAACGGCAAGACGTCATTGGCGAATATCAAAGACGGCACATCGCACACGGTCATGATCGGCGAAGTGCAACGCCTGATCGGCCCGGCGGGAGTTCCGCTTGATCATCGCACCAGCCAAGACGGTTGGGCGGTGGGAGCTTCCTCGACTCACTTCAGCACATGCAGCGACGGCTGCGTGGGGATCAACGGCAAACATTTCGAGGAACCCGGCAGCAGTCATCAACGCGGAGCGTTTCTCGGTCTCGCGGATGGGTCGGTCAAGTTCTGCTCCGAGCACATGAATATCTTCGTGCTCACCGCGCTGGGCAGCATGGCCAACGGAGACGGGCCGTCGCAGGAGCTGTGATCGGAATCGCAATTAGTTCCGTAGCCGAAGTCGTGAGACTTCTGTCCGAACTCTCACGAGTTCGGCTACATCGGGAAGCAATCACGGTCTCATTCTTCAATCGCACAGCCCATAGCGGACGATGCAATACAGCGCCTTGAACCCGTCTTTCCAGCCGATGTGCTTGCCTTGCTCGTAGGTGCGGCCGGAGTAGCTGATCGACAATTCGTAAATGCGGTAGCGGCGGCGAGCGACCTTCGCGGTGATCTCTGGTTCGAACCCGAACCGATCCTGCCGCAGCTTCGGGGCGATCTCCTGCAGGACTTCGCGCGTGAAGACTTTGTAGCACGTCTCCATGTCTGTCAGGTTGAGGTTGGTGAAGCAGTTCGACAGCGTCGTCAGAAACTTGTTGGCGAGGTAGTGCCAGAAATACAGCACACGATGCGGCTGATCGCCGAGGAATCGGCTTCCAAAAACGACATCGGCTTTGCCCTCGACGATCGGCCCCAGCAGACGGGGATACTCGTCCGGGTTGTATTCCAAGTCCGCGTCTTGAATGAGGACCACATCGCCCGTCGCCGTTTGAAAGCCAGTGCGCACGGCGGCTCCCTTGCCACGGTTCTTTTCGTGATAGGCGAATTGAAAACTGTTCCACGGATCGGGAGTCGCGTTGGCCAGCTCGGCCTGAAGCTGCTGCAACTCGTCGCGCGTCCCATCGCGGCTGAAGTCATCGACCAGCACGATCTCTTTGCGGATCGGAACCGCTCGCACACGATCGACCAAAGCTCGCCAGTAGGTCTTCTCGTTATAGATCGGGATCACGACCGACAGCACCCATTCCGGCGGAATGACGAACAAGCCCAACTGCCGGCATGCGGCTTCGCCCAGCGTCTCCTTGAGTCGAGCGAACCATTCCGGGGTGTGCGGGATCAATCGCAGGTCATGGGGCAAAGCATTGGGCACAGTGGCGATTTCAGACATAAAGGTTCCTTGAAAGGGCGGGGAGTCTAAGTCCGAAAGGCAACTTCCGGAAATCCGAAACCGGTCGCCTGTTTTCATCGAATGGAAACGCTGTTTCCCATTCGTCGTCTCCTTCAATTCGTCGGGCTCCCTTTGAATCGATGGGATAAGAAAGAGCCCGACGAATCGAAGGAGACGACGAATGGGTGCGACTCAGCGCATGTTGACGGGATCGACGTCGATCTGAAATTCGACGTCTGACACGCGGACGATCTGCGGAGCGGTGGCTCGCCAGAGATCGCGGACGGTCTCGAAGGACTCGGCCGAGAGTTGCAGATGAAACCGCCATAGGTCGCGCAGCTTGGTGATCTGACACGGTGCCGGGCCGAGAAGCCGCACGGTCAGCGCGAGCCGTTCGGCCGTCGCACGCAATAAGGCCGCCATCGCGAGAGCCTCTTGTTTGACACGATCCTCGACCGCACCCCGCAAGATGATCCGAATCAGCGAACGGAACGGGGGAGCATTCGCCTCTCGGCGATGACTCAGTTCGAGTGCTGCGAAGCTGAGATAATCGTGCTGCGCGGCCAGAGCAATTGCCGGCTCGGAGGGGTTCGCGGACTGGACGATGACTCGGCCGCCGCGTTCTGAGCGACCGGTACGGCCGGCAACTTGGGCGATCAATTGAAACGTCCGCTCGGCCGCGCGCAGGTCGGGCGAGTACAGCAGCGTGTCGGCGTTGATGACACCGACCAGCGTCACGTTCGGGAAGTCGAGACCCTTCGCGATCATCTGCGTGCCGAGCAGGATCTTCGCTTCGCCCAGGCGAAAGCGTTCGAGCGCTTCGTCGTGGCTGCCGTGTTTTTTCATCGTGTCGCTGTCCATGCGGAGGCAGGTGGAGTTGCCAAACTTGGCCTTCACTTCCTGTTCGAGCCGCTGCGTTCCGATGCCGAAGTAATAGACCCCCGGATGACCGCACTTCGGACATTGCGTCAGCGGATCCGCTTCGTAATCGCACGAATGACACCGCACGCGGTTCTTGTCTTTGTGAAACGTCAGCGTGATGTCGCAATGCGGGCAGCGGATGGATTCGCGACACGCTTTGCACCACACGGTTGGCGCGAAGCCGCGCAGGTTCAAGAACAGGATGATCTGCCCGTCGTCTCTCAAAGCCTGTTGCATCTGCGAACCGAGTGCTCGGCCGATCGCTTCGCCGCGCGTGATATACGGGTCGTTGCGAGTGTCCACGATCGAGACCGGCGGCAACGGGAGTTTGGCAACGCGATTGGTGATGGTGAGCAGGAGGTCGTCGCGGACTGCCGGCATCAGCCGGAACGCGCTAGCGTCCGGTTCTCTTTCCGTGAGCAGGTCCGAACCGGGGGCTAGCGCCCCGCGGCTGATTAAGTTTCCCGCGTTCGCACGCCACCAGCTTTCTAGCGTTGGGGTGGCCGAGCCGAGCAGCAGCGGGATGCCTTCAAGGCGTGCCCGTTCGCGGGCGACTTCACGAGCGTGATAGCGTGGCGTCTCTTCCTGCTTGAATGAGGTTTCGTGCTCTTCGTCGATCACGATGATTCCGAGGTGTGGTGTCGGAGCGAAGACCGCGCTGCGAGCGCCCACGATCACTTGGACTTGGCCGCTCGCGATGCGCTGCCAGTGCCAGTGACGTTCGGAGTCGCTCAGATGACTGTGCAGGACGGCGACGCTGTCGAAGCGGCAGCGGAAGCGGCGGATCGTCTGCGGCGTGAGGCTGATTTCCGGGACCAGCACGATCGCTTGCCGGCCGTAGCTGACGACCTCGCGAATCGCTTGGATATAGACCTCGGTCTTGCCGCTGCCGGTGACTCCGCGCAGCAGGATCGTGCGATGCCGAGTGGCTCGGACTTCAGACAAGATGGCGTCGAGCGCCGTCTTCTGCTCGGTGTTCAACGTGAGGTCTGGTTGTCGCTTTGTTGGAGCGAAGTCTCCATCGAACGCTTCAGTTCGCTGACGAATCGCCGAGACCAGATTTTTTTCACGCAGTGCGTTGATCACGCCGACACCGCAATCGGCCGACTCGGCGAGTTCGTCGATTCGCATCGGCCGGCCCGCGGCGCACAGCACTTCAAGCACCGTCTTTTGTTTCGCTCCGAGTTTCCGTTCGCCGAGCGTCTCGCAGACTCCGGCCGCGGGCGTGAGAAACAGAATCTCGCGCGTGCCGGCCAGTTTCTTCACGCCGGCCGGGACGACGCCGTCGAGCACTTGGCCCCAGCCGCAGAGATAACGCTCGGCAATCCAGCGGGTCAGTTCCAACATGCGCGGTGTTAGCAAAGGCTCGCGATCCAAGACCTCGTCCAGCGATTTGAGCTTCGGCGGTTGACCGTTCTTGAATCGCTCTGGCCCGATCAGGTCGCTAAACGGTCCGGCCTCGACGCAGTATCCGACAAGTCGCTGATGTCCTCCGCCGAACGGCACCCGCACGCGCATGCCTGGTCTCAAGTGCTCGCGCAGCGCATCGGGCACGAGATAATCAAACGGCGTCTCCAGTGGGCGATTCACCACGATGCGTGCGACCCACAAGTCCGCGGCAGCCGCGCGATCCCACGGCTTCAGTTCCGGCACCAGCGGTTCCGCGGCGAACAGATTGCGTTGCTTGGGACCGGGCATCAGTTCCACCGTGCGAGTTGCCGTTTCGCTTCGTCGAGATGCTGCTCCAAAAGAGCCGTCTGGTTTGCGGGGCACTCGGCGAGGCAGTCTTCCAGCAAGTCGATTGCCTCCTGAGTCCGTTCCGATTTCATCGCGATGAAAGCCAGATCGCGGCGTTCCTCGTAGCTGGCGGGTTTGAGCGCGACGAGGCGTTCTTGGACACGCCACGCGGCGGGCCAGTCTTCATGTTTGGCGTGCAGCACTTTCAGGTTGTTGAGCATCCGAATCACGATCGCTCGCGAGTCCGCCGGCTTGAGACACGGCTTGAGTTCCGATTCCGGCATGTTCGTGATTTCGTGCAGGAAGTGCAGGACCTCATCCCGGTCCATCATCCGGCCACCGACGAAGGGGTCGAGGTAAATGGTTCCCTCGATGCCATCGAACCGAGTCAGAAAATGCTGCGGCGCGGCGACCCCTTGCAGGTCGAGTCCGATCTCTCGCGCGACCGCCATGTACAAAATCGAAAGGCTGATCGGGATGCCGCGTTTGTGAGCGATCACGTCGGGCAGATAGCTGCTTTCGGGAAGTTGATACGCCTCTTCGTCCCCCATCAGCCCATAGGTGTCGGCCAGCATCGTGCTGAGCGCTCGCAACGAGTCCGCTTCCGACCACGCGGCGGCGGCACGACCAGACAGTTCCGCCGCGCGGGCCGCAATCCAATTCAGCGTCTCCTCGAACTGCAACGAGGGATTCGCATCACGAGCAATCTCCAGCGCCACCACCGTGAGATCCACATCGCTATCGCGCAGCAACAGCTTGGAGAATTCGACGTCCGCAGAAAAATCACGTTCGGAAAACATGAGCGCAGTCCATCCGTGGTGAAGTGATACCTCGCACGGCCATTCGTGAGACATCCAGGCGAGCGGGGTGGCGTCAGCCCCCCGGTGTCTTCGCCGTTCAACCGGGGGGCTGACGCCACCCCGCTCGCCTGTCTCGTTGATGACCGTGGTTTGGTGAAATGACGAAGTTGAGTCGTCGCGGTATTCTAAGAGGCCGGACGTGATTCCGGGAGGACGCCGCGAATATAGTCCGCCCGCCGAAGCTGACTCGGCCTGTCTTCATCCGTGTGTGAGTTCCAATCCGTGTGCGTAGCGCGTTCAAAATTCGACGAACACACTTCGCACACGGATCGGAACTCACACACGAATGGAACACAGAAGCAACGACGAACCACTCTCGACCAGTCACTCGAGTCCCCGTAGAGCCAACACGAAAAGGATTGCCATGCGACGTTTGCTGATTCTGTGCTGTTCTCTTTTGGCGGGAGCGTTCGTTTTCGCAGGTTGCTCATCTGAAAAGACGGCTCCTCCGAAAGATTTGCCGACAGGCACCGCCAACTCTCCGAATCCCGAATCGAAACCGCTCACCGACGTGGAACTCGCGCTCAACTGGCTGCCCGAAGCGGAGCACGGCGGCTTTTACGCGGCCGACGTTTACGGCTTGTTCGCCGAACGGCAACTGCGAGTGAAGATCATTCCTGGTGGCCCCGGTGTGCCGGTGATTCAGAACGTGGCCAGCGGCAAGGTGACCTTTGGCGTCACAAACGCCGACCAAGTCTTGCTGCAACGGGCTCAAGAGGCAGACGTCGTCGCCATCTTCGCTCCGATTCAACAAAGCCCGCGCTGCATCATGGTCCACAAGAAATCGGGAATCACCAAATTCGACGACCTGAAAGACATGACGCTGGCGATCAATGCGAATCAGACATTTCTCGGCTATCTCAAGAAGAAATTGCCGCTGATCAACGTCCAGATTGTGCCGTATGCGGGGAGCGTCGCTCCGTTCTTGGAGAATGACCGGATGGGCCAACAAGCCTACAGCTTCAGCGAGCCGTTTCTCGCCGAGCAAAAAGAGGGAGACCCGCTGAACCTGATGGTCTCGGACCTCGGCTTCAACCCCTACACCAGCGTGCTGATTACGCGGGCCGAGGTCATTGAGAAGCAACCTGAACTCGTCCGCCACATGGTGGATGCCTGCCGGCTCGGCTGGCGGAAGTATCTCGATGAGCCGGAGAAGACCAACGAGCACATTCATTCGCTCAACAAAGAGATGGGCTTGGAAATCCTCGCCTTCGGCACGCGCACGTTGAAGCCGCTTTGCGAAGCGGGCCTCACCGCGCCCAATCGTTTGGGCGAGATGACCGCCGAACGCTGGACGACGTTGGCCGAGCAACTCGTGGAAAGCGGAGCACTCAAGCCCGGAGCCGTCGATCCCGCCAAAGCATTCGACGGCAGTTTTTGACACGACCGCTCGTAGTGACCCGATTTATCGGGACGGTCTCGCCCCCATCAATGGGGTCACTACGAGCCAAGGCGAGCAGTCGGACGAACCGTTACTCGGCGACGCGGCGGACTTGCAGTTGCTCGCGAATCGCTTTGCCTCGTTCCCACAGGCGGCGGAGTTCGTCGGCGTCGCCGCGAGCCAACGCATCGCGAAACGCGGCGACCTGCGCTGAGAATTCATCCAACCGAGCCAGTACCGCTTCGCGATTGTCCATCAGGATTGGCACCCAGACCTGCGGATCGCCAGCGGCGATGCGCGTCGTGTCGGCAAAGCCGGTCGCTGCGAGCGAACGGTTTTCGTCCGCCAGAGTCTGCGCCAATGCCGACGCGACCACATGCGGCACATGGCTGCTCTGAGCCAATGCGCTGTCGTGGGCTTCCGGAGACATTTCGAGGACCGACATCCCGATCGCTTGCCAGAACGCGGTCAGTCGCTCGACCGTGTCGCGGGACGAAGATCCCGTTGGCGTCACGACACAAACCCGTCCCTCGAATAAGTCCGCGCGAGCGTGTTCCCAACCTTGCAGGTGTGACCCGGCCAGAGGATGCGAACCGACAAAACTGAGCCCATTGGGTAGCCCCGTCGCCAGTTCACGGCAGAGATGCGACTTCGTGCTACCCACATCTGTGATGAGCGTTCCGGGCCGGCACATCGTCGCCGCTTCACGCACACCCGGCACGATCAAATCCACTGGCGTGGCGAAGATCATCAAGTCGGATTGTGCCGCGGCTTGAAGTCGATCCGTTTGGATGTCGTCGATCAGTCCGGTCTGCTGCGCTTGTTCCAATCGAGCCGCACTGCGACCGACGCCGATCACTCGCCGAACCAGCCCGCGCTGCTTTGCGGCTCGCGCAATCGAGCCCCCCAATAACCCAACGCCAACGATCGTCAGCGTTTCAAAGGCCGGCAAATTCAAGGTGGGGTCGCTCATGGCGGGGCGGATTCTAGGACCGCTCGCGCAGGCACGCTACGACCCGTAGCCCGACTCTCAGAGTCGGGTTGCAGTTCGCGCGGAACGCCCCGACTCAGAGAGTCGGGCTACGGCTAGACGACCGCCGTCGGCGTCGGGATCAAACGGACGCCCTCGGTGCGAGTCAGTTCGGCGAACAGTTCGCTAAGCCGGCGGGTCATCGGGCCGAGTTGGCCGTCTCCGATCATGCGGCCATCGACGTCAACAACAGCCGCCAGTTCACCCATCGTGCCGGTGCAGAACATTTCGTCGGCCCGATAAACTTCGGGCAGAGAGAGGTCGCGCTCTGAGTACGGGATGTTGTGTTTGCGGCAGAGATCGAGCACCGTCGCACGCGTGATCCCTTCCGGGCAGGCAACCAGCCGACTGGTGATAACCTCGCCGTGATCGACGATGAAGACGTGCGTCGCGTTGGTCTCGGCGACGAAGCCGCGCAGGTCGAGCATCAGTGCGTCATCCGCATTCGCGCGGTTGGCTTCCAACTTGGCGAGGATCGACTGAATCAGATTGTTGTGGTGAATCTTCGGGTCCAGGCAGTCCGGAGGAGAACGGCGCACGCTGCTGGTAATCAGTTTCAATCCGGCTTTGTCATAGACCGGCAGCTTGTGTTCGGCGAGCACGATCAATGTCGGGCCGACGGTGTTCAATCGCGGGTCCATGCCCGACGTGTATTTCACTCCTCGCGTCAGCGTCAGGCGGATGTGAACGCCGTCGAACATCTGGTTCGCGTCGAGCGTGCGGCGAAGCTGCTCGATGATTTCGTCGTCGGTCGGAATCTGTGCGAAGGCCAGCGCCTTCGCCGAACTACGCAGCCGAGCGAGATGCTCGTGCAATTTGAAGATGCGGCCGGAGTACAACCGCAGTCCTTCCCACACCGCGTCGCCCCCTTGCACGACCGAGTCGAACGGGCTGATTCCCGCTTGATCGCGATGCACCAGCCGGCCGTTGATGTTGACGATCAGGTCGCGGTTTTGCGGATGGAATTTCTGGTGCATGAGTTTTGATGGCTCAGCCTATTTGACTGTATGACATTCCCTTGAAGACCCCATCCGGCTCGCCCGGATGGTGAAAAAGATGGAAAGCTAACAAGCGACAATCCACCGACCTCCCCCAACTCTCCCGTTGCCTCCGCCTTCGGCGGAGGCAACGGGAGAGTTGGGGGCGTTGCGACGACATCAACTAGCCCACCATCTGCTTCACCAACGGCACAAGGCCGTTGGGGTCAGAATCGCAACTGTCGAGCTATTTGACTTCGGCGGCCGCGTCCTTCGCACCCTCATCCGCGGCATTAGCTGCGGGCTTCTTGGCGGCCACGACCGGAACGCCTCCGCCAACGACCGGGGTGCGAACATCGTCTGGCTGATAAATCCATTCGGGATCGCCGACGAAGCGGTATTCTTTTTCCTGGCGGTTGAATTGATCGCCAGGCCGCCAGAATCGCTGGAGCAACGTCTTGCGCCAGATGGTCGGCTTCTCTTCAGCAGCGATCACTCGATCGTAGGTCGTCGAGTAAAACCAAATGCTGGCGTCGGGATCGGGGGGACCGGGCTTCTTTTCATCGAAGAGGTTGTAGGTTTCCGAGGCGGCTTTCCACTCGGATTTGCCGTTCCAGATTTGGTCGGAGAACGTCAGCTTGCCTTCTTTGGCTCGGTCCAAGAGCGTCTGGTAAGGGACGGGACCACGCACCAGTTTGTAGCCGTTGGAGAATCCCGCCAGCATGATCGAAAAGCGGTCGGCCTCCGGATCGACGCCGCGCCACATCGCGACGCCATACAGCGCCTTCTCTTCTTTCTCCGCACCGGGCAGTGACTCTTCCGGGATTGCGCCTTCGATCTTCACCGAGTTCTTCAGCACGGCCCCCGCTGGCAGAAGTTTCTGTTCTCGCTGGCGAATGATTTTCTCGGCGGCCGGAATCAGCGAGTCGGCGTAGATCTTGTTTGGGCCATCCTGGGTGATGAGCGTCAGCTCCGGGACGAACTGAGTCGGTGTGACTTCGGCATCGAACGAGTTCGTCGGTTTGGTGTCGGATTCCTCTTTGGATTCGCCCAAGCCACGGTTCACGATTTTGTAGACCAGGTACAAGACGATCTCGTCTCGCTCTTCGCCGGTCTTTGGGTCGGGCAGCAACAAACGGACTTGCCGAAGCGTCTTGAATTGAACTTCTAAAACCCAAAGATTGGATTGGCTCGCCCGTTCGTCACCGGTGGTCTGCACCGTGGCAATCTGGTTGAAGCCGAATTTGTTGACCGGAGGCTGGGCCTGACAGATCGACGCCGAAAGGCCGGCGCAACCAGCCGCGATGCCACAGACAACAACGATGATTTGTCGCATGATTCGCGATCCTGCACAAAAAGAATTTCGGACAGAAGAAGTGTCCGAGAGATGCGGAGGACTCTATGCGTCTCGTCGCCGAAGGGTCAATACGTTGTCGGGGGGGGCAGGGGGGCACAGAATGCCGCGCATGACTGACCGCTTGGCTGACAATCTGCAACGCGTGACCGCCGAAATCGCCGCCGCCTGTTCGCGTGCCGGCCGATCGCCGGACGAGGTCACATTGGTCGCCGTGACGAAGTACACCGAGCTGGTGTGGATCCGGCGGCTCATCGAGTTGGGCGTCCGCAATCTCGGTGAGAGCCGGCCTCAGCAATTGCTGGAACGCTCAGAGCAACTCCCCTCCGACGTGCATTGGCACTTGATCGGGCACTTGCAGCGCAACAAGGTTAAGCCGGTGTCGCCCCGGACCGTCCTGATTCACTCGGTCGATAGCCTGCGGCTGTTGGAACGGATCTCGGTGATCGCCGCCGAACTGTCGCTGCGTCCGCGCGTGTTGTTGGAGGTCAATGTTTCCGGTGAAGCCTCGAAAGACGGCCTCGTGGTCTCGGACTTGACCGCGCAATGGGACGCCTTCCAAGCGGTGCCGAACGTAGACGTGGCCGGCTTGATGACGATGGCTCCCCTGGCCGATGACCCCGCAGCCGCTCGGCCGATGTTCCGTGCGTTGCGGCAGCTTCGGGACGAACTCGCAGCGCGAGCGGCTCCGCATGTGAAGCTGACCGAACTGTCGATGGGCATGAGCGGTGACTTCGAAGTCGCGATCGAAGAAGGCGCAACGCTGGTGCGCATCGGCAGCCGGCTGTTCGAGGGGCTGTGAAAGTAGACGAGTCACTCCGAGGCTGTGAACTTTTTGGTAGCTGAAGTCGCCAGACTTCAGAATTCGCCGAGAAAACTGAACTCTGGCGAGTTCAGCTACCAATTCTTTCACAGCCTCTCCGTGACTCGAACATTCCAGTCACGGGGAGGCTGTGAATTTTTCGTGGAGCACGTTTTCAACGTGCTCGAAAACAGCCCGATTAGGCACGTTGAAAACGTGCCCCACGCCATTCATTCACAGCCTCGGAGTGACTGGTCTACTTTTTCGGCCCACCGATTCGATAGCCGATGTCCTCGGCCTTCTCGAATAGACCGCTATCGTCCGTTCCGTTGTCGCCGACGCTGTAGATCAACGCTCCGTCCGCATCCCGTCGATATCGCAGCGGCGTCTTCGGCGGCGCGTGAGTGTCTTCGGGAACGGCCGGCAAGAAGTCGGGGACCAACTCTTCCAACTTCTCTGGGTAATGCCCGCGTTCCCGCGCGAAGAGTTTCAGAGCCAGGACGGTGAGCAGCACATTGTCTCGCGCGGCCTCGCGGTCCGTTGCAACAAAAAGCTGACTGACCGACGGCACCAGGAACGACGCCATGACGGAGTGGCTCACATAAGTTTTCAACTCCGTGGACGAAGGTCGTGGCTTGAGACTCGTCGGAGCCAGAACTTCCTGAGAACGTCGAAATCGCTCGTCACGCTCATTCGCTCGCGCGAGCCATTCCGCATAGAGATGTCGAAAGACTCTCTCGTTGAGTTCCGACTCTCCCGTGACACGATTCAGTGTCTCATCCGCCGGCCCGCAAGACAGAGTCTTAAACGTCGCCATCACCGAGAGGTATTCCACCTGCAAACACGCGGAGAGCGGTGGTGTCCGCTTCTGCTCATCTTGCAGTTCCCGCATCGCACGACGCAGCAAGTCGGCGGACACTTTCTGGTCGTTCGCCCACTTCACCACCCCTTCCGCTGTGAGTGCGTGCGATCCAATCCCGATGAGCCGCTCAATGGCCGAGCCATGACGACCGATCTGCCGGCTCATGCGAAAGCTGGTTCGCAACCAATCCCAGGCTTCCTCAGGTTGCCCCTCAACGAGCAATCGCGATGACTCTAACCGCACGAGCCGCGAAAACTCTTTCGACTCATAGACCTCGTTCAGCAGACTGTCCGCGCGATATTCGCCGGCAGGCTGATACTGAGCGTCTGATTTGGCGGTTCCCTTTCGCCAGAGTTCCATGAAGGGCCGGTTCGCATCGAGCCATTTTTGCACCGGCTCTGCGGCATGTTCCCAGCCGTCGGACTGTGCTTTCTCAAAAACCTCTTGATCTACTTTAGGATCGCGCGGAACGAGCAAACCCCTTGCCGCCCGATACTCAATGAAGGCATTGGCGGCGCTGGGAACCTCGAACTCCAACACCGACTTGATGTCAAACGGTTCGTCCGCCGGCGGCACTCGCGACAACCGGATCCCGCGATAGATCAGCGGAGCAGAAATCAGCAACAAGCTCAGCACCAGCGGGATCGCCACCTTCGGATGCAACAGCCACAAGAGCAATAACGCGGCTTTTGATGATTCCCTTGCGGAAGCGTCAGACTGCGAATCACCCAGAGGTTCGGAAGACATCAGAAAATCTCCATCGGTTGAATCGCTTTGTACGCCGATTCGATCGACGGGGCGAGTCATCGAGGCTTGGGTGATGTGGTGTTCGACATTCGTCGTCTCCTTCCATTCGTCGGGCTCCTTTTCAGAAAGCTCCCGACGAATGAAAGGAGACGACGAATGAGAAACCACCGGGCCAATGAGCCGACGCGAAACCGCTCCCGTGTGAGCAATCGGTCTGCTACAACCCCGCCACGAACATTTCTCCGTTTCCCTCCGCGAAAGGATTCACGATGGGCTTCTTCCGCTTTGAAGAATTGTCAGCCCCCTCCGGTGCCATCGGTCTGCTGACGTTGGATGTGCCGGACAAGAAGGTCAACACGCTGTCGCAAGCCGTCCTGACGGAATTGGCGTCGCAGGTCGAGCAGTTAGAGAAACGCAGCGACCTCAAAGGCTTGCTGTTTCGCAGCGGTAAACCGGGGCAGTTCATCGCCGGAGCAGACTTGAATGAACTCGGCGCGCTGATCGACGCCAGCCGCGAGCAGTGTCAGTTGGCGATCGTCACTGGTCACACCCTCTTTACCCGCGTCAGCCAGTTGCCGTTCCCAATCGTCGCGCTGGTCGATGGCAACTCAATGGGGGGCGGCACCGAACTGATCCTGTCGATGGACTATCGCGTCGCCTCGACAAACCCGGCGACCAAGATCGCGCTGCCAGAAACGAAGATCGGACTGATCCCCGGTTGGGGCGGGACACAGCGAATGACTCGGCTGGTCGGCGTGCAGCACGCGATTGAAATCATCTGCGGCGGCGAGGCGGTCCCGGCGACGAAGGCCGTGCAGATTGGTCTCTGTTTCGATGCGGTTCCGGCGGACAAGCTGATTGATGTCGGCACGGCCTTGATTGAGCGCGTGCAATCCACCGGCGAATGGAAGACGGATCGGCAGCGGCGATCGCAACCGCTGGGACTCAGCGAGACCGAATTGATGTTCGCCTTCGCCTGTGCCGAAGGAGCGATCAAAGGGAAAACGAAGGGGCAATATCCGGCTCCGCTTGCCGCGCTCAAGGCGATCAAGTTGGGCATCAATCGGCCGCTCGACGAGGGATTGAAGATCGAGCAAGAGGTCGCGCTCGAAGTGACCGGCACGCCGATCTCGTCGAATCTGATTTCCGTCTTCTTCATGAACAACGCGCTCGGTCGAGATCCGGGATTCCTGCCGGCGACCGCGAAGCCTCGCGACGTGAAGAGTGTCGGAGTGCTCGGCAGCGGCCTGATGGGAGCTGGCATCGCGACCGCGCACGCGCGGCGCGGCGTGCCCGCCGTGATGGTCGATGTCTCTCAAAATCAATTGGCCGACGGCTTGAAACGCGCCTGCCAAGTGATCGAAGGCCGGATCAAGATCGGCCGTGCGACTCCGCAAGACATGCAGGAGATGCTCACGCGGTTGAGCACTTCAACGTCGCGAGCCGTCTTCTCCGAAGCCGATGTCGTCGTCGAGGCGATCACTGAAAACGAAACCCTCAAGAAGCAAGCGTACGGCGAGTTGAAGTCGCTGCTCCGCGACGACGCGATCCTGTGCAGCAACACTTCGACGATCTCGATCACGCGCATGGCCGAAGCCGCGCCGCATCCCGAACGGTTCGTCGGGATGCACTTCTTTTATCCGGTCGATCGCATGGAACTGGTCGAAGTCATTCGCGGAGCCAAGACCGATGACGACACGGTCGCGACGATCGTGGCCCTCGCCAAGCGGATCGGCAAGACGCCGATCGTGATGCAAGATTGCCCCGGCTTCCTCGTCAATCGCGTGCTGCTGCCCTACATGAACGAGGCAGTGCTGCTGCTGCAAGAAGGAGCCTCGATGGACGACATCGACAAGGCCGCGACAAAGTTCGGCATGCCGATGGGACCGATCACGCTCAGCGATCTCGTCGGCTTGGACACGGCCTACTACGCTGGCCAAGTGGTCTCGACCGCCTACGCCGACCGCGCGAAGCCGACGCCGATTCTCGGAGAACTCGTGAAGGCCGGTCGTCTCGGAAACAAGAGCGGCTCCGGTTTCCGCAAGCTCAACAAGAAAGGGAAGCCGGAAGCGGATCCCGACTTCGCGCCGTTTCTCGAAAAGCATCGCACTGATAACCGCCAGTTCACGCTCGACGAACTGGCCGACCGCCTGTTCCTGCCAATGTTGTTGGAAGCCACGCGAGTCCTCGAAGAAGGGATCGTCGCCGAACCGCATCACGTGGACATGGGGCTGATCCTGGGCATCGGCTTCCCACCGTTCCGTGGAGGCATCCTGCACTGGTGCGACACGGAAGGGGCATCGGCGATCGCGGATCGACTCGGCAAGTACGGTTCGCTCGGCAAGCGGTTTGATCCGACGGAGTCGATCACATCGCGGCGTGTGTTCTTCCCACGACGGAAGATCATCGGCTGATCCGGGCACGTGGATGCCGTCGTAGTAGTCGTAGGGTGGGTCGAGTCATCGAGACCCACCAAGATCGGTGTCGCTCGTGGTGGG
>CAMDPX010000112.1 GCA_945905295.1 Planctomyces sp. SH-PL62 | reverse complement strand
CTCCGGGTTGAGCTGTTGCAGGTAGTCCGGTGGTTCGATCGACGGGAAGTCCCATTCGACGGCAAACAATCCGCTCAGCGATGCCGGGTAATCCGAGAGATTGAACAGTCGGCCGAGTCGCTGCTGCGCGGCCGTTCGCAGTTCGGCGTATCGGCGGTCGAGTTGTTCGACCGCATCGGCTAGTTCGCCGCGCAACGCAGTCAGTTGTGTGTCGAGTCGCTCAATGTCGTCGCGTCGAATCAATCGGATGGCGGGTTCCGGGTACGGCAGCGAGAGTCCCTTCCACACAGATTGAATGCGACCGCGAATGCTGCTGACTGCACCGTAGGCCGGATGCCGCGTGTCGAGTAATTTCTTGCCGGCGCTCAGGAATTCGCCAGCGGCTCCGAACGCTTCGGCGGCTTCGGCCTTTTGTTCGGGGCTGAGGGTTTTGCGAACGCCGAACCATCGCAGGCTCAATCGCACGGCGGCCGTGCTGGTTTGTAGTCGTTCGGTGGGAGATGTCCGACGCGAGGTCGGAGACGATTGGCCCTTTATGTCAATGGAGTTCTCGACGCGACAACGCAAACGCCGTCGGCTCCGCTGGCGATCAAGAGTCCCGCGCGGCTGTTTCTCGGCGGCTGGTATCACAACTACGACTACGTCGGTGATCTCGACGAGGTCCGCATTTCGAAGGTCGTGCGTTCGCCGGAGTGGGTGAAGCTGCAGTTCGAGAATCAGAAGCCAACTCAAACCTTCGTCGGACCTGTCGTGCAGCCGGGGAATGAGTTCTCTGTATCACGCACTCAACTTGCCGTCGCTGAAGGTCAGAGTGCGACAATCACTGCGAAGGCCGGCGGCGCTCAGAAGGTGCTCTGGATTTTGAAACGCGACGGTCAGGAATCAGTCGTCGCGACGGATCGGTTCGACTACACGTTCAATGCGGGGCGAGTGGCAAAGTCGTTGATCGCTCCGCGATCAAACGCTTCTGATCGCGGAGCGATCAGCGACAACGGGCTGACAGCCACGCTCACCGTCAAAGCCATCTACGCCAACGAAGTGAAGACGAAAGACATCGCGATCACGATCAGCGACGACATCCCCGAGCCTGTCTTCACGCTCGCGGCTCCGGCGAAGTGGGACGGTCGAGAGACGATCGAAGTCGTGCCGCAGATCACGAACCTCGCCGCGATGCAGGCGAAGGGCGCGGGGGACGTGAACGTCACTTGGACCGTCGATGACGTCGCGGTCATCAAGCGAATCGAAGCCGGCAAGCTGATCCTCAAGCGTGCTCAAGGCAAGGGCGTGCTGCGAGTGACCGCCGCGATCGACAACGGCGGCGCGAAGATCGTCCAGTCGATCAGCATCGCCGTGACCGAGCCGCCGCCATCGAAAGACCTCTGGGTTCCGCGACCGCTCGCCGAGACCGAGCAGCCGGAAGACAACCAGTTCATCGCTCGCGACGGCCCGGGACGAGGCGGCCTGCAATTCGGATCGTTGGTCTATGCCGGAACGCTCGCCGACGCAGTCGATTCGGTCTTCGTGCGAGTCTTCGCGGACGATCAACTCTTTGCGACCGAGACGTCCGAGCTGACTGCCGACAAGAAGTATTCGTTGTCCGTGAAGCTGAATCTGGGGCTTATCAAGTACCGCACCGAGTTCGGTTCAAAGGCCGGCGACAAAGAGACCGTCCTGCACACGGCGAAGAACATCGTCTGCGGCGACGCGTTCCTCATCATCGGCCAATCGAACGCCGTGGCGACCGATTTCGGCAAAGAGAATCCGCTTGTACCGAGCGAATGGGTTCGCACATTCGGAGCAAACCCGTATGGCGATCCCGACGGCTCGCGACTGAAGCTGTGGGCCAACGCGGAGGCTCGCAGTCCCGGCGGCAAGTCAGAGATCGGTTATTGGGGCATGGAACTCGGCCGACGATTGGTCGAGAGTGAGAAGATCCCGATCTGCCTCATCAACGGAGCAGTCGGCGGCACGCGCATTGACCAGCATCAACGCAACAACGCCGACTCGACCGATGTCAACACGATCTACGGTCGGCAGCTTTGGCGCGTTCAACAAGCGAAGCTGACTCACGGCATTCGCGCGGTCATCTGGCATCAGGGCGAGAACGATCAAGGTGCCGACGGCCCGACCGGCGGCTATGGCTATGAGACCTATCGGCAGTTCTTCGTGGACCTCGCCGCGAGTTGGAAAGAGGACTACCCCAACATCCAGCATTACTACGCGTTTCAGATCTGGCCGAAGTCGTGCGCGATGGGCATCAACGGCTCGGACAACCGCCTGCGCGAAGTGCAACGCACGTTGCCGACGCTGTTCTCGAACCTGAGCGTGATCTCGACGCTCGGCATCAAGCCGCCCGGTGGTTGCCACTTCCCCGCTGCCGGTTACGCCGAGTTCGCTCGGTTCCTGCATCCGATGATGCAGTACCACCTCTATCACCGACACGTCGACTCTTTCAATCCGCCGAACCTGAAGCGCGCGTACTTCACCTCGGCGCAACGCGACGAACTGATTCTGGAGTTCGACTACCACATCAATTGGTCCGACGCGCTCGTCAGTCAGTTCCATCTCGAAGGAGAACCGAAGCAAGTCACTGCGGGCTCAGCGAACGGCAGTCGCATCACGCTGAAGTTGAAGGGACCAACGAAGTCGAAGACTGTGACCTACCTCGACAGCGCCAATTGGAACCCCGACAACCTGCTCTACGGCCAGAATGGACTCGCCGCACTGACGTTCTGCGATGTGCCGATTGAGTCATCTGACGCTGCTCAGTGAGCGGAGTTCTCATGGAGTGTGCTCCTGCAAGTTGATTGGCCGTTACCACACGATCGACTTGCCCAACGAGAGCAACGAATGAATTGCAACTGAGTTGTCATGAGATGTGCCGGAGTGTCTGTTTGACGAGGCGATTGAATCCATGACGGACACCAAAGCCGATGTGGTCCTCCTCACCGAGCAGCGTTACACGGCTGCCGTTGCTGCCGAGGGTGATTGGTATCTGGGCAACATCCTGCGCGATGACCAGTTGTTGCAATCGGCCTTGGCGCGTCACGGAATTTCCTCGGTGCGGATCGACTGGGCGAGACCGGATGTCGATTGGTCGCAATTCCGTTGCGCCGTCTTCCGAACGACGTGGGACTACTTCGAGCGGCAGTCCGAGTTCACCGCCTGGCTGAACCACGTCCGGGGGCAAACGCAACTCTGCAACGATGCGGCACTCATCGACTGGAACATGGATAAGCACTACCTCGCCGACCTGGATGCGAAGGGCATTCCGATCGTGCCGTCGAAGTTCATCGAACGCGGCAGCACGGTCACGCTGCGCGAACTGCTCGATGAATCCGGCTGGGATGAGGCCATTCTCAAGCCGTGCATTTCCGGGGCGGCCCGTCACACCTATCGCCTCAATCGTGAGAGTGCCGCGCAACTGGAGCCTGTTGTGCGGCAATTGCTGACCGACGAGTCGCTCATCCTGCAACCGCTCCAACAGAGCGTGCTGCGTGACGGTGAGGACACGCTCATGTTCTTCAATGGCTGCGTGACTCATGCGGTGCGGAAAGTCCCCATGCCCGGCGACTTTCGCGTCCAGGATGATTACGGAGGAACGGTGCATCCGCATGAACCGTCGGCCGCTCAAATCGAATTCGCCCAACGAGTGATCGCCGCGTGTCAGCCCGCACCGGCCTACGGCCGCGTGGACCTAGTCCGGGACAACCACGGGAACCTCGCGGTCATGGAGTTGGAGCTGATCGAACCCGAACTCTGGCTGCGAAACCATCCTCCCGCAGCAACCGCATTCGCTGACGCGATTGCCAAAATCGTTCTGGCCTGACGCATCGCTGGGCCTCCCTTGATTCGTCCGTTCGCCGAATTCGGAGACGTTTCTCATGGGCGCCGCCAAATTCTTACCGCCGTGCTGTGGCCAACGGGCATTCTCGTATAACCTGTCGCCGATAGTTTCGGCGAGACATTACAGAGAACGAGAGCTGTCATGAGTCGTGGGTCGTTGGTGGGAAGTTGGCTCGGTTGGAGAAGTGGCGCGAATGCACACCGACCTTCAGTGGCGAGCGGCATCGTTGCCGATCGGGAGTTGCTGCGGCGCTTTTTTGTGACGGGCGATGAGGCGGCATTTGCGGAGTTGGTGCAGCGTCACGCCGGGTTGGTGATGGGCGTTTGTCGGCGAGTCTTGCGGCACGCGGCGGATGCGGATGATGCGTTTCAGGCGACGTTTCTGGTGTTGGCTCGCAAGGCCGGTTCGCTGAACTGGCAGGAGTCGATTGCCGGTTGGTTGCACGACACGGCTCGGCGGACTTCGCTCAAGCTGCGCGGTTCGACGGTGCGGCGGCGTGTTATCGAACAGCAAGCTGCGGAAGCGCGGCCGGAAGGTGAGGTAACGCACGCAACGAGCGATCCGAGTTCTCAAGCGACTGTGCATGAGCTGTCCGAGATTCTTGATGAAGAACTCGTGCGGCTTCCGGCGAAGTTTCGTGAGGTCATTTTGCTCAGCCAGATCGAAGGGCTGAGTCGTGATGAGTTGGCGGAACGGCTCGGCATCAGCGTCGCGGCGGTGAAGGACCGGCTCGAACGGGGACGCGAGCAATTGCGGACTCGGCTCGTGAAGCGCGGGGTCTCGCTGACGGCGGTGGCGATGGCGGCGTGGCTCGTGCCGACGACGGCTTCCGCAGCGGGATCGACGGCATTCGTGGCGGGAACGGCTCAAGCAGCCGGAGCATTTGCGACGGGCCAATTGGCGGCGGGGAGTGTCCCGGCTGCTGTCACTCTGGCACAAGGAGTTCTGAAAATGATGGGCTTTGAAAAACTGAAAATGGTCGCGGCGTGCTTGGTCTCGGTGTTGACGGCGGGCACGATCGCTTATGGCATGTTGCAAGACGAACCGACTCGCTTCGAGAAGGGCCTGCGCGGTCAAGTCGTCGCGGTGAATGCGGGGAAGCCGTCCACAGTGACGATCTCGCTGGAAGAGTTCGGCACGCTGCTGAACCTCGATGTTTCGGGGCAGGCGAAAGTCTGGACGGCGTTTGAAGCGGGACAGCTTTCCGACTTGAAAGAGGGGCAGTTCGTCTCGTTGCGGCTCGGAAACGATCATCGAACGGTGAATGAGATTCACGTGCAAGGGCACATGCGAGAGGCCTCGATCAAGTCGGTCGCAGCGTCGGGCAAGATCACAATTGTCGAAGGTGATGACGGCGAGGACGGCGGCGGTAAGCCGATGGAAGTGGAACTCGCTCCGGATGCGATCCTGCGAATCGGCGGGCTGCCTGCGACGCGCGGCGATCTCAAGCCGGGGATGCAGGTGCCGCTCGAGTTTGGTCGCGACGGCAAGCTCGTCAACGCGATTGAAGCTGAAGCGACTGAGAACTCGGTGATCGACGGCGAGCTGCTCGAAGTCGATGCCAACGGAAGCAAGCTCGTCTTCGGCCGCGAAGAAAACGACGAAGGCCAGCCGGTTCAGCAATCGTTCACAATCACCGCCGAAACGATCATCACACTCGACGGCAAACCGGCGAAGCTGGTCGACCTGAAACGCGGCTCGTCGCTCAAACTGAGACTGTCAGACGACGGCCATTCGATCCGAGCCATCAAGGCGACGAGCCCGGAAGCGAATGACGATGACGACAAACATGGCGAAGAGGCCAAGTAACTTTGCCAATCAATTCGAGGACGGGCATTCTTGTCCGTCCTTCTGTTTTTCTCGCCACACTCAACTTGTGCTGGCACTTCGTGCTTGAGGACTTCATCCATGCTGCGATCGCTCGTGCTGTTCGCATTCTCCCTGTTGTTGCTCGGCTACTCGCTGCGAGCAGCGGACCGGCCAATCGGGGCGACCTTCGATGAGACGGCGAACATCGCCTACCCGAAGTCTCACGCCGTCATTGATGTCACGCAGGCTCCGTATTTCGCGAAGGGGGACGGCAAGACAGACGACACCGAGGCGCTGCAACGCGCACTGTCGGATGTCATGGGGCAGCACAAGATTTTGTACCTCCCGGCGGGGACGTATCTCGTGTCGAAGATGCTGATGTGGACGAAGAAGAACTCGGCGGGAAAGGATGCGTGGGGCAAGAATTTCCTTCAGGGGCAGAATGTCGCGAAGACCATCATCCGCCTGCGAGACGCGACCTTCACCGATTCGAAACAGCCCGCGAGCATCATGTGGTGCGGCGGCTTCGGGTCGGCGGATTGGTTTCACAATTACATTCAGGACGTGACGTTCGATGTCGGCACCAACAACCCCGGCGCGATCGGCTTGCAGTTTTACTCGAACAATTCCGGTGCCGTGCGCAACTGCCGCATCATCGCAGGCAAGGGAAGCGGACTGGTCGGACTCGATCTGGCTCATCGCGACATGAATGGTCCGCTACTCGTGCGCAACTGCGAGATCATCGGCTTCCAACGCGGCATCAGCACAGCGAGAGCGGTCAACGGCCAAACGTTCGAGCACATCACGTTGCGCGGGCAAACTCAGTTTGGCTTCACGAATGAAGGTCAGAACATCAGCGTGCGCGGACTGCTCAGCGAGAACGCCGTCCCTGCCGTTCAAACCTACGGCACGTTCTGTCTGCTCGATGCGAAGCTCACGGGCCGAGATGCCGCCGCGCGAGTCCCCGCGATCGTGAACTTCAACGGCGGGCGCATCTTCCTGCGCGACATCACAACGACCGGTTACGGCCGCGCGGTCGGCGATGTCGTCACACCCGACTCCGCCGCCGCGTATCGGATCACTGGCGCGGACAAGCCCGGCAGCGAGGGGCCGAACATCGACGAGTACTGCTCGCACGCTGCGACCAGTCCGTTTCCATCGACAGGCAAGTCGCTGCGTCTGCCAATCAATGAGCCACCAGATGTGCCACACGACGATCCGCAAACTTGGGCCAACGTCGATGATTTCGGAGCTGATCCGACCGCTCAAAACGATTCGTCTCTCGCGATCCAAAAGGCGATGGATTCGGGCGCGACAACCGTCTTCCTGCCCGGTTCGTATGCCTTGAACACGACCGTCGTGATTCGCGGCAAAGTCCGACGAATCGTCGGAGCGGGCGGCGCAGTGGATTACTTTCGTAAGACGAAGCCCGACTTCCGCATTGCCGATGGCTCATCGCCCGTCGTGTCACTGGAACACTTCGCTTACATCCACGGCGGCCTCGAAATCGACACTCGCCACACAATCCTGTTTCGCAGCGTCGCTGATTGCGACCTCACGATGACTCGCAAAGCCGAAGGGGGCGAACTCTTCTTTGAAGACTTCGTCACCCACGACCTCAAGCTCAAAAAACAAAAAGTATGGGCGAGACAACTCAACGTCGAAAACGAAGGAACGCACATCGTGAACGATCACAGTGACGTCTGGGTGCTCGGCTACAAAACGGAACGAGGCGGCACGCTACTCGAAACTCGCGGTAGCGGCCGTAGCGAAATCCTCGGCGGATTCAGCTACACGACGACGGCCGGAAAGCTCGCCCCGATGTTCGTCACCGATAACGCGTCAGTGTTCGCATTCTTCAACGAGGTCTGCTTCAACGGTGATCCATTCGCCACGCTGATCCAAGAGACTCGCGGCTCGACAACCACATTCGTAATGCGAGGTGAGTGGACGACGGCCCCATACCGATCGCAATTGAGTCCGAGAACACCGTGACTGCCGCTGGACTTACGGCTGCGTGCGAAACTCGGAAGGTGTCATGCCGGTGGCGGATCGGAAGGCGCGGGTGAAAGCGCTGTGGTCGTAGAAGCCGCAGGCGTGTGCGATCTCGGCCACGGATTGTTCGGCATCGCGCAGCATGCGCGACGCGGCTGCGATTCGCGACTTGGTGATGAACTGGCTCGGCGTCAGACCGTAGAGCCGTTTGGTGAGGCGAGCCAGTCGTTGCGGCGAAACTTGGGAGCGACTTGCGAGCCACGCGGGAGTCACCTCTGACGAGAGGGTTTGCTCGAATTCTTCGAGGGCTCGTGCGAAGTCCTTGGGAATCTCGTGAGGCTCGACCGGCACGCGGATGTCGCGCGAGAAGCCGATCAGGCCGACGACGGCACCGTTTGAATCGAGCATCGGCAGCTTCGTCGTCAGGCACCAGACCGGATCGTTCGGGAGATGCCATTGCATTTCGAGATGGTCAACCAGCGGACGTCCGGTACGCAGAACTCTCTCGTCCTGTTCGGTGGGAATCCGACCAAAGTCGCCGGGGCAGATGTCACGCGGGCATTTGCCGATGACTTGCGACTTGCTCTTCAAACCGTGCCGAGCCACCAGTGACTCGTTCACGGCCACGTATCGTCCGGCAGAGTCTTTGACGAAAAAGGCCACGTCCGGCGAACGGTCAAAGAGTCTTTCCAACAACGCGATGTCCACGTGCGAAGCAAGCGCAGGCAGGGCCGATTCGGGATGTTTTGTGCGCGGATTCACGGTTCGATGTGATTCTGAGCCAAGAGTTGGACGGTTGCTGAAACTAGAATTGAACTCTTTGAATCCATCATACGCGAAGCTTGAATCCATCATACGCGAAGCAGGAACGTCTCGCATGAAGATCGCACGCATCTTTGCTCATCGAGTTGAGTTGCCGTTGGTCGAAGGCTCGTACAAGTGGTCCGGTGGGAAGTCGGTGTCGGTGTTCGACAGCACGATCGTTGGTGTCGAGACCGACTGCGGACTCATCGGCTACGGCGAGGTCTGTCCGCTGGGGCCGTTCTATCTGCCGGCGTATGCCGAAGGGGTGCGAGCCGGACTTCGCGAGTTGGGGCCGCATCTGATTGGCTTTGATCCGCGTGAACTGATGAAGCTGAACCATCGCATGGACGCGGCGCTCAAGGGGCATCCGTATGTGAAGTCGGGGATCGACATCGCGTGCTGGGACATCCTCGGCAAGGCGACGGGCTTGCCGGTCTGCGTGCTGATGGGCGGTCGCTTTGGCGAGAGCGTGCGGCTGTACCGCGCCATCTCGCAGCAGGCTCCCGCTGAGATGGCGAAGAATGTTCAAGGCTACCGCGAGCAGGGCTACACGCGGTTCCAACTGAAAGTCGGCGGCGATCCCGATACCGATATCGAACGGATTCGTGCCGTGCGAGCGATGCTGCTCCCCACGGATCGACTCGTCGCCGACGCGAACACCGGCTGGACTCAGCACGAGGCGATGCGAGTCGTCCGCGCGGTCCGTGACGTTGACGTCTACATCGAGCAACCGTGCCTCACTTACGAAGAGTGCCTCGCCGTCCGACGTCACACCGATCATCCCTTTGTGCTGGATGAGAACGTCGATGGACTCGACATGCTGCTGCGAGCGAAAGCCGATCTGGCACTGGATGTCGCTAATCTGAAGATCAGCAAGCTCGGCGGCCTGACGAAAACCAAACAGGTTCGCGATCTCTGTGTGAGCATGGGAATTGCCATGACACTCGAAGACAGTTGGGGCGGCGACATCACGACGGCGGCGATTGCGCATCTGGCTCACAGCACGCCGGAAGAGTTCCGTTTCACCA
Source organism: Planctomyces sp. SH-PL62 (assembly GCA_945905295.1). GTDB lineage: Bacteria > Planctomycetota > Planctomycetia > Planctomycetales > Planctomycetaceae > SXKJ01. The sequence goes on along the minus strand of CAMDPX010000112.1, from coordinate 14,763 downwards.
GCACCGACTTCAACAGCTACGTCACCGTCAGCACGGCGGCCGGCGCTCCGCAACGCGAGCAAGGCTTCATGGCCGCCAGCAGTGATCCGGGACTTGGAGTCACGCCGCGAATGGACGTCCTCGGCAAACGAGTCGTCGAGGTGATCTGATCGTCGTAGCCACGCTCGCCAGAGCGTGGGTTCAAACGACTCTCGACCCACGTTCTGGCGATCGTGGCTACGCCTCAACTAACAGCGAGAGAAACAACAATGAGTCGAGTCTCGATGTTGATTACCTGCTGGCTTGTAATCGCCAGTGCGGTCGTCGCCGCCGACGAGCGGGCTGGTCATGCACGAATCCTGGCTGATGCCGAGACTCGATTGAAATCAATCTATGACAAGCGAGAGTTTGTGCCCGCTTCGTTTTCAGGAAAATGGCTGCGAGACAGCTCCGGCTATTTGGTCCTCGAGAAACCCAAGGAGAGTTCCGAACCAGAACTCGTGCAGTACGACGTGACGAGTGGAAAGCGTTCCACATTGTTCGGCGGCGACCGGCTAGTTGTACCGAGCACGTCCGACCGACTGGTTATTCAGGAATTTGTTCAGTCGCCTGTCGCCAGCCAGTTCCTTCTGCAGGCGCGAGTCAACACCAGCGGGAAAACGGGGTACTGGCTCTTTGATGTGAAGTCTGGCAACCTCAAAACGATCGCCGCCGAGATCACTCGGCTGTCCTGGGAGAACACGTTTTCTCCCAAGGGGGATCGGCTTCTCTTCGGGCGCGGTCCAAATCTTTATGTGTTCGATCTGGCCAACGACCGCACGACCCCGCTGACCACGATTGAGGGCAACGGCGTTCTGGAGAACGATCTCCGTGCGAACTGGAGTCCCGATGGACTGAAGATTGTCTATGTTCAATCTGATTCGTCGAAAGTTCGCCAACGCCCCGTCGTCCATCCGACGGACCCGACATATCCGGAAGTGTCGCGCCAACGATATGCCCGCGTTGGAACGCCGATCCCGACGTTGCGTGTTGGAGTCGTCGATCGTGAGGGCGGCGATACACGCTGGGTGAACCTGCCATCCGATCCGGGCACGTTCTATCTCAACGACGCAAGCTGGGCGGGAAACTCAGAGGAACTGCTCATCGAAGTGCTGAGCCGTTCTCGCGATGCTCGTCAGTTTCTGCTCATCAACACGGGGACCGGAGCGATCATCAAGGCGTACGAGGAATCTGATCCTGCCTGGGTTGATGCGAGCTATTCGGCCAACTCTGGCGTCGAATGGATTCAAGATGGCAAAGCGTTGGTAGTGATCAGCGAGCGCGATGGTTGGCGACACGCGTATGTGATTTCGCGCGATGGCAAGCAACAGACGCTGCTCACGAAACACGCCAGCGACATCATCGCTCGTGGTCCGGTCGATGCGAGTGGCGGCTGGTTGTACTTTCTCGCGTCGCCGGAGATCGCCACGCAACGCTACCTCTATCGCGTGCGACTGGATGGAACGGGCGATGCCGAACGTGTCACACCGAAAGACCAACCGGGGACTCACCGGTACGAGTTCTCGCCCGATCGGAGGTGGGCGTTCCATACGCGATCGACGTTCGACTCGCCGCCGGTGATTGACCTGGTGGAACTTCCGGAGCATCGCTCGGTGCGTGTCTTGGAAGACAATGCCGAGTGCCTCCGGCGAGTCAGCCCCCTGATTACTCAGCCCACCGAGTTCTTGAAGCTCGACATTGGAGACGGCGTCGTGATGGATGCGTGGATGATCAAGCCGCGCGACTTCGATTCGACGAAGAAGTACCCGGTCTTCGTGTTTGTGTATGGCGAGCCGCACGGCCAGACGGTCCTCGACGATTGGACCGGCGGCCAGAATCACTCGATGTTTCATCGCATGATTGCGGACTTCGGGTATCTCGTGGTCTCGATCGACGGGCGCGGGACACCGGCCCCGAAAGGAGCCGCGTGGCGACGAGCGGTCTTCGGAAGTCTCGGCCCGCTCTCGACGGAAGAGCAGGCCGCTGGCGTGAAGGAACTCGGCCGCACGCGATCGTTCGTTGATTTGTCGCGCGTGGGAATCTGGGGTTGGAGCGGCGGCGGCTCGAACACCTTGAATGCGATGTTCCGCAAGCCCGATGTCTATCACGTCGGCATCGCAGTCGCCCCGAAGCCGCAACCGGAACTCTACAACGCCTGGTTCCAAGAGATCTTCATGCGCACTCGCGAAGAGAACCCGGAAGGCTATCGCACGGCCGCAGCGATCAATTACGCCGAGGGCCTGCGGGGAGACTTGCTGATCGTCCACGGCACCGGAGAAACGAACACGCACCTCCAAATCACCGAAGGTCTCGTCGATCGACTCATCGAACTCGGCAAGCGTTTCGACTACATGGCCTACCCCAATCGCGACCACGGTTTGCGGGAAGGCAAAGGCACCGCAGTTCACCTGCGTCTGTTGATGACACGTTACTTGATCGAGCACCTTCCACCCGGACCTCGGTAGCCACGCTCGCCAAGAGCGTGGGCTTTCCGCGAATTGCCCCACGTTCTGGCGAACGTGGCGACAAACCGAAAACCCTTTGGAAAGGAACCGCGATGAACTCAAACATTTTTCAGGGCTGTGTCCCGGCGCTGATGACACCGTGCCTGGCTGACCGCACGCCGAATTATTCGGCCCTGGTGAAGAAGGCTCAGGCCCTGATGGCCGCTGGCATGAATGGAGTCGTGTACTGCGGCTCGATGGGAGACTGGCCGCTGCTGACGGATGAGCAACGGCAGGAAGGTGTTCGCCGGCTGACCGAAGCCGGAGTCCCCGTCATCGTCGGCACGGGTGCTCAGAATCCCGCGCGAGCCGCCGCTCACGCCGCGCACGCGCAACGGGTGGGAGCGAAGGGCCTGATGGTCATCCCTCGCCTCATGTCGCGCGGAACTTCTCCGGCGGCTCAGCGAGCGCACTTTGCTGGCATCTTGGCAGCGGCCCCCGAACTGCCCGCCGTGATTTACAACAGTCCCTACTACGGATTCGAAACCAAAGCGGACCTGTTCTTCGATCTGCGGCGCGAGTTTCCGAGTCTCGTCGGCTTCAAGGAATTCGGCGGTGCGGATTCGTTGAGCTACGCCGCCGAGCACATCACTCACGCCGACAGCAACGTCCTGCTGATGGTGGGTGTCGATACGCAAGTCTGTCATGGCTTCATTCACTGCGGAGCCGTTGGTGCGATCACCGGAATCGGCAATTGCCTGCCGCGTGAAGTGCTGCATCTGGTCGCGCTGTGCAAACGGGCCGCGGCCGGTGATGTCGAAGCCAGACGCTTGGCGAGAGAACTGGAAGAGGCCCTCACCGAGTTGTCCCGTTTCGACGAAGGGCCTGATCTGGTGCTGTACTACAAATATCTGCTCGTGCTGCTCGGCGACGCCGACTACGAATGGCACTTCAACGAATCCGACCGACTCTCACCCAGTCAAAAACACTTTGCCGAAGCGCAGCTAAAACTCTTCCAGCAATGGTGGAGTCAGTGGCCAGGCAAGGAATAAAGTGTGTTGAACTCGAACTCATGTTTTGGGCTCTGCGGAAGATCCGATTTTGGACTGCGGCAGCCTGCTGCCGCTTTCCGTTCCGCAGCCTTGCTGCGGAACAGCTCGGCGCGGTTACTTGGCAGCAGGGCTGCCAAGTCGAAAGCGGCAGCAGGCTGCCGCAGTCCAAAGGGTAGTAACAGAATGAAAACGATTGTTTCTCTCCTGATCCTCGCGGGACTGCTGTTGCTCATGACAGAGTCGCCTGTCTGCGCGCAGAATGCTGCCGGAGATGCGACCGTCCCGAAGGATGTGGCCGCCGTGCTCAATAAGTTTTGCGCGGAGTGTCACGGCGAGCAGACGCGCGAGGCGGAGTTGCGGTTGGATTCACTGGCGTCGCTGGAGAAGACCGCGCGGTTGGAAGTGATGGGGAAGGCGCAGGAGCAGGTTGCCTTCGAGCTGATGCCGCCGCAGGACGCCAATCAGCCGAGCGCCGAGCAGCGCCAGCTTGTCGCGGATTGGTTCGCGAGTGAGCTGCGGAAGAACAATACGCCGACACTCGAAGACAAGATGCGGTTGCCGAATTACGGCAATCGCGTCGATCACGCGAAGCTCTTCAGCGGCGAGGTCAAAGCGAAGCCGTTCACGCCGGCGCGGCGGTGGCTCGTCAGTCCGCAAATTTTTACGGAGCGAGTGTTCGATGTGCTCAAGCTCGATGAACGTGAGAGGGCCGGCAAGCGGCCCGCTGGGATGTATGGCGTTACGAATCCGTTCACGCTGCCGGAACGATCGGGGGTGCGCGACTATGACCTCACGGCAGTCGATGGCGGGCACTTTCTCGTGATGCAGACGAACGCCAGTTGGATTGCCGATCGGATCATTGGGACGATTCGCATCAAGCTCGGCGAGCCGGTTGAAAAGGTGCTCGAGAACAAGGCCGATCGATGGTATCCGTTGCGGGGATCAATGGGCGGGAAGGCATGGGCGTTCGATGCGTTCGAAGTTCTGATACGGAAAACGTCGCCGCCGACCCAGGATGAATTATTCGCTGCGATTCAGTTGCAGTTCGCCAACGCCTTGCAGCGACCGGCAAATGAAACGGAATTGCGGAGCTATCTCGGCCTGATGCGTGAGGTGATCGAACTCGGCGGCAACACCGAGGGACTGCGGAAAATGCTCGTCGCCGTGCTGCTTGAATCCGAGTTCGTCTATCGGCTTGAGTTCGGGGCCGGTGAGCCGGACGAGTTTGGTCGCCGGATGCTTTCACCGCGCGAAGCGAGTTACGCAATCGCGTATGCGCTCGGGGACAAAGGCCCGGACGCGACGCTCGTGAAGGCGGCTCAGGAAGGACGGCTCAATTCGAAGGACGACTACGAACGCGAAGTGAAACGACTGCTGGCCGACGTGACTTCGTTCAAAGGGCCCGTCGATCCGGCGTATCGCAACGAACACAACGATGCCTACATCTCAACGCCGCATCCGAAGCTCGTGCGGTTCTTCCGCGAGTTCTTCGGCTACCCACTTTCGCTGCGAGTCTTCAAGGACGTCGAACGCAGCGACGGGCTCTATCGAGTCCCCGATCGGGGCACGAATGGGACGCCGGGGTATCTGAATGTCGAAGCCGATCGCGTCGTCGCGCGGATCGTCGAAGCAGATCGCAACGTGTTTGTGTCGCTGCTCACGACCGATGAGTTCTTCGTCTATCACAACATGGATAACGAGAAGGGCGAGAAGCTGATCGAGGGTTGGCGCAAGGTCTATGAGACGCTGAAGGACACGAATTGGAAGCAGGATCCGGAGCAAGTCGCGAAGGATCACGCGGCCTTGCTGCAGCAGTATGTGGCTCCGGGTGCGATGAAGGGCAAAGGACGCGGCGTGCATGAGACCGATCTGTCGCGAATCATGACGTTGTTCGAAGTGACGTTCGGTCGAGGCGGCCGTCCCTTTACGACGGTTCCGTGGGCTCACGGCAATCGGTTTTGGCATTCGCCGTTCTACAACTTGCCGCGCACGCCGCGTGAAGGGGAATACGATCGCGACGCGGCCTTCGATTATCACCCGGTGCAACCGTTTGCTTTGCCGCATCGCAAAGGCATCCTCACGCATCCTGCATGGCTGATCGCTCATTCGCAGAACGCGGCGACCGACCCGATTCGGCGCGGCAAGTGGATTCGCGAAAAGCTGCTGGCCGGCAGCGTGCCCGATGTGCCGATCACCGTCGACGCGCAGATTCCCGAACATCCCGATAAGACGCTCCGCGAACGACTCGCGACCGCGACCAGCAAGCAAGAATGTTGGAAGTGTCATCAGCACATGAACCCGCTCGGACTGGCCTTCGAGATGTATGACGACTTCGGTCGCTATCGCACGGTGGAGCAGCTCGAACATCCAGACAACGTGATCGCCAAAGCGAAGGTGAAGTACGGAGCCGACACCTACAAGACCGCGTCACTGATCACGACCGGTCGCCTCGACGGCACGGGCGACGCAACGCTCGACGGCGACGTAACCGACGCGCTCGACATGATCGACCGGCTCGCGAAATCCGAGCGTGTGCGGCAATCGATCATCCGGCACGCCTTCCGCTTCTTCCTCGGTCGCAACGAGCTGCTGAGCGACTCGCAAACGCTGATCAACGCCGACCGAGCCTACATCAGCAGCGGCGGCAGCTTTCAAGCCGTCGTCGTGTCGCTGCTGAGTTCGGAGTCGATCATGTATCGAAAATGACATGCACTGCGTGCTTTGACGTAGGGTGGGACCAGCGCAGCGCCGGCCCACCATCGCATGCACTCGCCGATAGGATGATCCAATGAGTCCATACCTAATCGACCTTGTTGACCGAATGAGCGTCAAAGAACCGCCGATGAATTCAGAGCAATCGGTAAGTTGGCACGCGCTGCGCGAGGCCGAACTGCTCGACGATGCCGGGTTGATTCCTCAATTGGCAGTGGCACTTCAGTGTGAAAAGGACAAGAGTCGGCGCGGTTCACTTTGCTTTGTGATCGGGAAGATCGGAAAGAACACTCGCCATCCCGAATGCACTTCGATCCTTCTCAAGCAAGTCACGAGCGAGAAAGACAAGTATCTCCTGCATTCCATATTCAACCTCTTGGCTGACTTACCAAAACGAACTGATCAAGAGGTCGACACGATCGTGAGTTTCTGGGCTGACTCACGACACTTGATTCGACATTCAGCGATCTCAGCACTCGGCAACACGGACAATCCGCATGCAGAACTGGCGATACTGAGGCACTTAGCCGCGACAACCGACGCCCAAGATCAGATTCAGTGTCACGCCGTGCTGAGTACGATTGGCACCTTGCAAGCGATTCCTTTGTTGGAGCGAGCCCTAAGCTCACGCAAACGTGACGTGAAGGCTTTTGCGGTGTGGGCGATTCGTGCTATTCACGAACGCGACACGGCTGAGTCGTAGTCGCGAGTTACGAAGCCTTGTTAGACAGACGCAACATTTCCTGGAACTTACTCATGCTTACTCGCCGTGCTTTTCTTCATGCGTCTGCCGCTTTATCGAGCGGCCTCTTGCTCGCTCCGTGGTTGCAGACCGCGCTCGGTGCTCCGACGACGGGTTCTGCTCCGCGACGCTTCATCTTCATGCACAAGGGCAACGGCCTTTTTCCGCAGGTGATGGTTCCGCCGTCGCTGAACAATGACGACAAAGATAAGGAGCAGCGCAAGCAGGCATTCTCGGTCGATCTCAAGCAGCACGAATTGCCCGAGTGGATGAGTCCCGTTGCCGAGCACAAGAGTCAGATGACGATCCTGCAAGGGCTCTCCGGCAAGATGTGCACGACGGGGCATCACACCTGGCAGTCGTCGCTCGGCGTCTACAAGGCCAACGAAGCGCTGACCTCGATCAAGTGGGCGACGGTCGATTTCGAGCTGGCTCGCATGTTCCCGTCGCCGCTCGAGCACATCGAATTGGCCTGCTTCCCGAACGATGGCGGCAACGCTCGCGGCAACATCAATGGCATCGAGAAGGGCTTTTCGGCACGCGGTCCTCAGCAACCCAACTACGCCTTCGGTTCGCCGAAGGTCGCGATGCAGGAACTCTTCAAGTCGGTCTCCAGCAATCAAAGCGACCGCATTCAGTACGAACTCGAACGGCGCGTTTTGGAATTCACGGCGGGCAATCAAAGCGGACTCGCGGCGCAAGTCTCCGGCGGAGAACGCACGAAGGTCGCGAACTACGTCGAGTCGATCGACTCGATTCGCGCTCGCAACAAGAAGCTCGAAGAGATGGGCGATGTGATTCGTCGCAACCTGCCGCAGCTCGATGCGAAGTATCTGGCCGACGATCTCAGCACGACCAATCGTCAGTGGGGACATACCGAGATTCTGTTGGCGACTTTGATTTCGGGTATGACGAACGTCGTCACGTTCACGGTCGATGAACTCGGCACGCACTACACCGGGCTGAAGGGGATCGAAAACGAACGCGTCAACCTGCACGACGTCGGGCACGGCAAAGGTTTCGGTTCGCTGAATGCCGACGAGATTCGCAGAACGGTTCGCACTCAGCACATGGCGTTGATCAACAAGATCATCACGCGCTTGAAAGGCGTGCCCGAAGCGGACGGCAACATGTTCGACAACACGATGCTGTTCTACTTCCCGGACAACGGCGAGACGCATCACAGCACCGGCGTCGAATGGCCGTTCGTCGTCTTCTCGGGCCGCAATGCAAAGCTCGATATCGCCGGCCGCTACATCCGCCTGCCGTACTACGGAGAGGAAGGCCATCAGACGCTCGGCAACTGGTACACAACGCTGCTGAATGCCCACGGCAACCCGATCGAGCACTACGGCGAATTGGATGTGGCGCTCGAGAAGATGAAGCGCAACCAAAAGGGACCGATCAAGCAGTTTGTGTAACACGGGTTGAATTCAAAAAACAGAAACCGCCAGGTTTTCAACACGCTTGGCAGGGGAATGACTTGATTCCGAAAGCAGAAAGACCGAAACGATGACGCCAGGTGTTCCTCCCGTGATCGCCCTCGTGTCTTTTGGGGCGTTGATCTCAGCTCTGCTGATCGGCACGGCCTCGGCGCAACCCGGCGATCCGGCTTTGCCCGGCCACCATCCGTTGAGTCAGGCTCAGGCGGGGAGCTTGCTGACCTCGGAGCTTCGCTGCGCGGCGTGTCACAGCGGCATTCAGCGAGGTGCTCTGCCGGAGAAGGCAGCTCCGGATTTGGCCGCTGTCGGGGCGCGGATTACTCCCGAATACCTCCGACGATTCCTCGCATCGCCTGCGTTGGCTCATCCCGGAACAACGATGCCGGACGTGTTGGTGTCGCAGTCGGAAGCGGAACGGGACCGGAACGCGGAGGCACTGACTCACTTTCTGATCGCTCAGTCGAAGACCGTCTTTCCGACTGAGGCAGGCGAGCCGGTTGATCTTCAACAGGGCAAGGCGTTGTTTCATTCGGTCGGATGCGTGGCGTGTCATGGTCCGAAGGATGCGAGTGCCGGCGCACCGCAGAAGCCGAAACGCAATGACGAGGATGACGAAGACGAGGACAAGGCCGCCGCCGCGAAGAAGGCGATCAAGCCGAACGCCGTCCCGCTGGGCCATGTCGCGGCCAAGTACAGCACGAAGTCGCTCAGCGAGTTTTTGTTTCAGCCGCTGAAGGTTCGCAGTTCAGGCCGAATGCCGGACATGAAACTGACTCCTGCCGAGTCGCTCGCCATCGCGGGCTATCTCATCGGAGAGCAGCCGCAGCCGAGCAAGCCTCTCGTTCCCGATGCTTCGTTGGTCGAGAAAGGAAAGAAGCACTTTCAGGAACTGAACTGCGCGGCGTGTCATCCACTCCCCGGCATCGCGGCGGCTCCGCTGATTGGTGCGTTGAAGACTGCGGACCTGACTCGCGGCTGCTTATCGAAGTCGAGCGACCGCAGTCCACGGTTCCAACTTGAAGACGCGCAGGTCAAGGCGATCGTCGCGGCGTTGCGTGAAGAGCCGATCGCCGACTCAGACACGATTGTTGCCGCGAAGACGCTGACGGCGTTTCACTGCATCGCCTGTCATGTCCGCGATGACTTCGGCGGCGTGCATGACGCTCACAACCCGTTCTTTTCAGGCAGCGAACTGAAGCTGGGAGACGACGGCCGCATTCCGCCGCCGCTCACGCTGATTGGGGCCAAGCTGCAACCGGCCTGGATGAAGAAGGTGCTCTTCGATGGCGAAAGCGTGCGCCATTACATGGCCACTCGGATGCCTCAGTATGGCACTGCCAACCTCCAACACTTGCCGCCGGTCTTCAGTCGCCTCGATGTCCTGAAGGGGACGGAGATGAAGATCCCGAATCCGGAAAGTCGCTCCGATGGCGAGCGTGAACGCGAGAAAGTCCTGCGTGCGGCGGGTCGAGAATTGCTCGGCGACAAGGGTGTGAACTGTGTCGCCTGTCACAACTTCAATGGGAAAGCGGCGCATACGAATCAGGGGATCGACCTGCTCACGAGCTTTCCGCGACTTCAGCCCGGCTGGTTCAACAGCTACTTGAGAAACCCTGGCGCGTTCCGTCCTCGGACCGTCATGCCGACCGCTTGGCCCAACGGCATTGCCTCACACAAGACGATCCTGGATGGCAACACCGACAGGCAGATCGAAGCGATCTGGTACTACCTGTCGCTCGGCACATCGGCCGCCGATCCGTCCGGCATCCGCAGTGTCAGCACGAAACTGACCGTCGATGATCAGGCCAAAACATATCGCGGACGGAGTCGAGTCGCGGGCTTTCGAGGCATCGCGGTCGGCTTGCCGGAGAAGCTGAGTTACGCCTTCAACGCCGAAACCGGAACGCTCTCCGCCATCTGGCAGGGTGACTTCATCGGCGTGAATTGGAGCGGTCAGGGCTCAGGAGATTTCAATCCGGCCAGTGAGCCGATCACTCTGGCTCAAGATGTTTCGTTCGCACCGCTCGCCGACGAAAAGGCTCCGTGGCCGCTGCTGCCAGTGATGACCAAAGAGGCTCGAACCAATCCCAATCCGCTCTACCCGAAAAATGTTGGCTATCAATTCCGCGGATACTTCCTCGGCGACTTGTCGATCCCCACATTCATGTACCGCAGCGGCACGATTGAGATCGAGGACCGATCGGTGGCCGCAGGAAGCGATGAGCAACGTCAACTGAAACGAGTCCTGCGAATTGAATCACCCGCGCCGCAGACCGTCTGGTTCCGCGCACTCACCGGCGACATTCATGCCGAGTCCGAGCGAGTCTTCCGTAGTGGTCGACTGCGTCTGACCATCCCCGCGACCGAAACAAAACTGCGATCGCTGTCCGAAGAACCGAAGCGATCCGAGCTGCTCCTGCGGCTGCAAATCCCTCAAGGCAAATCCTCTTTGGAGTTCGTCTATGAACCGCTCAAGAAGTAGCGACCGGGCTGAGTGTCCGCTTTGTGGCCGAGTCGCTCCGCGTCTCGGCGGCGAGTTGCGGAGCAACTCGCCCACATGGCTGCTGCTCGCAATCCTCCTCTCCGCACTGAGTTCACTACATGCCGAGGAGGTTGGCGAACGCTGGGGAACCGAAGAACGCGAGCGTGAGTATTATCCGATCGTCAACATTCCCCTGCCGAAGGATACGGTCATCGAGGCCGGGGCCTTCGCAGTGCTGCCTGATCGCCGAGTCGCTGTGGGAACTCGGCATGGCGAAATCTTTTTGATTGACGGAGTCGACGCGGCCAAGCCAACTCCTTCGTTTTACCGGTTCGCAACGGGACTCGACGAGGTCTTCGGGCTGGCCTGGAAAGACAACGCCTTTCGAGTCACTCAAAGCTGCGAACTCACTCGCGTCAGTGACACAAACGGTGACGGCGTGGCCGATCGCTTTGAAACTATCTCGGATGCTTGGGGCTACGCGAACTACCACGAGTACGCGTTCGGCTCGAAGCTCGATGCCGACGGAAACCAGTTCATCTCGCTCGGTCTGTCGGAGTCGTATCACTCTCACGCCTTGAACCGCGGCTTCATCATGAAGGTCACGCCGGACGGGAAGACAACCGCCTTCGCCAGTGGCCTGCGCAGTCCCGGCGGGATCGGACACGATGAGCACGGCGCGTTGTTCTATGTGGAAAGTCAGGGGCCGTGGAATTGTTCGTGCAGTTTGAAAGCGGTGTCGCAAAACAGCTTTCACGGTCACCCGGCCAGCTTCAATTGGTATCCGTTTTCGCCTGAGTTAGGGCCAGTGCCGGAGACGCCGAAGTCAGGCACTCGCATCGCCACCGAGAAGAGTCGCGTCAAACAACTCGTCCCCTACGCCGTCATTTTTCCGTACATCCGCATGGGCCGGTCCATCACCGCTTTCAGCGTCGATAAGACTCAGGGCAAGTTCGGCCCCTTTGAAAACCAGATGTTCCTCGGCGATTACACGCAGTCGATCCTCCTGCGGGCCACGACCGAACAAATCAACGGCGTCTGGCAGGGAGCGTGCTATCCGTTCCGCGAGGGTCTTTCGACAGGAATCCTCAACGTCGAATTCACTCCCGGCGGCAGGCTGCTGTGCGGCGGCACCAATCGGGGCTGGCCGGTTCGTGGCATCAAGCCGTTCGCGCTCGAGCGACTCGACTGGACCGGCAAGATGCCCTTCGAGATCAACCGCGTCACGATCGAACCGGATGGATTCAAGGTGACGTTCACCAAACCGGTCGAACCGATGACCGGCAGCTCAACGGATTCGTACGCAATCTCGGCGTTTACTCACCCCTATCACGGCGGCTACGGCGGGCCAGAAGTCGAACAGCACAAGCCGGGTGTAAAAGCAGTCTCGCTGGCCGAAGACGGACTCTCGGCCAGGATCACTCTGGAAAGGCTCGACCAAGGATTTGTGTACGAACTCGATCTGGCACGTCTGCGTTCGCGCGACAAGGAAGAACTGCTGCATCGCAACGCGTTCTACACCGTCAATGAAATTCCCTCTCGATTGAAGGCCGCCGAGCATCCGGTCCCGGAGAGTCCGCTCTGGCTGACGTATTCCGGCGACAAGGGGCCGGGAGCAGGCAAGCACATCGTCCTGATCGCGGCGGATCAGGAATACCGCAGCGAGCATTCAATGCCGATGCTGGCGCGGCTCCTGGCCAAGCATCATGGGTTTCACTGCACCGTCCTCTTCAGTTTGAACAAGGACAACGACGTCGATCCGACGCAGAAGATTCGCTGGGAGGACAAGACGGTCACTCACAACATTCCCGGCCTCGAACATTTGGAGAAGTGCGATCTCGTCATCTTGTTCAGCCGACTCATTTCCCTGCCGCCAGAGCAATTGAAGCACATCGACAACTACCTGGATTCCGGGAAACCGATCATCGGCATCCGCACCGCCAATCATGGTTTTATTGATTTCGATTACCGGAAGGACGGCAAGAAGATCGACTTCGGCGAAAGCGTGCTGGGTGGTTCATTCCGCAATCACCATGGCCGCTGGCAACAGGATTCCACTCGCGGCATCATCGTCGAGCAGAACAAAACTCATCCCGTCCTGAAAGGGGTCAAAGACATCTGGGGCACCTCGGATGTCTATCGCACCTACAAGGAAGGTGGCAGCCTGCCTGAGGGTTGCCTGCCGCTGGTGGAAGGCCAGCCGTTGATGGGTCGCAAACACGATGACGCGGTGAATCCCGAACTGATTCCGCTACCGGTGGCCTGGGTGAAAACCTGGACCGGCAACACCGGGCAGACCGCGCGAGTCTTCCATGTCACGATGGGAAGTGCGCAGGATTTTCAAAGTGAAGGGCTTCGCCGCCTGACCGTGAATGCGGCCTACTGGTGCCTGCGTCTGGAAGCCGACATCAACGACAACTCCTGCATGGAACTTGTTGGCGAATACAACCCGCCCGACAGCGGCTTTGCCTACAAGCAGCTCAACATCGTGCCCAGAAAACCGAGCTTCTACAAATAGCGTTACGCGTCGCGCATCACAGAATCGACCGTCTTCATGACCACACTCCCCGTCCAACCCAAGAAGTGATCAGCATGAAAAACAGACTCATTCCCCTCGCACTCACCGTCGTTTTCGCGGCGCATGGGTCGGGCTTCGCCGCCGGCCCGAAGCACGACTGGAATCTCGGTGCCACGGGCCTGCGGGGCTGGATGCGTTGTGACAAGATGGTCACCTCCGATGCCCGCGAGATCAGGATCACCAAGGTGGAGAAAGGCTCTCCCGCTGACGGCGTTCTTGCGGTGGGCGACGCGATTCTCGGCGTCGGCGGCAAGCCGTTTTCTTATGACCCGCGCACCGAAATGGGCAAGGCCCTGACCCTTGCCGAATCGGACACGGGCCAAGGCAAGCTCAGCCTGACCCGGTCGCGTGCAGGCAACTCGGCGGAAGTCGTGGTGAAGCTTCCGGTGCTCGGAACTTGCAGCGCTACCGCTCCCTTCGATTGCCCGAAGTCCAAGCTTATTCTCGAACGAGGGTGCAAGGATCTCGCCAAGCGAATGGCGGATCCTTCCTATGCCAAGCGGCAGGATCCCATTCCACGATCGCTCAATGCGCTCGCCCTGTTAGCCAGCGGCGACCCCAGCTACCTCCCGCTGATCAAGAAGGAGGCCGAGTGGGCCGCGAACTACAGAACCGATGGGATGGCGACTTGGTATTACGGCTACGTCATGATGTTTCTGGCCGAATACAAGATCGCCACGGGCGATGATTCGGTCATGCCGGGCTTAACGCGACTCGCGCTCGAGGCCGCCCGCGGTCAAAGCGCGGTCGGTTCGTGGGGTCACGGGTTCGCTCGGCCCGACGGCCGTCTCGGCGGCTACGGGATGATGAATTCGCCCGGTGTGCCGCTGACGATCTCGCTGGTGATGGCCCGTGAGGCGGGCGTGAAGGATCCGGCCTTGGATCTGGCAATCGAGCGCAGTACCAGGCTGCTGCGCTTTTACATCGGCAAAGGTGCGATTCCCTACGGCGACCATCATCCCTGGATTGAGAACCACGAGGACAACGGCAAGTGTGGAATGGCCGCCGTGCTGTTCAACCAGCTCGGTGAATCGAAAGGTGCGGAGTTCTTCTCGCGCATGAGCGTTGCCTCCCACGGACCGGAACGGGACACGGGTCACACCGGCAATTTCTTCAACATGCTGTGGGCGATGCCAGGCGTTGCCCAGTCGGGACCACAGGCGACCGGAGCCTGGATGAGTGAGTTTGGAAGTTGGTATTTCGACCTCGCCCGCGGTGTGGACGGAAATTTCCTGCACCAGGGTCCGCCGGAACCTGGAGAAGACAGCTACGCAGGCTGGGACGCGACGGGCG
>CAMDPX010000111.1 GCA_945905295.1 Planctomyces sp. SH-PL62 | reverse complement strand
GGACGAGGAGAAACAACTTCGTGTTTTGTATTTCTCTGCGCTCTTCGCTCCTCTGCGGTGCAATGACTGCGATATTGCACCGCAGAGGAGCGCAGAGCGCAGAGGTTGTCGGTGCAAAAACGCGAACTCATTTATCCTCGTCACCAAAGGGAAGCTCATGGTGGAACGCTTTTCACCGGAAGAACTCCGGTTGCTGAAGAGCTTGGATCGGCCCGCCAAGATCCAAGCGTTTCTGGACAACGAAGTCCGCTACCACCATGAGACGGCCTGCCGCTCGCCGCGGCGTGTGATCCGTGATCGCTTGGCTCACTGCGCCGAAGGAGCTTTGTTCGCGGCCGCCGCACTCGACGTCAACGGAGTTCCGCCGCTCATCGTTGACTTGGAAGCGGTCCGCGACGACGACCATTTCCTGGCCGTCTTTCGCGAACATGGCCGCTGGGGAGCCATCGCAAAGTCCAACTACGCCGGACTGCGATTCCGCGAACCCGTGTATCGCACGCTCCGCGAACTGGTCATGTCGTACTACGAGCACTACTTCAACGCGGCCGGCGAAAAGACGCTGCGAACCTTCTCACGCCCCGTCAATCTGCATCGCTTCGATCATCTCGGCTGGATGACGACCGAGGACGACGTCTGGGAAATCTGCGAGTACGTCTGCACGATCCCACACACGCGAGTGCTCCCTCCCGAACTCGAACGCCGCCGCCGCCAAGTCGACGCGAGACTCTTCGAGGCGGGACACGTCGGAGCGCTCTAGCTGCTGAGGAAAAGTAGACAGGTCACTCCGTGGCCGGAACCTTCGAGTCACGGAGTGGCTGTGAAGTTTTCGTGGAGCACGTTTTCAACGTGCTCGAAAACAGGCTGATTGGGCACGTTGAAAACGTGCCCCACGTCATTTATTCACAGACTCGGAGTGACTCGTCGACTTGATTCTGCGGGTCGACTTAAAAAATGCCGAGCATATCCTTCGCTTCATCGGTCATCCGATCCGGCGTCCAAGGCGGTGTCATCACCAGCTTAATCTCCGCTTCATCGACATCCCGCAGCCGTTCCAACGCCATCTTCGATTGCTGCACAATCTGCGGCCCAGCCGGACAGGCGGGACTGGTGAGAGTCATCTCGACATAGATCTTTCGATCATCTCGGTTGACCGAATAGACAAGTCCCAAGTCCACGATGTTGACCATCAACTCGGGATCAATGACCTGCTTCAGCGCGTCGATGAGCCGGATGTCGTCGTCGGCTCCCGGCGCAGGAGTCGGCACCTGATCGCTGCTTGTCGACGTGGCAGCGACAACCGGGATGTTGCTCGGTGCGACGACTGGAGCTGGTGCCGTGACGTTCGGCATCACTGGCGGCTCGGAGCCAGCCGGTCCAACGAAGATCTCGCCATCGCGGACTTGCACCGCGAAAGTCTCAATCCCGCGCGTCGCCGGCATGCACAGAGCTTGACCGGTCTTCAAATCAAACTTGGCTCCGTGACGCGGACAGGTGATCGCGCCGTCGGCGACCGGCCCATCCGTCAACGGCTGGCCGTCGTGCGAGCAAACATCTTCGACGGCGAAGAAGTCATTGCCAACGCGTACCAGCAGAGCCGGCACATCATCCACAGTGATCGACTTCCGCCCATTCGGCGGAATTTCCGTGACAGCAGCAACTCGTTCAAACATAGCCATGAAACTCTTACCTCTATTTCACAAGACCTCAAATACGCGCCCCAACCGAAAAAAACATTTTGGGCGACTTCTCACAGGACTAGACGAACAATTCGATGAGCCAAATAAGCGGGGAATAGATGATCAAGAAAGCGCTCACCAACCATAACGGCGGGTAAGAAACGAAATTGAAGATGATCTGCAAGAACACAAACCCCGCCAAGTACACAACTAAGCCGATGACTGCGGATGTCATCCAGTTTGCAATTCGTTCGTTAGATTTGTGTGCTACGGTCAAGTGCCGATTCCCAGCTTTCGTTCGACCGCTTGATTCAACGTCTCGCGGACAAGTTCGACGGGAATGCGATCGGAAACAATCTGCAAGAAGCCTTGGACGATGACGTGCATCGCCTCGAACTCCGACAGGCCGCGAGCCATGCAGTAGAAAATCTGTTCGCGATCGACTCGGCCAGCCGTCGCACCGTGAGTACAGCGGACATCGTCGGCTTCAATTTCCAAACCTGGGATCGCATCGACCCGGCAAGCATCCGACAGCATGAGCGCGTCGTTGCGTTGATAGCCGTCTGTCTTCTGTGCTTCCGGAGCGACCTTGATCATGCCTCGCCAGACAACTCGAGCCCGATCGCGAATCACGTCTTTGTAAAGCAAATCGCTGCGAGTATCCGGCGCGTTGTGCCATTGCTGAGTGTAGTACGACAGGACTTGCCGGTTCGTTGCGAACGTCACGCCGTTGACCTCCGCCTCGGCTCCGCGTCCGTCGAGATGAACGTCCTGATGAATGTGAGCCAGCTTGGCTCCGAGTCCGCCGACCGTCCACTGCAACATGCCGTTCGATTCGACTCGCCCCGCTTGATGCGCGAAGTGCCACGTCTTGTCGTTCCAGTTCTGCAATTGGACGTATCGCAGCCGAGCCTCCCTGCCGAGGATCAACTCCACCGCGCCGACATGCAGTCCAGCCCCGTCTGTCGTCGCCGAGGAAGTCTCTTCCAACAACGTTGCAGACGCTCCGTCTTCCAAGATGACCAGCGTGTGACTGAAGTCCGCTGCCCCGGCGGCACTCAACCCGATCAAACTGTTGAGGGGCTCGTCAATCGACACACCACGCGGCACGAACAACACGGTCCCGCCGGTCCAAAAGGCCGCATGCCAACTGGCGAACCGATCTCGCCGCGCCTGCACCCCGCGCTTGCCGAAATACGGCTCCAGCTTCTCGCGATGCTCCACCAGCAGCGTGCTCAGGTCACCGAACAGCACCCCTTGTTTGGCATATTTCTGATCGAGCGTCGCTCGCGTCGCATGCCCATCAACGTGCGTCACTGTCCCGGCGAACTCGCCTCGGTCCTGCATCAAAGATCCGAAAGTGGCCGATTCGGACGGCTCCGAGCGGACATGAAACTGATCCGGCCGAAACGTGCGCGTCTCAACCCGCTTCCATTCCTCCGGGTCCAGCGGCACGGCGAGATGATCTTGATACTGCTCATACGCCTTGCGCCGAGCGTCCACGATCCAATCGGGCTCGTTCCGCGAATCGAGAAACGCTTCAAACGCCGTGCGATTGAAGCCGGTCACTGTTTCATTTGTCGTCATCGTTGTCATCTAATCTTGCTTCTTGCTGTTTTCGTCGCCGCCTCAGTTCGCCAATGGCTCCCCGTGCAACTGAGCCAACTCCGAACAAAACGAAGCCGGCAATACTCAGATAAAACCATTCGATTCCGTTGCCCTCGAACAGAGACTTGTAGATGGCAAACACAACCATTGGCGTCGTGATGAGCCGCAGGACAAGCAACTGTGAAATGATCTCCTTTGTGGCCAGTTCAGACCACGACTTTCTTTCCGATCGATTGACGAACATTTTGTTGCGTCATTCAAGAGAGGTTCGAAAGTTTTCTGATTCTCAGGGCATTTGTTTTGCTAACTCAATCGCCAACCCATCCAATTCCGCTCGGTATCGCAGTCCCGGTGAGCCGGTGGCGATTAACGCTTCACGGATCGGGCCAGTGATTTCGGCAATCGTCGCTTTGCGAGCTTCGACGATTTCTTTTGTGTCGATCGGCTGCAACGTTCCGCCGGTCGGACGAGCTTGCAGGACGTGAGTCGTCCAGCCGATCAATTCCGAGCCACAGCGGAATCGGACGTTGGCTCGGATCAGGTATTTCTCCAAAACGATGTCTAAACCAGTTTCTTCCTTCGCTTCTCGGATTGCTCCGTCGTCAAACGGCTCGCCCACTTCAATCCCGCCAGACGGCGCGCGATACGCTCCGAGCGGATAGCTCGGCTTGCGAATCACCACAATGTTTCGCTCGTCATCAATGATCACGAGCGTCACGTCATGGCAGCGTCCCTGCTTCGTCCCCAACCGCACGATGTCGAGCTGTTCGGGATTCATCTCGTACTCCCGCGCGATCTCAACCGGAGTGCCGTATTTCTGTTCGACCTCGCGGATGATTTCGGCGGTGACGTACATCGGTCAGTTCAAAGTCCACTTTGCCGCAATTCGGCAATCACTTGTTCAATCTCGTCTGTAAACGTCGGGTAAGACTCTTTAAGCATCTCGACCGTTTCAACCGCTCGATCTCGGTCTCCGGCCCGCCAAAAACAAGAAGCCGCGCTCAAACCACTACGAACCGCCAGTTGATCCTCGCCGGCACTCGCGTAGTCATCGAGCAACACCAATTCCAAGTGCCCCGCCGCGAGATAGTGTTTCGCGGCGACGGCTGAGTCACCACTCGATTCCGCGAAATACCCCCGCTGAATCTCGCGAGTCTTCACGGTCACAAGCATGTCGCTGACGGGGATCACGGCAGTTGACATGATTCGTCCTCAATTCATTCGTGAAAGGCCAGACGGCCGGTGTTCGTTTCAAACTCCACGACAAACACAAAGAAGCCCTGACCACGACGCTTCATCAACCGTGTCCAACGCTCATTCCAAGCGGTTGAAAAATCGCTGTTGCGCGATCGACCAGAAATCTCCAAAAAGTAACTGAATTCATCCACCAAGTAGTCCGCTCCTGTTCCACGCCATGCAACCTCGCGAATCTCGTGGCCACCCGTGACATGCAAAACCATTCCAGCCAAGCCAATCGCTGCGAATTCAATCAACCGAGCGGTCTCAAAAGTCCGTTTGACGGCCGCAATTCGAGCGTCGGAAATTCCTTTGAGTTGCAACGACAACTTTAATTCGTCGTTACCAAATCCCGGAACGTCTTCCACCGTTATGTTGAATTCTGCTGCCGTCGTTGCGGTCCGCTCGTGAACGACAGCCGCAGTCGCCGCGATGATTTGGTCCCAAATCAAACAGGGATGCCATTGCGGCAAATTCAATAATCGAGCAGCGGTGTCCATTTGAGTTTGCTACCCGACGCTCCCTTCCATTTGCAGCTCAATGAGGCGGTTCATTTCGACGGCGTATTCCATCGGCAGTTCTTTGACGAGCGGCTCGATGAAGCCGGTGACGATCATGGCCGAGGCTTCCGCTTCGGTCATGCCGCGACTCATCAGGTAGAAGAGCTGTTCTTCGCCGATCTTCGAGACGCTGGCTTCGTGTTCGAGCGAAATCTGGTCGTCTTCGGCTTCGATGTACGGGTAAGTGTCGCTGCGGCTTTTGCTGTCGAGGATCAAAGCGTCGCAGACGACGTTCGATTTGCAGTTGGTCGCTCCCTTTTCGACTTTGACCAAGCCGCGATAACTGGCTCGGCCGCCACCTTTGCTGATGCTCTTGGAGACGACGCGGCTGGACGTATTCGGAGCACAGTGAACCATCTTCGCTCCGGCGTCTTGATGCTGGCCGTTGTTCGCGAACGCGATCGACAGCGTCTCGCCGCGAGCACCTGGCTCCATCAAATAGATGGCGGGGTACTTCATCGTCAGCTTCGAGCCGAGGTTGCCGTCCACCCATTCCATCAGCGAATCGCCGTAGGCCATCGCTCGCTTGGTGACGAGGTTGAAGACGTTGTTCGACCAGTTCTGGATCGTCGTGTAGCGGAATCGGCCACCCCGTTTGACGATGATCTCGACCACCGCCGAGTGCAGGCTGTCGCTGCTGTAAGTCGGAGCGGTGCAGCCCTCGACGTAATGGGCCGAGGCTCCCTCATCGACGATAATCAGCGTCCGTTCGAACTGCCCCATGTTCTCGGAGTTGATGCGGAAGTACGCCTGCAACGGGAATTCGATCTTCACGCCCGGTGGCACATAGATAAATGACCCGCCCGACCACACGGCCGAATTGAGCGCCGCGAACTTGTTGTCGTTCGGCGGAATGATCTTGCCGAAGTATTCTCGGAACAGGTCCGGATGATCGCGTAACGCCGAGTCGGTGTCGGTGAAGATCACTCCTTGCTTGGCGAGGTCTTCCTGCAAGCTGCCGTAGATGACTTCCGACTCGTACTGCGCCTTCACGCCGGCGAGATATTTCTTCTCGGCCTCCGGGATGCCCAGCCGGTCGTACGTCTTGCGGATGTCGTCGGGCACGTCTTCCCAACTCTTCTCCAGATTGGCCGCCGCCTTCATGTAGTAAAAGATGTTTTGGAAGTCGATCTCCTCCAGATCGCCACCCCAATGCGGCATCGGCTTTTGGAAGAAAGTCTCCAGCGAGTTGATGCGGAAATCCCGCATCCACTTCGGCTCCTTCTTCAACTCGGAGATCTGATAAACGATCTCTCGATCCAGTCCGCGGCGGCTCTTGAAGACGTACTTGTCCGTGGGGTCGTGGAACCCGAATTGATAATCGCCGACGCCGACGTCTTGATCTTCACGTTCTTGAACTGCTAGGTCACTCATGATTCGTACTCCACGCCGCAAGCGGCGATGCTTCACTTCGGTCTTGAAAGTCATTCACCGAGAAGCCGCTTGCGGGCTTCTTCGAGCGAAATTGGTTTGTGTTTCTTGTTTTCCTCGGCTCTTCGAGCAAGGAACGCCTGAAATTCTGGATTGTGCTGGATGAGGTTATTGACCAAATCATCGTCGTCGTCGAAATCGAGCGGAGTCATTTCAAACGCCGGTTGCCCATCAATTGCGACCACAATCGGTGTTTCGCGGCATTCTTCAGCGTACTGTTCGAGATGTTCTTTCGCCTCAAGCAAATCAATCACTTTCATGTTTGTGAAACTCCTCTCCTCGCACGAACAATTGGTTACCGCGTTTCTCGCCAATCGCTTGGATTCGGACAACCATGTTGGGTTCGTCGACATCGTACAAGACTCGCCAATCGCCAAGTCTCAGTTCCCATTCGGCGAAAAGATTCGGACGAAGACGTTTGATCTTATGTGTTTCCCAAGTGGGACGATGTCGCAGATGGACGGTAATGCTGTCGAAAATCTCTTGACGCTGCTTCGCGTGAAAATAGGCAAGGTCGTCATAGGCTTCGGCTTCAAGGTCGATCTCAAAAGGCTTTGCTTTTGTCATCTCTTGACCTCAAGCAACTCGCGTTATGCCTTCATCACAACCGCTTGTTCCTCCGCCGCCTCAGCCGGATGCCGTTCTCTCACCGCTGCGTAGCCGTTGGCGTGCAGGTCGTGAGCGAGTGACGCATCTCCGGTTTCGACGATCTTTCCCGCGAGCATCACATGCGTGAAGCTTGGCTTGTTGAATTCGAGCAGGCGTTCGTGGTGCGTGATGATCAGCACGCCCATGTGCGGGCCGTGGAGTTTGTTGATCCCTTCGCTGACCGCTCGGACGGCGTCGCTGTCGAGGCCGCTGTCGGTTTCGTCGAGGATCGCGAACCGCGGACGCAGCAGAGACAACTGCAAAATCTCCATCCGCTTCTTCTCGCCGCCGCTGAAGCCGTCGTTGAGGTAGCGCCGAGCGAACTCGCTGTCGATGTCGATCTCGGACATCCGATCCTTGAGTTCCTTGCGGAAATCCTTCATCGGGATCAGCCCCTCTCCCTCTTTGCGATCGGGGTTGCGAACGTTCGAGACCGCGTGCCGCAGGAAGTCGGAGACCTTCACGCCTGGAATCGTCACCGGGTACTGAAACGCCAGAAAGATCCCCAGCCGCGCTCGCTGGCAGGGGTCCAACTCCAGCACGTTGACGCCGTCGAGTTCAATCGACCCGCCAGTGATCTCGTATTTCGGATGCCCGGCCACGACGTAAGCCAGAGTGCTCTTGCCGCACCCGTTGGGCCCCATCAAGGCATGAATCTCCCCCTGCCGAATCTCCAGGTTCACTCCCTTGAGAATCGGCTTGCCATCCACGGCGACTCGCAGGTCGCTGATCTTCAGAATCGCGCTCATCACTCACCTTTCGTTGCCGACGTGACCACGGTTTGAGCAACCGCAGAGTCACCGGCGTTATCACTGAAATTCACCACGGTTCGTCCCGAAGCCGCCTGCCGTTCGCGTGAGCGTTCGACAATCTTTTTGAGATCGAAATCGCACTCGGCCGCGAGTCGTTCTCGAACCGCACGCACTTCTTCCACGATTGGATCGCGTTCCCTCGCGAAGCTGACCACCTTGGCATTCGACTTCTTTAACCGCTCGCGAGACGCTTCCATGATTCGACGGACATCAAAGCCGTACTCAGCGGCCTGCTGCTCACGAATTGAACGCACTTCGTCGATGATCGGATTGTGTTTCATATTTCGATCTCCATGATTTGTGTCGGAGTCAAAATCTTCGGGAAGGCATAACCGCTCAAGTAACAAATCTGTCGCAGCACCTTGATGATCTCTTCGTTGGCGATGTGCGAACAATTCCAAGTCAACAAGTAATCCATTTCGTGAACTGCACCGAACGCGATGCGCAACGCATCGGTCGCCGCTCGTTCGGGCAGAGCGCCGGAACTCATGAATGCCGCCGCCAACTCGTCGATCTCCGGCAGGTCATCCAGCAAAGGAACTTCCTCCAGGGCGATCAGTCGTTCTTTCGCAGCAGCCGGATCCCCGTCCGCACACTCATTCCAAACGAATTCCGAAATGTAGAGTTCAAACTCCTGTCGCCGATTCTGCCACCAATCTCTCGTTGTTTGCTGATCCGCCGCGATCCCCGGATCACGGCTCGGCCAAGCCGTCAGGTAGCTGGGAATCGTCGTTTCCAGATACAGACGAGGTTTGGCCATTCAAAATCAACTCCTAACATTCCACTCCAACGCCGGTCCATTGAATTCGACGTTCAGGTGATTGAGCACGTCGCGGCCGATGATTCCCAGAGCGTCTTCCGTAAGCAGATAGCGTCCGCGAAACGCCTTTCCAAACCAAATCAAATCCAGAATCACCGCACTGGCCCAGGAATGAACTCCATCAAATCCCGCCAACTCATACTGCTGCCCTGGCAACGGTGACACGCCCAATTGATCGGCAACTGATTGTGGCACAAGAGTCAAATCCGCTCCCGTGTCGAGCAGCATGGGAACATCAGCGACCGTTTCGCTGGTGCCAGCGTTCCTCCAGTTTACGAACGCAATCGGAGCTGGCGGGGAGCAGTTCTGGTCATAGGCTGGCATCAGTCACCCCAATCACCTCCTTCACGAAATCCTGAGCCTGTTCGGGAAACGCCAGCCGTGGGCTTCTCACTTTTTTTGTTGGCCACGGTTTTTCTTCGTCCGTCCCCAATGCTGTCTCCGTGTCTTCCAAAATCGTGACCATCACCCGAACCGGCCGCAGCGGCAGTTCCGCCGACGGGAGCGTGAGATGGCTGTCGGGATGCAACACGGATTCCAAGGTTCGATAAGCCATGTTCACCCTTTCGTTCTTTGCGGCCGCTCGCTGACTGACGCCCGGAATTTACTTCGTTCACTTCCACGATTCCGCAGCGTCCTTGGACTGTGCTTGATCCCGATCATCGTTGAGTTGCTGTCGAGTCTCCCGTAACTCCGCGACTATTTGATTCGCTGCATCCGAGATAATTGTCCCAACGAAGATCGCGGCGAGCGCGATGACGACGCCGGTCAAGTAAATGGGTGGATTACGTTGATCCAACACGGCGAATACCAAAAGGAGAATGAATGGGACAATCGATCGCTTCGAAATCAGGCTCATTGCAATTCTCCTCACCTGCTATTCAAACATTTAACACGCTCGGCACGGCCGCGACACCGCTGTGGTGGGGGACGGGGAGGACTTCGGTCATCCCTTTGCCGAGCTTGCGGGCTTTGATTTTGTCTTGAATCCGCATGATCCCTTCGAGCAGAGCCTCCGGACGGGGCGGGCAGCCGGGGACGTACACATCGACCGGGACGACCAGATCGACTCCCTTGACGACGTGATAGCCCCACTTGAAGTACGGGCCGCCGCCGACCGTGCAGGCTCCCATCGCGATTACGTACTTTGGATCGGGCATCTGCTCGTAGAGCCGCCGCACTCGGCTGGCCATTTTGTAGGTGACGGTCCCGGCCACGATCATCAAGTCTGCTTGCCGAGGACTCGCGCGGAACGCCCCGGCTCCGAAGCGGTCCAGGTCGAAGCGGCTGGCTCCGACGGCCATCATCTCAATCGCACAACACGCGAGGCCGAACGTCATCGGCCACACGCTGGACTCCTTCGCCCAGTTCATCGCCTGCTCCAGCGTCGAGACAATCACGTTCTCTTCAAAGCGTCCTTCGATCCAACTGCTCATGATTTCCCTTCTGTAGCCTGACTCACTGAGTCGGGCAGCAAATCGAAATGAAAGCACCCGACTCGGAGAGTCGGGCTACGTCGAGCCGCAAACTCTAGCGGCACGAGCGCGTCCTGCAATCGACTCAACTGACCACGCTTTCTGGCTGAAACTCACAGCAATGATGCCCGTCGCGGCAACACTTCGTGAGTGTCATTTTCGTCCCCAAGACTTCCGCAAAGACCTCTTGTTCCAATCCACAAATGCCGACGTCTGACGACGCCAATTCCTGATACGGGCAACTGTTTTCTCGGAGGATCGGCAGGTCGCCGGTTTCGTCGATCTCGACATCGAACCCACGATCCGTCAGCGAGACTTGCAACTGCCGCAGCCGATCCGACAACGACCGCGAGCGATCCGTTCGCCCGTAGCGTTGCACCATCGACTCGCGCACGCGCCGCACAACTCGCTCGCGGAGCACTGGCTCTTCGATGCTCTGCATCTCCTGCCAGAGAATCAGAGCGAGGTCGCTGTAGTTCTCGCCGAGCTGATTCAGCCCCGACTCAGACACTTGGTAAACAAAGTGCGGACGTCCCCGCCCGCTGCGAACCATGACTCGCGAGACAAGCCCCTGTCCTTGCAACCGGACGAGCCGCTGACGCACGGCAGTGGCGGTCACTCCGACCGAGCCACAAATCTCAGAAATCGTCCCGGAACCGAGCCGATGAAGCTGATCCAAGAATCCACGATCACTGGTTTCGAGCGCGATTTTCATGGCCAAACCCGTTTATCAGCCTTGAAGTTACATCCCGACGACGACTTCGTTCGCTGAGGACGGCTGGGGATCGTATCGGTGCTTTTGACTTTTGACAACCAAAAGTGTCAAAAGTAGCCGCGACCGTTATTTCCTACGCCGAGCGTGCTGGTGAAAAAACGGAGCACAGTTCTCTTGGCCGTCGATCGTGCAGAGCGGTCGCAGCTCTTTGGCCGTGGCGGAGCGTTCGATGTGGAGCACTTGGTAACCCACAGTGATGGCATATTCGTGCCAGTCGGAGTAGCCCCAAAACTGTTTGACTCGGTGCTCGGCGCGACTACCGATGGGCGGCCAATTCGCCCCGGATTCGTCGAGCGATGACAGTTGGATGTCTCGCGGTTCTAGCCAATGAATGCCGCTGTTGGCGACTTCTACTAAAGCGAGCGTGTCTTCTTCGCGATCCTTAATGTCGGCCATCATGACGGTCGCGTCGTGACGCCACATCGTCTCCGAGCCGCTGATCGCCAAGAAGCTGGTCCAGTGGGACTGATACGGACCATTGTCGCTCGGGCAGGCGTAGGCTGAGACTTGTTCGCCGTGCAGCAGCGAATTGTTCGGGCCATCCCACGGCTCATCGAAGCGATACCGCCGGTAGAGTTCGCCCATTCGCGAGTCTTGCAAGTATGGGAGCAGCAAGACGCGCCAACTGTGCATCGGCCGACCATTCGCGTCCGGTACGAACACCGGAGGGAACGCACTGTGCTTGTCGTGATAGTAGTGCATTGCGAGAGCAATCTCTTTCAGATTGTTCCGGCATTGCGCGTCCCGCGCATCACCACGGCCTTGTTCGAGTGGTTGCAACAGAATCGCCGCCAGAAGGAGCAAGAGTGTGCTCACCCCAAGGCTGATGGCCCATCGCATCAGGCGAAAGCGCGACATCTGAGGTTGCTCCGGCCGAGTTGCGATCAGCCATTCAGCAACTGGGCGATCTCGTCCTTTTCGATCTCCACACTCGCGACTGTGCCGCCGGCTTTGACGATGTCGGCGATGGCGGAGCGAATGGCTTGCTCCAACGACGTCGCGTCGCGGTCAAACTCCACGAACACAATGCCATTGCGCGAGATGCAGGTCAGATCGGACGCGATGCCATACAACCGTTCGGCGAATTCCGTGGTCGCGGTCCCGCTCTCCGGCTCAGTCAATTTCGCAATAAACTCATGATTCATCGTGCTACCTTCCGTCGAACAGCCAACGGTCGTTAGCAGTGCGGGCAATTGTCAATCTGTCGCATGAGCCTCTTCGCATGGTTTTCAGGATTCTGTGGCGTCGAGTGAACTCGCACGATGGAACCATTGCGGGAGGACTCCGGGCAATAGAGTTCGCCCCAAACGTGGCCGCCACATTTCACCTATCGCCAACCGCGAGACGTGGCGCGGTCGATCATGGCTTGGATGTGTTTGTTGGGGTGCATGTGATTCACTCATCGTCGCGGCGAAACAGCGTCCTCAGTCGAGCGCTATTCGCCGTCCAGTCGGCGATCCGAGGTCAGCAGTTTTTTGAAGCAATAGCCGGTGAAAAAGATCACGACGAACCAGACGATCGCCATAAACGCCGTCGCGGAAGTGGACATGCTAAACGCTCCCTTCGGCTTGGCGTTTGGACCAAGCTCGTTTGACCAGCACGCAGAAGAAGACGTACACGCCGACCATCAGCAGTCGGTCGATGTTGCGCCACATTGGCAGCGCGTCGTAGAACTTCTCGGCGGCCGCACGCGACGTTTGGTGTTTGCTGATTTCGGCGTCACGTTTCGAGTCGTCCAATTCGCCGCCGGATGCGACTTTCGCGCGGTAGTCTTGTTGCTTCAACCGAGCCGCTTCTCGCTCGAAGCCGGCCTTTGAAGAGTCCGCCGCAAGCGTTTCCAAGTCCGCGTCGAGCTTCTTCAGCTTGGTCTCGCGATCTTCCACAGAGAGTTTCAGGTCGGCGATTTGCTGGTCGAAATCGGAAAGCTTCTTCTGTTTCGTGTCGGCGACGTCCTTGTGCAGCAGCTTGGCGATCATGTCGCCGCCAGACGCGAGCAGAATTGCAATCAGGAAGACCGGCGTGACGTACTTGATGATGAAGCGGAACACCTTTGGGATCGCGAGTTCGGCTCCCTTGGTCATCTCGGCCCAGCCTCGGTCCATGCCGAACGACCAGCCGAACAGAATCGCCTCGCCGAGTGCGAAGACCACCAGCATCACCGTGCCGGCCCAGTAATCGAACTCGTCAAAGAACACGCTGCTGTGAAAGAGCGCGACCGGCAGAGCCAGCGGCAGCAACATTGCTCCGAACGTCACGGCGCTGCGGCCGCGAGACTGTCCATACTCTTGCTGCAAGAACGCCATGACCGGCTGGCCCATCGCCAGCGAACTGGTGATCGCCGCGAAGAACAGCAGACCAAACCACAACAGTCCGGCGATCGGAGCGAATGCTCCCCAGTTGTTGAACAGCGTTGGAAACACGAAGAAGCCCAGCGAAAACCCCGATCCCCCCGCCGTCTTGTTCACAACTTCCGGCAGCCCGAGATACGCCACCGCGATCGGAATCAGGATCGAACCACCGAGGATCACTTCGCAGAACTCGTTGGTCCAGGCGGCTGTTGCTCCGGTCAGAGTGACATCGTCTTTGTCTCGCAGGTACGAGGCGTAGCAGTGAATCGTCCCCATGCCGATGGAGAGCGTGAAGAAAATTTGTCCCGCCGCCGCCAGCCAGACAGCCGGGTCTTTGAGCGACGTGAGTCGCGGTTCCCAAATAAAATTCAATCCGTCGAGCGCGCTTTGCTTCGCGGCCGGATCGGTTTCGGGCGAGATCATCATGCCGCGCACCGCCAGGATCGCAGCAAACACGATCAGCAGCGGCATTCCAATCTTCGAGACCAGCTCGATTCCCTTCGCCAAGCCGCGCGACAGAATGTAGACGTTCATCGCGATGCAGATCGCGAAGATCAACATTCCCCAACCGCTGACCGCGAACAATTGAAAATCGCTTTCGCCCGTCAGTTGGCCGAAGAACGTGCCCACATCATCGGGTGTCTTCCCCTTGAATCCGCCGATCACCGAATAGGCCGCGTAGGCCAGACACCAACTCTCGATGTAGAGATAGAACGCCGCCACAACGACGCAGGACCACAGCCCCATGACGCCAAAGTATTTCCAGAACCCGTTGCGGCTGTGCGTCTGAAAAATTCCCGGTGACGAGTGATGTCCCTGTTGGCCACCGAAGCGACCCATACCCCACTCGACCCAAATCAGCGGCAGGCCGAGCACGACCAGCGCGACGAGATACGGAATCAAAAACGCTCCGCCGCCGTTCTTAGCCGCCTGAGCCGGGAACCTCAAAAAGTTTCCCAACCCGACCGCGTTGCCGGCCATCGCCAGTACCAGGCCGATGCGACTTCCCCAGGCTTCTTTCTGCGACATGCTGCCCGCCTCCGATGGAATGTGCCCTACGAATGAGGCGGGTAGCGTATTGACGTGAGATGGTTTTTCAAACTGCTGTAGCCTGACTCTCCGAGTCGGGCGTGTTCCGAAGACTCGACTCGGAGAGTCAAGCTACTCAGCTTTGAAGCGATAGCCGATTCCGCGAACGGTCTCGATCAAGTTCCCTTTGTCGCCGAGCTTTTGCCGCAGCGAGCGGACGTGGACGTCGATCGTCCGTTCCAGCGCGTTGGCATCCTCGCCGCGAGCATTGTCGAGCAACTCGTTGCGCGAGTACGGCCGGCCGGGGCGGCGCATCATCGTCCAGAGCATCTTGAATTCGGTGGGCGTGAGTTGCATCTCCTCGCCATCGAGTTTCGCCGTGTGATTGGTCCGATCAATCTCGATGCCGTCAATGGCGACCGTCTCACCGGATTGTTGCTCGGCCGAAGGACGCCGCAGCAGCGCTTTAATGCGGCTGATGAGCGGTTTGATCTTGAACGGCTTGGCGACGTAGTCATCGGCTCCCATGTTGAAGCCGACAATTTCATCGACCTCTTCACTTTTGGCAGTCAGCATCAAAATGCGAACGGCTTGAGTTCTCGGATCAGAGCGGATCTGACGGCAGACTTGCAGGCCATCCAAACCTGGCAGCATCAAATCGAGCACAACCAAGTCCGGAACCGACGTTTTGGCTCGGCGCAAGCCGTCCTGGCCGTCTGCGGCGGTGAGTACCTCGAAACCTTCGTTCGTCAAATTGTACGCGAGGATTTCGAGTAGCGCCCGCTCGTCTTCGATGATAAGAATCGTGGGTTTAGCCATATTGGAATTCGGTGACAGACTTCGCAGTTCCGCCGTGAAGCGGATCCATCCAACAGCCTGAAAGCGGAACGACAAACATCAGCGAAAGTGGGCGCGATGCCGGATGATCTCGCCTTCGACGAGATACACGACATCCTCGGCGATGTTGGTCGCGTGATCGGCGACTCGCTCGACATGGCGAGACGCGGAGAATAAATCAATTAAGGGTTCAATCTGCTCCGGCTTCGCCTGCATCATCGCCATCAGTTCGTAAATGATCTCGCGATTGAGTTCGTCGACGACGTTGTCCGATTCACAGACTTGCCGCGCGAGGTGACTGTCGAGACCGACATAGGCGTCGATCGCTTGATGCAGCATTTGGACGGCTCGGCGAGCCATCTCCTTGAGCTTCTCAGGAACTTCGATGGCCGGCTGATTGACCAGACCGCACGCTCGTTCTGCGATGTGAATGCTGATGTCGGCCACACGTTCGAGTTCGCCGGTAATCTTCAAAACCGTCGTAATGCGCCGCAGGTCGGTGGCGACTGGCTGATGCAACGCAAGAATCTTCAGGCACTCTTCTTCGATGCTGACGTCAAAGCGATCGACTTCATCATCGCGTTTGGCCAGTTCACGGGCACGATCGATACTTGGGTCGCCGAGTTCATCCACCGCTATGTGGACCAACTCCTCGACCGTCGCGCACATCGACAGCAAGTTGCGGTGCAGGACACCAAGATCACGAGTGAGATGTATTGTCATTAACAGATTTCAAATTTGAGATTTGAGATTTCAAATACGGTCAGCCGCTAGCCAAACCTTCCCGTGATGTAGTCTTCCGTCTGCTTCTTCGTCGGCGTGGTGAACAGTCTTTGGGTCGCGTCGACTTCGATCAAATATCCCTGAAAGAAAAAGGCCGTCCGATCGCTGATGCGAGCGGCTTGCTGCATGTTGTGAGTCACGATGACGATCGTATAGTTCTGCTTGAGTTCGAAAATCAAGTCTTCGATTCGCGCGGTTGAGGCGGGGTCCAGCGCCGAGGCCGGTTCGTCCATCAGCAGAATATCCGGGTTCGTCGCGAGAGCGCGGGCAATGCACAGTCGTTGTTGCTGGCCACCCGATAGAGCCAGGGCGGAATCGTTCATGCGGTCTTTGGCTTCATCCCACAATGCCGCACGTTTCAAAGATTGTTCAACGATTTCGACGAGAGCTTTGTAATTGTTCTGGCCGGCGACTCTGGGGCCATAGGCGACGTTTTCAAAAATCGACTTTGGGAACGGAGTCGATTTTTGGAAGACCATGCCGACGCGCTTTCGCAGCGCCACGACATCCACATCGCGAGCGTAAATGTCTTGCCCTTCCAGCAGGACTTGGCCGTTGTGATTCGTCCCTTCGATGATGTCGTTCATCCGGTTGAGCGTGCGGAGAAACGTGCTCTTGCCGCAACCCGAAGGACCAATAAACGCCGTGACCGATCGTTCGGCCACCGTCATCGAGACATCGAACAACGCCTGCTTGTCGCCGTAGAAAAAGTTGAGGTTGCGGATATCAAGTTTCGTAACCTCGGTCTCCACGGGAAGACTCCTCTTCACGGTTTCGCGTTGCTTTCGTTGGTGCATCAGTTCGGAGAACGATTGCATCAAAGTCATTGGGCGGTGCTCCTTCAAGAGCTGAGGCTCTTCCGAGAGTCCGGGTTCTTTTCCAGGGAGTAACGTCGTCGCTACCACTGTGTTCGCCTTTGAAAACGATTACGAATTAAGATCGCCGCCGTATTCATGCACATCAAAACCACCAGCAGGACGATAATGCCGGCGGCGGCAAGGTGGTCGTATTCGGGTTGTGCTCGCGAAACCCAATTGAAGATCTGAATCGGTAATGACGTGAAGACGTCGAACGGAGCCTCCAACAATCCGGCCGGATGCTCCCAAGCGGCGGACAAGCTGTCGATACGGCCGGGGCATCTCGCCAGATACGTCAACGCGCCGATCATAATCAGCGGCGCGGTTTCGCCCATCGCTCGTGATAACGACAGAATCACTCCGGTCATGATGCCGGGCATCGCCGACGGCAGCACTTGATGGCGGATCGTCTGCCATTGAGTCGCACCCAAAGCATAAGACGCCGTGCGAATCGAAGAGGGAACCGCACGCAACGCCTCTTGAGCCGCCACGATGACCGTCGGCAGAACCAGCAGCGACAGTGTCAACGCACCAGAGATCACCGACCGCTCGAACGGCAGCGGCACCGCCAAAACGGTGAAGCCGAGATTCAGGTCCAACACTTTGCCATCATGGCCGAAGAGCCCAAACATCCGCACGAAGACCGTCAGACCCAGGATGCCATAAACAATGGACGGCACTCCCGCGAGGTTCGACAGATTCACTTGAATGATTCGCTTCCAGCGTCCTTCGTTCGAGTACTCCTCAAGATAGACGGCTGCGCCGACTCCAATCGGCACGGTGGTCAATCCGACAAACACCAGTAACCACAAGCTGCCCCACAGCGCGGCCCGAATGCCCGCCTTCTGTGGGACGCGTGAGTCATAACTGGTGAGAAACCGCGTGCTCAGAGGACGTGCCGATGTCACCGCCTCACCGGAGGTCGCATTCGTTTTCATCGCGGCGGCGCGATCAACGGCGTCCGCGTCGGCCGTCGGCCAAGTCGTTGCCTTCCAAGTCACGCTCGCCAGGAGCAGCACCAGCACGACAATGCCGAACCACGTCGAACCGCAGCAGAGCCACTGAAACAATTGCCCGATGCGATGACGTTTGGCCAACGCCGGCTCATGAAGTTTTCCGGTCGCGCTCATTCGTAGACCTCCCGGAATCGCTTCAAGACCCACTGAGCCAGCACGTTCATCGACAGAGTGATGACGAACAGCGACAGAGCGACCGCGTACAAACTCTTGTATTCCATCGATCCCGCCTCAGTGTCGCCGAGGCTGATGTTGACGATGTAAGCGGTCATGGTCTCCATGCCCCGAAACGGATTCAGCGTAAGCCGCGGTTGCTGGCCAGCCGCGATTGTCACGGCCATCGTTTCACCAATCGCACGAGCCATCGCCAGCAGGAACGACGCCAGAATTCCCGAAAGACCCGCGGGCACAACCACCTTCAGCGACACGTCGAATTTTGTCGAACCCAAGGCGTAACCCGCTTCACGCAGTCCGCGTGGAACGGCTCGCAAAGCATCTTCGCTCAATGAGCACACCGTCGGAATGATCATCACTCCGACCACGATTCCCGCACTCAGAGCGTTAAAGATATCAACGTTGAAACCAAGCCAGGTCTGAAAGATCGGACGCAGCAGATAAGGGGTCACGAACACCAACGCGAAGTAACCGTAAACCACCGTCGGGATTCCGGCCAGAATTTCCAGCAGCGGCTTTACGATGCGACGCATCTTCGGCTTCGCGTACTCGGACAAGTAGATCGCGCTCGCCAAGCCAATTGGCAATCCGATGATTCCGCCCAAACCGGCGATGACAAACGTCCCACACAGCAGCGGCAGAATTCCGAACCGCGGATGATCCGGATGTTGCGGAGCCCAAACCGTGTCGAACAGAAAATCGGTGATCGACACCGACTGAAAGAACGCCGTCCCGCCGAACGAGTAAATCGCTTCCGTGAACAAGACGATAATGATGCCCGCCGTCGTCAGCAGCGTCAGTGCTCCGCAGAGAAACAGCACACCGCGAATGACCTGCTCACGAGCACGCGTCCACGAAAATCGGCGAGCCAAGGAACTTGGACTCTTGATGAGCGACGGTGACGTGACTTGAGCGACTGACACGCGAAACTCCAAGTAGCCGCGCCACTCCGTGACGCGAATTCTCCAAAGTGCAACAAGCTTCGAGTCACGGAGAGGCTGTGAAGTTTTGGGTAGCTGAAGTCGCCAGACTTCAGAATTCGCCGAGAAAACTGAACTCTGGCGAGTTCAGCTACCAATTTCTTTCACAGCCTCGGAGAGACTCGTCTACTTTGCCAACGCCTCGCTCAACGTCTTGCGAGCCGCTTCCAATTCAGCAGCGGGAAGCTCGACGTATCGCACGGCCTTGACCCACGATTGGCCCTCGTGCAAGTAGTACTTCACGAACTCGGCCACTTGGGGCTTCTTCAACGA
Organism: Planctomyces sp. SH-PL62; assembly: GCA_945905295.1. GTDB lineage: Bacteria > Planctomycetota > Planctomycetia > Planctomycetales > Planctomycetaceae > SXKJ01. The sequence continues at coordinate 4,938 of CAMDPX010000111.1, read as the reverse complement.
AGCTTTGTTGACGTAGATAAACATCGGACGTGACAGCGGCTTGTAAGTTCCATTCAGAATCGTCTCCTCGGTCGGAGCGACCGCCGCCTCCAAGTCATCACCGGTGGCGATCGGCAGAACTTTCAGCTTACTCTTGTTCTCGGCGTAATAGGCGTAGCCGAAGTAACCCAGCGCGTACTTATCGCCGGTGACTCCCTTCACGAGCACGTTGTCGTCGGTGCTCGGCGTGTAGTCCGTGCGGCTGGACTTCGATTTGCCGACGATCGCTTCCGTGAAGTAATCAAACGTGCCGGAAGCATGATCGGCTCCGTACAACCGAATCTCTTCATCCGGCCACGAGGCGTCGATGTCTTTCCACTTCTTGATTTTGCTGTCGGGACTCCACACCGCCTTGAGCTGCGCCACGGTGATCGCTTTGCACCAGTCATTTTGAAGATTCACCACCACCGACAATCCGTCGATCGCGACCTTCAACTCGATGAATTCCACTCCCGCTGCTTTACACGCCGCGGCCTCAGCCGGCTTGATCGGCCGAGACGCATCCGCGATGTCGAGCTTTCCTTCGCCCAATTCCTTCATGCCTGGTCCGGTGCCGGACTCGCCGACGCTCACGTCAACGCCCTTATGCAGGTTCATGAACTCTTCGCCCATCGCCTGCGAGATCGGATAAACGGTGCTCGACCCCGTGATCGTCACTTTTCCGGAGAGCTTCGCTGCTGGTTTGTCGGTGTCGCCCGTTGCCGCACCAGTCGCATTTGCGGACGCCTCGCCGCTTCCCGTCTTTCCTCCAGCGGGCTCACTCGATTCTCGCACCGAGCAACCAGGCGAGATCGCGACCAAACCCAAAACTACCACGCCGTAAAACCATTGCATCCCAGAGCGCATTCTTAATCGTCCTTATCTTGGTGCTTTTCGATCCCCATTTTCACGCGGGAAACCTAAGCACGGGGGATGAAGATTCGAGCGACCGATTGTTAAGAAAGTGTGAATCCGAGAGGCCGCCCGGCACGGGATACAACGCTGCCGCCCAATCAACAAAGCAACGCCTCATTCCTGTCCGTGCGGAGACGCCCCAATAATTCGGCTCACGACGGGCAATCGCAGTGTGAAGAGGCTGCCGCGGCCGAGTTCGCTGCGGACCTCCACCGAACCGCCAAAGACCTGCGTCCAATGCTTCACAATTGACAGGCCCAAGCCGGTTCCGCCCAACTCGCGCGAGCGGGCTTTGTCCACGCGAAAGAAACGCTCAAAGATCCGCGATTGATGCTGCTGAGGAATTCCGATGCCCGTGTCCTCGACCTCCAACACGGCACGGCGACCGTCGATGTGCCAGCGCACGAGGACTCGGCCTCCGGACGGCGTGTACTTGATCGCGTTGCCGACCAGGTTGTCGAGCACCGTGCGAATGCCTTCTTCGTCCGCCCAGACCATGACCGGATCTGGGGCAGGCTTCGTGACCAGCGAGATCCCCTTCCCGGACGCCACCGCTTGATGCTCCTCAACGCAGGCACGCACCGTGTCGTCGATGGAGACCGGCAATAACTCGAACGCTTCCTCGGCCGACTCGATGCGAGCCAAGCTCAGCAGGTCGAGGATCAACCGATGCAGACGCTCGGCTTGTTCTTCGATCCGTTTCAGGAACTCGCGATTGTGAGTGGCATCGTCGATCGCTCCATCCAACAGCGTTTCCGTGTAGGCTTGGATCGTCGTCAACGGCGTCTTCAATTCGTGCGAGACGTTGCTGACGAACTCGCGCCGCAGGTTTTCCAGCCGCCGCAATTCTGTCACGTTCTGTAACACCAGCACGGCTCCCGCAGGAGGCTGCCCCGGCAGCGGCGACGCGATCAATGCGACAATCGCGCTGGTCCGAGGTACTTCATACTCCACCCGTTCTGGGACACGCCCCGCGAGCACATCCTCGAACACCTTCTGCACGCGCGGGTGCCGAGCCACCTCAAACAACGAACGTCCCAGCGCCTGCATGGTCGGCAGATCGAGCAGCGGTCCAGCCGCGGCATTCGCATACAAGATCCGCTGCTGCGCATCGATCACGACCACCCCTTCACGCATGGCTCCGAGCACGGTTTCCATCAACTCGCTGTTCTCGTCCCGTTCGCGGCGGCTGGCTTGAAGTTGCTCCCAGCGCCGAGACAACTCGCGGCTCATCGAATTGAACGCACCGGCCAGAGCACCGATTTCATCGCGATTGGTAACGCTCACTTTTTGAACGAAATCACCACCGGCGATGGCTTGGGCGGCGGCGGTCAAGGTTTCCAGCGGACGCACCAATCGCCAGGCCAGCCAATAGGCCAGGCCCAACGTGCAAACCAGCACGACAAATGCCGTGCTCCAAACCAATTGAGCCGTCGCCTGCAACCGCGCCGCGAACGGAGTCCACGGCAACGCCACACGCACAAACCCGCGTGGTGCTTCTTTGGAGCCCACACGCACCGCACAGTATTCAAACGGCTCGCCAACCGACCGGCTGCCGCGTGTTGAAAAACCAACGCCGACATCCATCGCCTCGACGATCTCCGGACGATCGCGATGGTTCTCCAGACGGCGAGCATCCGCTGCGGAATCCGCGAGCACCGTGCCATCCGCCAAGACCAGCGTCAGCCGCGTTCCCACCTCACGCCCCAGAGCCTCCAACTTCGGCTGCCACGTCGAGCGCAATTCTTCGAGCGGCGCGTCGGCATCGGCCCAGGACGGATCTGCGACGTTCAAAAACACCTTTGCTTCATCCTGCACGCGTTGCCGCACCTCGGCCGCGACCGCTTCTTGCTGCCACTTCAAAAAGATGACGACAAACACAACGGCCGACACGACGGTCAGCGAGGCATACGTCAGGAACAATCGCCAGAACAAACGAGAGGACCACACGAAGAATCATCCTCAGGAGCGCGAAGGGGTCGGGAGTCTTTTTCAGGTCGGCCACATTCGAGTTTCACACGGGAGTCGGTTTAAGGCCGACCTGAAAAAGACTCCCGGCCCCGTCACTTGCCCGTCACTTGCGAGCGTCAAAGCGTTTGAGTTTCTCGCGATCGATCTCAATGCCGAGTCCCGGCTTTGTCGGAATCTCTAAATACCCTTCCGCGTCGATGCGGAACGGTTCGGTCGTCAGCGAGTCGATGTAAGCGCACGGCGTCAGGTACTCGACATACCGAGCAATCGGCATCGCCGCCGCCAATTGCAAATCCGCCGCTAAACCCAGTGCCGTATTCCACCCATGCGAGACCATTTGGATGTTGTGGTCGTAAGCCATCCACGCGATGCGGCGCGACTCGGACAAGCCGCCGTTCTTCGTGCAATCGGGCTGAATGATGTCCACCGCGCGGCGTTCGAGCCACGGCCGAAACGATTGCCGCCGAGTCAGCACTTCACCGGTCGCGATCGGCACCGGCGAGACGCGAGTCAGTTCGATGTACCCCTCGATGTCATCGGGAGGGAGTGCCTCTTCAAACCAGACGATGCCGTAATCGGCGAGCATGTGCGCCGTCTCGCGCGCCCAATTCACGCCGTGCGGCCAGAACTGTTCGCTGCCCCCCGCATCGACCATCAAATCCACTCCGCCACCCACGGTCTCGCGAGCGGTGCCGATCAGCAATTCATCAAACTTCCGATCGCGCCGCCCGAACGGCCGCCAGCCCATCTTGATCGCCTTGAATCCGCGCTCGACGGTTGCTTCCAGCGTCGCCCGCAAAGCATCCGGCTCATCAAACAAGATCGAGCCATACGGCTTGATCCGCTGCCGATAGTTCCCGCCCAGCAACCGCGACACCGGCTGCCCGCACACCTTGCCAAACAGATCCCACAACGCGATGTCGATCCCGCTGATCGCGTGCTCGACCGAACCGCCACGCCCTTGCCAGAACGAAGCCTGCCGCAGCTTCTCGCTGACTCGTTCCGGCTCAACCGCCGATTCCCCTTTGAGCATCGGCCACAACAGCTCGACGGCCCCCTCGACCAGCTTGCCCGATGTGAAGCAACTTCCCCACCCGGACAAGCCCTCGTCCGTCTGCACCTCAACGAGCGTGTGCAGGTTCTCTTGCGGTTCATGTCCTTGAGGCCAACCACCGTCGACGGTGTCTCCGGTGAGTGGGATGACTTCGATGTGCGTGATCTTCATGGGGACTCCTTCATGGTTCTGAGGTCGAGCATTGAATATCGCCCTGTCGCTGAATGTAGCCCTGTCGCTCGGTGACAGGAAAGCCGACCGCTCGACCGGCTTCTTTGTCGCGGAGCGACATCCGACGGTAGCCGTGGGTTTCAACCCACGGAATCGGATGACGCGCCAATGGTTCGTCGCGGAGCGACAATTGAAATTTCGGTCGTGTTGTTGGCACCCTACGCCTGAGCGCGCAGGTCGCGGAGCAGGTCGGCGAAGGCGGACTCGAAGGGGTCGTGGTTTTTCCAGTTCGAGAAGTCGGGGATGTGGTCTTCGCGGAGTTCGACGGCCAGGTCTTTGCCGGTGTCGGCGTCGAAGCAGCTCCAGTCGCGGATGCGGTCGAGGCTCACCAGCCGGATGGGGAACAGCTTTTGGCCGGGGCGTTGCTCGCGGAGTTCGGCCTGGCGAGCTTTGCGAAGCTCGGTCTGCACCCATTCGCTGTTCATGCTGTGCTCCGAGAGCACCAGCAGCAGGCGGTCGTTGACCTGGATGGCCCGGTCGATTCTACGTAGCCGTCATCGCTCCGCGTGACGAGCCGGACGCTTCTCAACGGTCGGAATTCGGAGGCGACTCAGGCCCTGGTGAGCACTCGGCTCGTCACGCGGAGCGATGACGGCTACGTACTAGTGCCGCGTCACGACTAAAACTTCGGGTTGGAGTTTATCGAGAATTCGACGACTCTGCGTGTACCACAAGGAGGTGGTCTATGCACAAGAAATATGTAGTTCGATTGACGGACGAGGAACGGGGAGAGCTTCAGCTTGTGATCA